>CAJXWJ010000003.1 GCA_913062925.1 uncultured Pseudorhodobacter sp. | reverse complement strand
CGTTCAAGGTCATCAAACAGCACGCGAATGCGGTCGATGTCTTCGGATTCGCTGCTGTTTTCGATCAGATTGGCGCGACCGCGCACGATCAGGCGTTCACTTTGCTCGCCGCTGTTTTCCCACAAAACGATGCCGCTTTCGACCAGTTCGCGCGCCAGCGAATCGATTTCTTGACGGCGGCGAGCGATGTCTTGACCCATGGTGCGGCGCAGTTCCGAAAGGGTTTTGCCAGTGGCCAAGGAATTCAGAAAATTCGCAGCCTCGCGCATTGAGGAAGGGGTTTGGCCAGGGGGTGGAGTGAACAGGCGGTTTTCGACATGGCCGTTGGCGAAGACCAAAACCACCAGCACGCGTTCGGCAGAGAGGCTAACGAATTCGATATGGCGAATCGCGGCCTCGACCTTGGGGGCCAGCACCACACTGGCGCCGCGTGTGATACCCGAGAGCGTGCCGCCGATAGTATCGAGCAGGCCGGCAATGTCTTGGTCGGTGCCAGAACTGGCCGTGTCGATCAATTTGCGGTCTTCGACACCGACGTCACCTACCTCGAGTAGGCCATCGACAAACATGCGCAAGCCCATCTGAGTCGGGATTCGCCCTGCCGAGACATGCGGGCTGTCGAGAAGGCCCAGAAATTCGAGATCCTGCATCACATTGCGGATGGTGGCGGCAGAGAGACGTTCGGTCATGCTGCGGGTCAAGGTGCGCGAGCCGACAGGATCGCCCGAGGCGATGTAGCCCTCGACCACACGGCGGAACACCTCGCGGGAGCGGTCATTCATTTCGGACAGTAGTTTTTTGCCGTCATTCATTGCGAAATTCCCAACCTGAGCTTTCATTAAGGAGGCTTCCACGCCCGCGTCAATGAGGCTTGCATCTGGAAGCGGCACGGGACTATCTGGAGCCCAGAAAAATAAGGAAATGAACATGCGCCCGTCTGGCCGGAAACTGAATGAAATGCGCCCCGTGTCGATCGAAATCGATGTGATGAAACATGCAGAAGGATCTTGTTTGATCAAGATGGGGGCAACGCATGTGCTGTGCTCGGCAACGATTGAAGACAAGGCGCCGTCATTCCTGAAGAATTCTGGGCTTGGCTGGGTGACGGCGGAATATGGCATGCTGCCACGCGCGACGAACTCGCGAACGCGTCGTGAGGCGGCCATGGGAAAGCAAACTGGACGAACTCAGGAAATTCAAAGGCTTATAGGTAGAGCGCTGCGGGCTGGCGTTGACCGATCGGCGCTTGGAGAGCGGCAGATCGTTGTGGATTGCGACGTTATTCAAGCCGACGGCGGCACGCGTTGTGCTGCGATCACAGGTGGTTGGGTTGCGCTGCGGCTGGCGATGAACAAGCTTATGAAGGCTGGAACGATTGTGAGCGATCCGATGATTGATCATGTTGCCGCAATCTCTTGTGGGATTTATGCGGGGCAGCCAGTTCTGGATCTGGATTATCCTGAGGACTCTGCGGCTGGTACCGATGGTAACTTTATTTTGACTGGCCGCCGGCGGCTGATTGAAGTGCAAATGTCGGCCGAAGGTGCGACGTTTTCGCGTGAAGAGATGGGCGCGCTGCTGGATTTGGCGGAAGCAGGGGCCGCGGAATTGGTAGCCGCCCAAAAGGCTGCCTTGGGGTTGATTTGATGCGGAAGTTTTCTGGAGCCAGGCTGTTGGTTGCCACGCATAATCGAGGAAAGCTTGAGGAAATCATAGATTTACTTCAGCCTTTTGGGATTGAAGTTGTCTCTGCCGCAGCGATGGGTCTGCCAGAACCTGCCGAAACAGAGACGAGTTTTGTTGGCAATGCGCGGATCAAAGCCCATGCTGCGGCGCGCGCGACGGGGTTGCCAGCCTTGTCTGATGACTCTGGGATCACAGTCGATGTGCTAGAGGGCGCGCCTGGGGTTTACACGGCAGATTGGGCGGAAACGCCAACGGGTCGCGACTTTATGTTAGCAATGACGAGGACATGGGCGGCGATCAGCGCGCGCAACGCCTCAGCACCCTATAGCGCTCAGTTTCGATGCACCTTGGTTTTGGCTTGGCCTGATGGACATGATGAAGTCTTCGAAGGCGTCATGCCTGGGCAGGTTGTATGGCCACCGCGGGGTGAGCATGGTCACGGCTATGATCCTGTGTTTGTGCCCGACGGTTTTGCTTTGACTTGCGCCGAACTGGATCGGGAGACCAAGAATAAAATAAGCCACAGAGGTCAAGCTTTTCAACAGCTTGTGACCGGATGTTTCACGTGAAACATTCACGGGGCGCCAAGAGGATTGTGCTAATCGGAGCGAACCATGCAGCCGGATGAGGATTGGAAAGCGGGCGGCTTTGGTCTGTATATTCATTGGCCCTTTTGTGAATCAAAATGTCCCTATTGTGATTTCAACAGCCATGTTGCTGCGACGATTAATCAGAAACAGTGGCAGTCAGCCTATGTCAAGGAAATCAAAAGACTTGGCGCAGAAACCAAAGGACGTGTTTTACAGACTGTTTTCTTTGGTGGCGGCACGCCTTCGCTGATGACCCCAGAGACAGTCAATGGTGTGCTGGAAGCAGTGCGCACCACTTGGCCGATGGTGAACGACCCCGAGATCACGCTTGAGGCCAACCCAAGTTCTATAGAAGCAGAACGCTTTAGGGGCTATCGCGATGCAGGCATCAACAGGGTTTCGATGGGCATGCAGGCGATGAATGATGCAGACCTGCGAAGGCTGGGGCGGCGTCACAGCGCAAAGGAAGCGATAAAAGCCTTTGATATTGCACGAAAATGTTTTGAACGTGTGAGCTTTGACCTGATTTATGCCCGACAAGACCAAAGCCTTAGCGACTGGAAGCAGGAACTGAAATCAGCGCTGGCCCTATCAATTGATCACATTTCTTTGTACCAACTAACCATTGAAGACGGTACGGCCTTTTCGGATAGATTAAGCAGGGGCGGGTTGAAGGGATTGCCGGAAGAGGATCTGGCCGCCGACATGTACGACCTAACGCAGGAGACCTGCGAGCAGGCAGGAATGCCTGCTTATGAAGTGTCGAACCATGCGAAACTGGGGAGCGAATCACGACACAATCTGATCTATTGGCGTGGCGGCGATTATCTTGGCATCGGGCCAGGCGCGCATGGCCGGTTAACACTGCATGGGCAAAGATACGCAACCGAGTCGCCTAAATCGCCCGCACTTTGGCTGCAAATGGCCTTGGCAGATCAAAAACCTGAATTGGCACGACAGGCCCTTTCTTGCGAGGAACACGGGCTTGAATATCTGCTCATGTCGCTTCGCTTAAGTGAAGGATTGGATATTGATCGTCACACTCAGATATCAAAATCAGCCCTAGAATCAAACATAATCAATGACTTATCTGAAAATGGCCTTCTCATCCGCCACGATGGAAGACTAGTTGCAACAGCGAAGGGCCGCGTTTTATTAAACGCGGTTATAAGAAAACTCGCTGGTGCTTAAGAGCGCGCCATATCGCGCGGGATCACTGACAACACCTGACACAGCAAATCAAGATCATCGAGAGTGTGGTATGAAATGCTGATCCGCCCGCCACCTGCGGGTTCATGATCTATTCTTACCGCCATCTTCAAATTGGCGGAAAGGTCAGCCTCAAGAGCCTTCGTGTCAGCATCCTTACCATCACTTTGTGCTGCCTTGCGGCGCTTGGTGGGGTCTATCGAAGATTTACGCACCAAATCTTCAGTTTCACGGACCGAAAGCCCCTTTCCAACAACCTTTAAAGCAAGCTCAAGAGCATTTGGTGTGGTGATAAGCGCACGCGCATGACCTGCCGAGAGCGTTCCACTTTTTACCATGTGCTGCACATCGTCAGGCAAAGACAGAAGGCGCAACAGGTTCGCTATGTGGCTGCGACTGCGTGAAAGCGCCTCAGAGATTTTCTCTTGGGTATGCCCAAAACGAGTCATCAGCTGCTTATATGCAAGCGCCTCTTCAATGGCATTCAGCTCTTCTCGTTGAATATTCTCGATAATCGCGATTTCAAGAACTTCCGAATCGCTAAACTCTCTGACTATTACCGGTAATTCGTGAAGCTTCGCAATCTGGGCAGCCCGCCAGCGCCGTTCGCCAGCAACAATCTCATACATATCTTGGTTGGCAATCTTGCGTACAATAAGCGGCTGAATCACGCCTTTTTGACGAAGCGAGTCGGCAAGATCCTGTAGCGCTTTCGGCTCAAAATCTCGGCGCGGCTGCTCTGGGTTCGGAACAATCCTCTCCACGGGCAGCAGAGTTTCCGACCGTGGCTGCGCGACCGCTGGGCTAACATCAAGATTCACATCAGCCATGAGAGCAGATAACCCCCTGCCAAGACCGCGACGCTCCGATTTCTTTTCCATCAATCAGTCCTCCTGTTGCACAACACCCCTGAATGCCGCGCCAGCACTTCTTGCGCCAAGGCTCTATAGGCCTCAGCTCCCTTTGAATTGCCATCATAATCTAAGACCGACTGCGCGTAAGAGGGGGCTTCACTTAGCCTAACATTTCTGGGGATTGTTGTGGTAAAAACCAACTCGCCCAATGTCTTACGCGCATCGCTTTCAACCTGCTGCGACAGCCGATTGCGACCATCTACCATCGTCAAAACCACACCCTCAATCCGCAATGCAGGATTCGCACTACGCCGCACCTCACGGATCGTCAGCATAAGTTGCGAAAGCCCTTCAAGGGCGAAAAATTCCGCCTGAACCGGTACAAGCACGGCGTGACTGGCAACCAAGGCATTGACGGTCAGCAGACTTAACGAGGGCGGACAGTCAATCAGGATAAAGTCGAGCCCGAGTTGGGAAATTTGTGGGTCACGCAGAGAGTCATGCAGCAGAAAGCTGCGCTTTTCGTTCGCCATTAATTCAATATCGGCAGACGAAAGGTCTGCACTGGACGGGCAAATCGAGAGACCTGCCACGCTCGTCGCGACAATCGCTTCAAGCAGCGGAGTTTCTTCAATCAGGATATCGTAGGTGGTCTTTTTCCGTTCCGTTGGCGGAAAGCCAAGGCCGGTTGAAGCATTGCCCTGAGGATCTAGATCAATGAGCAAAGTATTTGCACCGCGCTCTGCCAGCGCAGCCGCGAGGTTAATTGTTGTCGTGGTCTTACCAACACCGCCCTTCTGGTTGGCGACAGAAATAATAATTGGGGAGGACTTTTCAAAAACATTAGGCATGTGAAATGTCTTTCAGAACCAGAATGCGAGATTCGATTGAGGTGAAGCTGCTAAATTCTTCAATATCGAAAGACCAATTTTTGCGGGCATCAATAACCTCTTGCTGAGCATTTGCGCCTTTAGGGAAAATCGCGACGCCGTCACGACACAGATGGCGTTGAACCCAGGGAAGAAGATCAGTCAGCGAAGCCAAGGCGCGAGCCGATACGACTTGACTGTTAAGGTTTGGCAAGTCGTCAATTCTTTTCGCTTCCACCACGGCATTCAAGGCAAGCTCGCGAATAGCTTGACCCAAAAATACTGCCTTTCGGCGGTCAGATTCGACAAGTGTAACGGTAAGATCCGGAAAGCGGTCTTGCGCCAAAATCGAAATAACCAGTCCAGGAAATCCACCGCCAGAACCGAGATCACACCAACTGATTGTGCCTGGGGGGCAAAACCTGATTAACTGTGCAGAATCAAGAATATGCCGATCCCATAATTCCGAAATACGGCTCTTGGAGATCAGATTTATTGCGGGATTCCACTTCTCAACCAATGCCTGAAAAGCGGCCAACTTTGTGAATGTTTCACGTGAAACATCAAGCCAATCTGGAAGTGTTAGATAATCATCTCTCACAGTGAGGCCTGCCGACGCTGCTTGCGGATTTGCGCTAAGATCAATGTTAAAGCTGCTGGCGTCATGCCTTCGATTCGCGCTGCCTGTGCCAAATTGGCAGGACGCAGGCGCCCAAGCTTTAGTGCAAGTTCTCCCGACAAACCAGGCATTCCCACAAAGCTTAGAGACGGAGGAATCAAAGTTTCTTCCTCCTTTCGCAAGGATTTAGCCTCACTTGCTTGCCTAGAAAGATACTGTGCGTAGAGCGCGTTTATCGCAACTTGCCGCTTTATTTCGTCTTCAAACGCGACAAACTCAGGGACCAAAATCTCTACCTGATCCACTGAAACATCTGGGAAAGCGAGGATCGACAATGCCGACCTCCTTGCGCCATCTTGGCTCAATGTAATGCCGACCGAAGCAAAATCCTTGCCAGAAAAAACTCTATTCGAAAGCACATCGGTTGCAGAATTAATTTGTTCTTGCTTCTGTAAAAATGCCACACGCCTCGCCTCGCGGACGCAACCAAGATCAATTCCAAGCGGCGTCAATCGACCATCTGCGTTATCGGCACGCATTGTAAGACGAAATTCGGCGCGCGAGGTAAACATTCGATAGGGCTCTGTCACCCCTTTCGACGTCAAATCATCAACCATCACACCAATATAACTGCTGGAACGGCCAAAGCTAATCGGCTCTTTCCCTAAAACTGTGGCTGCTGCATTTAAGCCGGCCAACAAGCCCTGCGCCGCCGCTTCTTCGTAGCCAGTGGTCCCATTTATTTGACCAGCAAAATAAAGCCCCTTTAAAGCTTTCAATTGTAGCGAAAGATCAAGTTCGCGTGGATCAAAATAATCATATTCAATCGCGTATCCGGGCTGCAAAATAGTGACCCGCTCCAGGCCATGGATTGACCGAACATAGCTCTCCTGAACCTCGGCAGGAAGAGAAGTAGATATGCCGTTAGGATAAACCGTATGGTCGTCAAGACCTTCAGGCTCAAGGAAAATTTGGTGTGATGCCTTATCAGCGAATCGCACGATTTTATCTTCTATCGAAGGACAATACCGCGGGCCAATCCCCTCAATATGGCCACCATACATGGCAGAACGGTTAAGGTTTTCACGAACAATGTCGTGGGTATTTTCGTTGGTATGAGTAATCCCACAAGAGATCTGTCTTGCAGTCGGCACCTTATTCAAAAACGAGAAAAGCGTTGGTGTCTCATCGCCCGGCTGGGACTCGAGAACCGACCAGTTGATCGTGCGGCCATCGAGCCGTGGTGGTGTCCCCGTTTTAAGCCTGCCTCTTGCCAGGTTTAGCCCAGCCAACTGCTCGGCAAGCAAAACAGACGGTTTATCCCCAACGCGACCACCCGGGCTGCGTTGATCACCAATATGCATGATTCCGTTCAGAAATGTTCCAGCAGTCAAAATAACTGCTTGTGCAAGAATCTCTGTACCATCCGCTAAAATAACACCAGTAATCCGACCGGAGGCCTCCATAAGACGCGAAACTTCGCCCTCTACGACCTCTAAAAGGGGCTCTTGACCCAAAAACTCTTGAATAGCCTCGCGATACAAGCGGCGATCTGCTTGTGCCCGCGGTCCCTGAACTGCTGGCCCCTTCCTGCGGTTCAAAAGCCGAAACTGAATGCCCGCTCGGTCCGCCGCGCGCGCCATAATTCCATCCATCGCGTCGATTTCACGTACAAGATGGCCCTTTCCCAGACCACCAATCGCCGGATTACACGACATGACACCAATCGCGGCCCGGCGTAACGTCACCAAAGCTGTGCGCACGCCCATACGTGCAGAGGCCGCAGCTGCTTCCGCCCCCGCATGCCCACCGCCAATAACAATAACGTCAAAATGTTTCACGTGAAACAGCCTCATTTTCCTATGCAGAAGCTCGAGAATATCTCATCCAACAAGCTTTCAACATCGATTCGACCAACCATTATTTCCAAAGCTCGCAAAGAGCGACGCAATTCAACGGCTATCAGCTCAGGAAACTCCAAAGCAGATGGCAACAATTGCTCAACAGCTTCCAATCCGACAATCGCCTGCTGCAAAGCAATACGCTGCCGCTCCCGAATCAACAATCCCGCGGACGCCGCCCGCGCGCCCAATCGTAAAGAAATTGCAGAAATCAGCCAGTCCACGCCGACGCCAGTTTTCCCAGAGACCGCCTGAGTCACCCCAGGCCGCTGATCCGCCTTACCAAGAACAAATATATCATCAGGTTCTGCCTCTACCTCAAAGGTCTCACCTTCAGTTTCCAGCAAAAACACCCGGAGATCGGCTTTCTGTGCCCGTTCAATTGCACGGCCAATACCGATCCGCTCAATCACATCTACGGAATCGCGCAATCCTGCTGTGTCCAACAATGTTACCGCCAAACCGCCGATATCCATCCGAACTTCAATAACATCGCGTGTCGTGCCTGCAAACTCCGAAGTAATCGCCGCTTCACGCCCAGCCAAGGCATTCAACAGAGTCGATTTTCCAACATTTGGCGCACCAACAATCGCCACCTCGAAACCGTCGCGAACACGTTCTGCAGCCACAGCACCCGCGCGCTCAGACCGCAACGACGCCAAAAGCCCCGACACAAGCCCGCGCACTTCTGGCGTCACATCAACCGGCACCTCTTCATCTGCAAAGTCTATTGTTGCTTCGATCAAGGCTGCTGCCCGCACCAAATCTCTGCGCCAAACATCAATGCGCTGCCCCAAAGCGCCCGAAAACACCCGCAAAGCCTGCCGTCGCTGCGCCTCTGTCTCGGCATCAATCAGATCAGCAAGCCCCTCCACCTGCGCCAAATCAAGCCGCCCATTCTCTAGGGCGCGGCGGGTAAACTCTCCAGCTTCCGCCAGACGCAGCCCATCCATTCCGGAAAACACCCGCAAGACTTTTGCGACAACTGCAACAGACCCATGCAATTGCACCTCTGCGGAACATTCACCGGTAAAACTCGCGCCATCTTCGAACACCAGCACCAAGGCCTCGTCCAAGACCTCACCCTGCCAAAGCAACCGCCGCAAGCCCGCTTGCCGGGGTTCGGGCAAAGCGCAAAGCTTGCCAACGGCCGCATGCGCCAAAGGCCCTGACAGTCGCACGACAGCCACGCCAGCCTTACCCCGCGCAGTGGCAAGAGCGAAAATGGTTTCCATAGCTAACCCTCTGATTATGAACGCTTAAGCGTTCATAGAGTCGAAGAATTCCGCATTGCTCTTGGTTTGCTTCAACTTGCCGATCAGGAACTCGATCGCATCCGTGGTGCCCATCGGGTTCAAAATCCGCCGCAGAACGTAGGTCTTCTGCAAATCGGTCTTCTCAACCAACAGATCTTCCTTCCGCGTGCCCGATTTCAAAATATCAATCGCAGGGAACACGCGCTTATCGGCAACCTTACGATCCAGCACGATTTCCGAGTTGCCGGTGCCCTTGAATTCTTCAAAGATCACCTCGTCCATCCGGCTTCCAGTATCAATCAGCGCCGTCGCGATGATGGTCAACGACCCACCCTCTTCAATATTACGCGCTGCGCCAAAGAACCGCTTCGGCCGCTGCAAAGCATTCGCATCAACACCACCGGTCAAAACCTTACCCGACGAAGGCACCACAGTGTTGAACGCCCGACCCAAACGCGTGATCGAATCAAGCAAGATCACCACATCGCGCTTATGCTCTACCAGCCGCTTGGCCTTCTCGATCACCATCTCGGCAACCGCCACATGCCGCGTCGCCGGCTCGTCAAAGGTCGAAGACACAACCTCCCCCTTCACCGACCGCTGCATATCCGTCACTTCTTCTGGCCGCTCATCGATCAGCAAAACAATCAAATAACACTCAGGATGGTTCATCGCGATCGAATTGGCGATGTTTTGCAACAACACCGTCTTACCCGTCCGCGGCGGCGCCACGATCAGCGCCCGCTGGCCTTTGCCAATAGGGCAAACCAAGTCAATAATCCGCGCCGAACGGTCCTTGATCGTCGGATCTTCCACTTCCATCTTCAACCGCTCATCGGGATAAAGCGGCGTCAGGTTGTCAAAATGCACCTTGTGCCGCGCCCGTTCTGGGTCATCAAAGTTGATCTTTGTGACCTTGGTCATGCAGAAATATTTTTCATTCTCGCGCGGCGCCTGAATAACACCTTCAATGGTGTCGCCCGTGCGCAAAGAAAACTGCCGCAAGATATCGGGCGAGACGTAAATATCATCCGGTCCCGGCAAGTAATTCGCCAGCGGCGAGCGCAGAAAGCCAAAGCCGTCCTGCAACACTTCCAACACGCCGTCGCCGCCAATCTCCCAGCCTTCTTCTGCATGCTCTTTCAAGATCGAGAACATCATCTCGCCCTTGCGCATCGAAGGCGCGTTCTCAATCTCCCACTCTTCGGCCATCGCCAGCAGCTCTGCCGGCGTCTTGGCTTTCAAGTCAGCAAGATTCAATTGTTCAACAATCGTGGGGGAAGTCATCAGGGGATCACCTTCGGCGCAAAGCCCATTCAGGCCGAGCAGCAGCAATGTAAATGGAAAGCGGACTGGCCGAATGGCCTCGCTGACCGCCAGCTAAGCCCAGCGCCGTCAGAAGTCAACCATTTCAATATTTCACAATCACCGAGATCACGATCAAAATCATAAAGACCGTCGGAACCTCGTTCATCATCCGGTACTGCCGCCCAGTCAGATGGTTTTTCCCTGCCAGAAACTCCAACCTCCGCGCCCCTAACCAAACGTTAAACCAAGTCATCCCAATCACCGAACCCGCTTTTACCCAAGGCCAAGCCTGCGACCAATCCACAATCCCGGGCGTAAACACTAAGGCCAGACCAAAGATCCAAGTCGAAATCCCTGCCGGATTTGTAATCGCCTTCAAAAGCAGCCGTTCCTGATGCTGAAACAGCAAATCCATCTCACTGCCTGCCAGCACCCCCTGCTTTTTTAGACCCTCAACATGATAGACGAAAAGCCGTGGCAAATAGAACAACCCAGCCATCCAAGCGATGACAGACATCACATGAAGTGATTTCACCCAAGGATAAACGCTCGCCAAAAAGTCGCCCACAGCCCAACCTCGCTTCTTTACTTCTTCTTAAAGAAAAGATTCTAGAAAGATAGATGATGATGTAGGGGGCGTGGATAACAGAATTTCCTGTTTTTTCCAGCGCCTTATCCCCAAGGTGCCTTCTGTGGGCAGTTTATCTTGCCCAACGGTAAACTGTAAATAAATTGTTAATTATCAGTATTTTAAGAAACATTTATTTCCAAGAATTCCCTACACAGCCTGCGGATAACTCTGCTCCCCACAGCCAAGTTACATCGCTATCCCCATGTGTGTAACTGTCGTGAACTGCTGCCAAAAGCTTGACAAATCCACAGCCAACCTGCTTCGTCAGCGCAGGCTGCGGCTTATCCAGAACCTATCCCGCGAGAACAAACAGAGTTTTTCCACAAGGCTGCCCCATGTCCCGCCCCCTCCTTCTCGCCTCTGCCTCCAGCATTCGTCTTCAGCTTTTGCACCAAGCTGGGCTTGAGGCGACCGCTCAGCCCGCCCGTATCGACGAGGCGACGATCCGCGACGCGCTTTTGGCCGAACATGCCAAACCCCGCGACATCGCCGACGCTCTGGCCGAAATGAAGGCGCGTAAGTTGGCTGAGAAAAACCCCACAGCCTTGGTTTTGGGCTGTGACCAGGTGCTCGCGCTGAAAGACCAGCTTTTCAGTAAGCCCGAAAGCATCGAAGAGGCGCGTCAACAGCTGGTCTTGCTGCGCGGCCAGACACATCAGCTGATCTCAGCGCTTGTGCTTTATGATCAGGGCAAGCCAATCTGGCGGCATGTTGCCACAGCCAGCCTGACCATGCGCGAGGTGTCTGACAGCTATCTTGATGCCTATCTTGCGCGAAATTGGCACAGCATCCAACATTCGGTTGGCGGCTATAAGCTGGAAGAAGAAGGTATTCGCTTGTTTACCGCCCTCGTTGGCGACTACTTTACGATATTGGGCCTTCCCCTTCTTCCGCTCCTTGGTTTTCTGGCAACAAGAGATTTCATCGACACATGACAGAGCTTGCGCGCATCCCCCTCGCTGGTGTGATTGGTGACCCGATCGCCCATAGCCGCTCGCCGGCACTGCACGGCTACTGGCTGCAACGCTATGGTCTCAAGGGCCATTATGTGCCGCTGCACGTTGCGCAACAAGATCTGCAACAGGCGCTCGAGGTGCTGCCAAAGCTGGGGTTTGTTGGTGCAAATGTCACGATTCCGCACAAAGAAGCCGTGCTGAAACTCGCCGATGTCGTCACCGATCGTGCCGCTTTGATTGGGGCGGCGAACACGCTGATTTTCCGCGCTGATGGCCGCTTGCATGCGGATAACACCGATGGCGCCGGCTTTATCGCCAATCTGCGGCAAAATGCGCCACAGTGGACGCCAAGTGCTGGCCCTGCGGCGATTTTTGGGGCCGGAGGTGCAGCGCGTGCCGTGATTGCCGCCCTGATCGAGGTAGGCGTTCCCGAAATTCGAATCGTCAATCGCACCCGCCACCGGGCCGAGGCCCTGCGTGCAGATTTCGGTGCAAAGCTTGTTGTGGTCGATTGGGTGCAAGCCCCCAGCATGCTGGAAGGTGCTGCAACGGTGGTGAACACCACCTCGCTTGGTATGGCAGGAAAATCTGATTTTCGTGTGCCACTTGATGCCTTGGAAAAATCCGCGCTTGTGACAGACCTCGTCTATACGCCGTTGCAAACGCAGTTCTTGATCGACGCTGCCGCCAAAGGCTGCACCACGGTTGATGGCTTGGGGATGCTGTTGCATCAGGCTGCCCCCGGCTTTGAACGCTGGTTCGGGCACCGTCCAGAAGTTGACGCCGCCACCCGGCAAGCCGTGCTTTCGGCATGAGCTACCGACTTGGCCTGACCGGATCAATCGGCATGGGCAAATCGACCACAGCCCAGTTTTTCGCAGCCCAAGGCATTCCGGTTTGGGATGCCGATGCCACTGTGCATGCGCTTTATGCCAAGGGCGGCCAAGCTACTGAAATTCTCGCAAAGCTCTGTCCCGAAGTGATTGAAGACGAGGCGGTGTCTCGCCCGCTGCTGCGCGCCAAAATCGCCGTAGATCCGGCTTTTCTGGATCTGGTTCAAGCTAAAATTCACCCGCTTGTTGCCGCCAGTCGCATCGCGTTTCTGGCACAAACTGTGGCGCCGATCGTTCTGCTTGATATTCCGCTTTTGTTTGAAACTGGTTCAGACAGCCTTTGTGATGGCATCGCGGTCGTCTCTGTTCCTGCGGAAATCCAACGCAAACGGGTTCTAGCGCGGGGGCAGATGACAGAGCCCGAGCTAGAGCTTATTCTATCGCGCCAATTGCCAGACGCCGAAAAACGCGCGCGCGCCACTTGGGTGATTGACACCACCACCCTAGACAGCGCCGCCCATGCTGTGAAACAGATCTTGCAAGATATCCGACAAAGGCAAACCCATGCGTGAAATCGTGCTCGACACCGAAACCACTGGCTTTGAACCCAGTGAAGGCGACCGCATCGTTGAAATCGGCGCGGTAGAGCTGTTCAACCACCTGCCGACGGGCAACACCTATCACCAATATATCAATCCGCTGCGTGCCATGCCGACCGCCGCCTTCGAAGTGCATGGTCTGGGCGATGATTTTCTGCGCGGATTCCCAGTGTTCAAAGACATTGGCCAAGCCTTTCTGGATTTTATCGGTGACGCGCAGCTGGTGATCCATAACGCCGCTTTTGATATGAAATTCCTGAATCACGAGCTGAACGCCGTCGGCCTGCCGATCATTCCGATGGCGCGCGCCACCGATACGCTGATGATCGCGCGCAAGAAATTCCCCGGCTCGCCTGCTTCGCTTGATGCGCTGTGTCGCCGCTTTGGCGTCAACAATTCGGCGCGGGAAAAGCACGGTGCTTTGCTCGATTCTGAAATTCTGGCCGAGGTTTATCTAGAACTCGTCGGCGGTCGTCAGCCCGATTTTGGCCTCAACCCCGCCGCGCAATCTAACACCTCTGGCAACAGCCAAAGCGCCACCGATTGGCGCCCCCGTCCGCGCACAACACCGCTTTCCCCCCGCCTGAGTGCCGCCGAAGCCGAGGCGCATGCCGCCTTTGTCGACAAGATGGGCGAAGCTGCAATTTGGAAAAAACGGCTCTAACATAGCCAAAATTCAAAGGTTCTTTATGAAAACGGTATTTGTTACGGGCTCTGCGGGCTTTATCGGCTATCACCTGTCGAAACTTCTGCTGGCCGAAGGCTTTCGTGTTGTGGGCTATGATGGCATGACCGATTACTATGACGTCACGCTGAAACAGCGCCGCCATGCCATGCTGATGCAAAGCCCGAATTTCTCGATGACCGAGGCGCTTTTGGAAGATCAAACCGCGCTGGAAACCGCCATGCGCGCGGCCAAGCCTGATGTGATCGTCCACCTCGCGGCCCAAGCGGGGGTGCGCTATTCGCTGGAAAACCCGCGCGCCTATCTGAACGCCAATCTTGTCGGCGGCTTTAACGTGCTGGACCTTGCCCGCGAGCTGAAGGTGCAGCATTTGCTGATGGCTTCGACCTCTTCGGTCTACGGCGCCAATACCGAAATGCCTTTTGTCGAGACTGATAAGACCGAAACCCCGCTGACTTTTTACGCCGCCACCAAAAAGGCGAACGAGGCGATGGGCCATTCCTATGCGCATATCTACGGTCTGCCGGTGACGATGTTTCGGTTTTTTACCGTCTATGGCCCCTGGGGCCGCCCCGATATGGCGCTTTACAAATTCACCCGCGGGATCCTGGAAGGCACCCCGATCGACATTTACAACAATGGCGATATGTGGCGCGATTTCACTTATGTCGAGGATTTGGTGCGCGGCATCCGTTTGCTGATCGACGCGGTGCCAGAGCGCCCCGCCACGCCAGAAGACATAGCATCAGGGGACAGCCTGTCACCAGCTGCGCCCTACCGCGTTGTTAACATTGGAAATTCCGATAAGGTCAAGCTGCTGGATTTCATCGAAGCGATTGAGGACGAGATTGGCCGCAAAGCCATCCGCAATTACATGCCGATGCAAACCGGCGATGTGCCTGCAACCTATGCCGATGCCAATCTGTTGAAAGCGCTGACAGGATACGCGCCGCAAACCAACTTCCGCGAGGGCGTCTCGGCCTTTGTGCGCTGGTATCGCGATTACTATCAAATATGAAAAAACCGGCCCCGAAAGGCCGGCTTTTCAGTGTTTGACAGCCTTAGTTCAGTTCTGAAGCCTGCCGCCGCGCGATTTCGTTGCGATAGAGCGCAAGGAAATCCACCGTGTCGATGTTCAGCGGCGGGAAGCCACCATCGCGCGTCACATCCGAGATGATGCGGCGCACAAAGGGGAACAACAGCCGTGGGCATTCGATCAGCAGAAACGGGTGCAACTGCTCATCCGGCACCCCTTCAACGTGGAAAATGCCGCCGTAATCCAACTCGATCAGGAACAAAGTCTCGTCGTTGACCTTGTTTTTCGAGGTGACTTTGAACTTGGTCACAATGTCATATTGAAACTCTTGCGCCCGCTTGCGCGCATCAAGGCTGACCTGCACTTGAATGTCTGGCTGCACATCCGCCGAGGCGATGCCCTTTTGCGCGACCATATTTTCAAACGACATGTCCCGCACAAATTGCGCTAGAACCGACATTTTTACTTGCGGCGCGCCGCTGTTCTCTTCGGACATAAGCCCACTCCTTAAAAATTCCTGCGTCTTCCTAACATCTGACTAATGCTCTGTCCATTTTGATGGCCGCTCTATCCGGTCTGATGATGAACGCTCATTTTTAGGGGTGACGTCCTTATAATCGCCATCGACCCAATCGGCGCTCGGCCCACTGCGAAAGCCACCCATTTGCACGCTCGATAGTTTGATCCGCGCGCCCAGATAGGCAATGATCCCGCGCCGCAGCACAGGCACCATCAGCAAAAACCCAAGCGTATCGGTGAAAAACCCCGGTAGCATCAGCATAAAGCCGCCGATCAAAATCAGCGCACCATGGGCAAGCGGCGACAAAGGATCTGACGTTGGGCCTGCGGCCTGAATTTCGCGCAGCACGCCTAGGCCCTGCAAGCGCACCAGCCAAGCGCCCAGAACACCTGTGAAAAGCACAATTCCCAGGGTCGGCCAAAGCGTTAACCATGCGCCAACCGTGACAAAAAGCGCGATTTCCACCAAGGGAATCACCAAAAACAGCCCAAAAATCCACATTCGCGCAACCTCCGTGCAGAACGCGCGCCCCAGATGGTAGACTTAGGCACACCCAGCCCCTACATAAGGCTTCAACATCCGGATAACCAACCCCCCGGCAAATCTTCGAGGCGCTTAATGGAATCCTCTCTTATTCAATTGCTTGTTCTGGCCGGAATTGCGGTCTTTCTTATTTTAAAGCTGCGTGCAGTGCTTGGCACCCGCGAGGGGTTTGAAAAACCTCGTGTTGCCACAGAGGCTCCGGCCAAACGCGCGAAATTCGAGGTGATCGAGGGCGGGCCAGACGCTGACATCACCGATCATGCGGCAGAAGGTTCGGCAAGCGCGCGTGCGCTGGCGGCGATGAAGGCCGCAGAGCCCAGTTTTGCTGTCGGAGAGTTCCTGCGTGGCTCGCGGGGGGCCTATGAAATGATCGTTATGGCCTTTGAAAGCGGCGATATCGACAGCATTCGGCCCTTCCTTGCGGATGAGGTGGAAGCCACCTTTGCCCAAGCCATCAATGCGCGTGAACAGGCTGGGCTAACCACCGAGGCAAAGTTCATTGGCATTCGTGATCTTGCCTTGGTCGAAGCTGATTTTGACGCCAGCAGCAAAACCGCCGAGATTTCGGTGCGCTTTACCGGCGAGCTGACCTCAGTCACCCGCAATAAGGCTGGCGAAATCGTCGAAGGCTCTACCACCGAGGTGAAGCGCCAGCGCGATGTCTGGGTTTTTGCACGCCGCATGGGGGTGCAAGACCCCAACTGGCAACTTGTCGCAACTGGCGAGTAATGCGTGCCGCGCTCTGCGCCTTGGCTTTGGCGGTTGGCATGACCGCGCCGCCACTTCAGGCGCAGGTGCTTGGCTTTTCTGATCTGCAAGGCTGGGCGCAAGACGACCATCGCGCGGCCTTGTCGGCGTTCTTGCAAACCTGTGATAAGATCACAGATGCTGAATGGGCGCCGATTTGCGCGCTTGCAGGCGATGCGAATACATCCGACGCCGCCGCCAAGGCGTTTTTCGAGCTGATGTTCAAACCGGTGCAATTCGGCACGCCGCCCGCGCTGTTCACCGGCTATTACGAGCCAGTGCATCAAGGCTCGGCAACCCGCACGCCGCATTTTGCCTATCCGCTTTATGCCCGCCCCCCCGAGCTGCAAGACGGCCAGACCTATTACAGCCGCGCCCAGATCGAAGCCGGGGCCTTGCGCGGCCGTGGGCTTGAAATCGCATGGCTGGCCGATCCGGTCGAGGCGTTTTTTCTGCAAATTCAGGGCTCTGGCCGCATTCAGCTGACCAATGGCCATATCCTTCGGGTCGGCTATGCGGGGCGCAATGGCCATCCCTATCGCTCGGTCGGACAAGAGATGGTTGCGCGCGGCCTGCGCAGCCCTGACCAAGTCTCGGCCCAAGATATTCGCGCTTATGTGCGCGGATCGTCTTCGGGGATGGAGCTGTTGAACGTGAACCCGTCTTATGTGTTTTTCCGCGTCATTTCGGATCTGACCAGTGATCAGGGCCCGCTTGGGGCGCTGGGGCGGTCGATTACGCCGATGCGCTCGGTGGCGGTTGATCCTGACTTCACCCAAATGGGCGCACCGGTTTGGGTCGAGAAAGACGGCGCGACGCCGATCCGTAGCCTGATGGTGGCCCAAGACACCGGCGGTGCGATCAAAGGCGCGCAGCGGGCGGATATTTTCTATGGCACGGGCGACGCCGCTGGTAATGCCGCTGGCACGATCAAAGATGGCGGTCGCATGATCGTTTTGCTGCCGATCGACCGCGCCTATGCGCTACAGCCCGAGGGTTAAGATGGCCCGTCGTCGCAGCCTTCGCCCCGAAGAAGAGGAAATTTGGCATGCGGTTGCGCGCACGGTCAAGCCGATGCATGTGCTGACGCCCAGCTTTCCTCCGCCGGAACCGCATGTTCTGAAAACCGAGACCACAGCGCCTTTGGTGCCAGCGCAGCCGCGGCTTGCGCTGTTCCGGCTTGGTGAAAAATCGCGTGTAAAGCCCAAGCATGATCTGGCCCCGACCGTCGCACAGGGGCTGGCCGCTGCGCCCTTGCAGATGGACGCCAAGACCCATGGTAAAATGACCCGTGGTAAGCTGGCCCCCGAGGCGCGGATCGACCTGCATGGGCTGACCCTGTCCGAGGCGCATCCCGAACTGATCCGCTTTATCCTAAACGCGCAATCGGCTGGCCTGCGCTTGGTTCTGGTGATCACGGGCAAGGGCAAGCGGCGCGATGACGATGGCCCAATTCCGCAGCGCATGGGGGCCTTGCGGCATCAGGTGCCGCAGTGGCTGCGAATGTCGCCGCTTGGCCCTGCGGTGCTGCAAGTCACCGAGGCGCATCTGCGGCATGGCGGCTCTGGCGCCTATTACGTCTATTTGCGGCGTCGCTAAGGCCTAGCGCGTCAGGTCTGACGCCACCAGTGCCACCGGCTGCAACACAACCCGCGTGGCGTTTTGCACGGTCAGAACCACCCCCGGCAACAGCCCCACCCGCGCGCGCCGATCTGACTCGAACGCGCCTTCAACCGATTGAATGCCCGTCAAAAGCGTGATCAGCGCTGGCGAATCTGCCACGGTAAAATGGCCAACCCCTTGCGAAAATTCGCTGACGTCTAAAAAGGTCACCTGCAAATCGGCCAGCCGCGTGATGTCTTTCAACGATCCCAGCCGCTCCCATTGCCCACTCAGCAGCGCCGAAAACCGCAAGGCTTTGTCGCGGTCAGAGCCAAAGATCAGGAAAGGCTGCGGCAGTTTGCCCATCGAATGCGCGCTGCGTTTGAACACATCAACGTCGATATCGGGCGAAATCAGGATCACCGCGCTTATCAAATCCAGCGTTTTACGATCGCCCCTTATCGCGGTTTGGCGCAGGGCTTCCATCGTCAGGGCCGCCCCCATTGAATGCGCCACCAAAACGATGCGCTTGGCCCCCGAGGCCGCGACTTCGTGCAGCAGTTCTTCTAGGCCATCGCGGGCAAACAGCGTCGAGTCGCGATCGTAAGCATAGCCAAGCGGTTCAGCGGCCGAGGGCCAAGCGTAATGAACCACGGCCCCCGGCAGCTTTAGGTCATGGGCGAATTGCGCAACACGGTAGACGCCTTCGGCGAAGTTGTTGTTATAGCCGTGAACGAAAATCACCGCCTCGCCGCCGCGCGCCGCAAGTTGGGTTTTCAGGTCGGCTCGAAAGGCGACATCGGCCTGATAGATCAGCTCGTCGGTGGTCAGAAACTGCTTTTCTGGATTTATCGCGCCATGCCGTGGCGGCCAAGTGATCTGCCCCAGCTTTCGGTCGGGCGGAACCGAGATGTCATAGCGGGCAAACCGCACCGCCTCCGAGCGTTTGTTGCCAAAGCTGCCATCATCATTTTGGCCACGCGTTGTGCCAATAAACACCCGCTGCACTTGGCCCACCGTTGCCGCCGCTGGGTCAAGCGTCACCTCACCCCTTGGGGTGCAAGCCATCAGCGCCAAAACGGAAAGAGCCAGGAAAATGCGAAGCATACGCCTTATTTTCCTAGTCTTCCCCTGAGGTCAAGCGATGCTTTCAGCAGCCTGATCACAACACATAGCGCGAGATATCGGTATCGCGCGACAGTTCGCCAAGATTGGCCTCGACAAAGGCGGCGTCGACCACAACCTTATCACCCGCGCGATCAGGGGCGGCAAAGGACAGCTCTTCAAACACCCGCTCCATCACCGTGTAAAGCCTGCGCGCGCCGATGTTTTCCACGCTGCGGTTTACCTCGGCGGCAATGCGGGCAAGTGCTGCGATACCGTCGGTGGTAAAGCTGACCTCGACCGCTTCGGTGCCCATCAGCGCGGTGTATTGCCGGGTCAGCGCATTATCGGTTTCCGTCAGAATCCGCACGAAGTCGGCTTCGGTCAGCGGCAAAAGCTCGACGCGGATCGGCAGACGCCCCTGTAGTTCCGGCAAAAGATCCGAAGGTTTGGCAACGTGAAACGCCCCCGAGGCGATAAACAGCACATGATCGGTCTTTACCGGCCCATATTTGGTCGAAACCGTCGTGCCCTCGATCAGCGGCAGCAAATCGCGCTGCACGCCCTCGCGCGACACATCGGCGCCGCGCGCATCAGCACGGGCGCAGATCTTGTCGATCTCGTCCAGAAACACGATGCCATTTTCTTGCACGGCCTCTAGGGCTGCGGCCTTCACCGCCTCGTCGTCCAGCAGCTTGTCGGCCTCTTGCCCGATCAGCAGATCATAGCTGTTGGCCACAGTTACCTTTTTGCGCGTGGTGCGTTGGCCAAAGGCTTTGAACAGATCTTGCAAGCCCTGCATCTGCATTTCCATGCCCTGCCCGCCCATCATCGGCATCGGTGCCGCAGTTTCGGCAAGTTCGATCTCGATCTCGGTATCGTCTAATTCACCGCGCCGCAGCTTGCCGCGAAACAGCTCGCGGGTCTGCTCGCGCGCGTCTTTGCCGGCAAGCGCCTCGATGACGCGGTCTTCGGCGGCCTGTTTGGCGCGGGCGGCAACCTCTTCACGCATCCGCGCGCGGGTGTCGATCATCGCGGCATCCACCAGATCGCGGATGATGCTTTCGACATCGCGGCCAACATAGCCAACTTCGGTAAACTTCGTCGCCTCGACCTTCAGAAACGGCGCGCGCGCCAGTTTCGCCAAGCGGCGCGAGATTTCGGTTTTTCCAACGCCGGTTGGCCCGATCATCAGAATATTCTTCGGATAAACCTCGTCGCGAATGTCATCGGGCAGGTTCTTGCGCCGCCAGCGATTGCGCAGCGCCACCGCGACGGCGCGTTTTGCGTCGCGCTGGCCGATGATGTGACGATCAAGCTCTGAGACGATTTCGCGCGGGGTTAGGTCTGTCATTTCGAGATTCTTTCCACGGTCAGATTGCCGTTGGTATAGACGCAAATATCGGCCGCAATCGCCATGGCACGGCGGGCGATGTCTTCGGGGCCAAGATCGGTGGTCATCAAACCGCGCGCGGCGGCCAGCGCGTAATTGCCGCCCGACCCGATGGCCGCAACGTCATGCTCGGGTTCCAGCACATCGCCAGCCCCTGTGATCACATATAAATCCGCACCATCGGTGACGATCAGCATCGCTTCAAGGTTGCGCAGATATTTGTCCATCCGCCAGTCTTTCGCCAGATCAACACAGGCGCGGGCAAGCTGTCCGGGGGCGGCCTCAAGCTTTTTCTCCAGCCGTTCCAGCAGGGTAAAGGCATCGGCGGTCGAGCCAGCAAAGCCTGCCACCACATGATGGCCGCCGACCTGCAGCCGCCGCACCTTGCGCGCCGTGCCCTTGATCACCGTTGCACCCAGCGAGACCTGACCATCGCCAGCAACCACCACCTCGCCACCCCGGCGCACGGCCAAAATCGTTGTGCCATGCCAGCCCGGAAATTTGTCTTCGGCCATAGGGTTCTCCACTTCTGCTTTCTATATGGAAGCCCCGGCTAGACGCGACAAGGCTTTTTCAATAGCATTTTACGATGTCAGTGCAGCAGCTTATGAATTTTTACCTTGAAGACCATCAGCAAAAGCAGGCTGAGGCCAAAGATGGCATTTTCGGCAAGATTGTCGCGGCGGTTGGCAGCGCCGGATGGCAGGTCAAGCTTCAGGATCTGGCCACCCCCATCACGGGCCCCGGCTTTCACATGGTCTATAACCGCCCCGTCACTGAACTGAATTGCCTGTCGTTGCGGCATTGCTATTTCAAACATTTCTTCCGGATCGAGCCCACCAATGACCGCTGGGATTGGCAGGTTGCAAAATCCGATTTTACGCCACGCACAGGAACCAATTGGTTTCAGAAGTTTTGGCGCGAGCAGGTTTTTAGCGGGCTTCAAATTCGCTCGGGCGGTTATATCTTTATGCCGCTGCAAGGCAAGCTGTTGGAAAGACGCCACTTTCAGGTTTTAAGCCCAATCGAGATGATACATGCCACCTTGGCGGCTGACCCAAAACGCCAAATCTTTGCCACGCTGCACCCGCGTGAGGTTTACAGTCAGGCCGAGCGCGAAGCCTTGCGTGATCTGCCCGATCGTTTTCATCTGTCAGAGCAACCCTCGCTTTCGCTTTTGGCGGGCTGCGATTATGTTGTGACAGAGAATTCCTCATTGGGATTGATTGGCTATTTCGCCTCAAAGCCGCTGGTTCTTTTCGCGCGGATTGATTTTCATCACATCGCCGGATCGGTCCCCAGACAGGGGATCGAGGCCGCGTTCAAATCAGTTGAAACGGCGCAGAATTTCGCGCCCTATTTGCATTGGTTTTTCAGAGAGCAGGCTATTTCCGCCAATGCAGAGAACGCAGCCGACCAAATCCTGATACGGCTGCGGGATCACGGATGGCCGATTTAAAAGGGCCCGCAAGGGGCCCTTTTAACCACGATCAGATCGAAGCGGCAATCCAAGTGTCCAGCGCCGCCTTAGGGGCTGCACCGACTTTATTGGCAACAACTTCGCCATTTTTGAACAAGAACAACGATGGAATGCCGCGCACACCCAGCTGTGCGGGGCTGTCAGGATTTTCATCGACGTTTACTTTGACGATTTTAACCTTACCGGCATATTGCGCCGCAAGCTCTTCCAGCGCAGGGCCGATCTGCTTGCAGGGGCCACACCATTCGGCCCAAAAATCGACAACAACAGGAATGTCAGATTTGCGCACTTCGGCATCGAAGGTTGCATCGGTCACAGCGATGGTATTGGCACCCATGGCGGGATCTCCTAAGGGAAAATTTCAAGGTCCAAACGTAAGACTGGCAGCGCGGCGCGTCAAGGGATGGTAGCGCGCGCAAAGGCATCCCTCACCATATTGCGATCCAACTCCATCAGGGCGGCGGTGCGGGTCCATAGAATGGCGGTCTTGATCTCGCGGTCAGGGTAGATCTGCCGCAGCGCGTGATCATAGGCGCCCATCTGCCGCAGCAGGCCCTCGGGGGTGTCTTCGGGGTGGGTCGGCACGCGGTGATTGGATTTGAAATCAATGGCAAGAATATGATTGGGCCGGATCAACAGCCGATCAATCGCGCCTTTGAAGGGCGGCGCGGTAAAGGCCACTTCGGTCAGCGCATCGGCGGCAAAGATTGCGGGATGGGCGGCGATGACGGCCATCGCCTCGGGCAACAGATCGGCGCGAAGGGCTGGGTCTTCGATCAGGCGTTGCGCCAAATCGGGCCAGTCAGCCTGCGGCGCAAGCGGCAGATGTTCCAGCAAAAGATGCAAGGCGGTGCCGCGCAGCAGGGCGGCTTCGCTCTCGGCCGCGTCCGTCTCGCCGGGCATTACCTTGGCGCCGCCAAGCGCTGAAGGCGATAGGCTTTGCATCGGGCGCGGCTCTACGGCGGCGATCTGGTTGGCCCAATCGGGCAGTCGAACGCTGGACAATTGCACTGCTGCCGCGCCAGCTGTAGCTGCGGGCCAAGCGCCAAAGCTATGCCGCAACCTGCCACCAGAAAGCGGCTCTGTTCCAGCCGATTTCATGCCGTCTGCAACCAAATTATACCAGGACATGCTTTGCTTTGCCTCGCCCGCGCCACAGACAATCAGCCAAACCCGCGCGCGTGTCAGCGCCACATAAAGCAGCCGCAGACTTTCTTCTTCACGCTTTGCCTTGCGCTGCTCTCGGGTGTTCACAAGAATCTCGGGGCTATCGTCGCCGCTTGTTTTCCAAACTGGCGTGCCTTCGGGCAGCAGATAAATCTCGTCATTGTCGCGTGGGGCGCGATCGGCGGTTTCGGGCAGGAAAACAATCGGCGCTTCCAAGCCTTTGGCGCCATGCACTGTCATCACCCGAATGCGCTGACCTTCGGAATCCATCTGGCGCTTTACCTCGATGTCATCGGTTTCCAGCCAGATCAGAAAGCCGGTCAGACTGGGAATCTCGTTGCGCTCAAAGGCCAGGGCTTGGCTGAGGAATTCGTCGATCCCGTCCTCCGCTTCGGCCCCAAGACGGGTCAGCAGACGGCGGCGGCCATCGTGGCGTGTTAGCGCGCGTTCGATCAGATCGAAGGGGCGCAGATAATCAGCCTGATCGCGCAGATCTTGCAGCATTTCCAGCGTTTGCGGATGGTCGCTGCGATTGCGCAAAGCCTCCCACAGATAGCCTTTTCGACCATGCGCCAGATCGTAAAGCTCGGCCTCGGTCCAGCCACACAGCGGCGAGCGCAGCAGGGCCGCCAGTGACAGATCGTCCTCTGGCGTCGCCAGAAACGATAGCAAAGCGGCCAAATCCTTGACCGCCAGTTCCGCCCCCAGCTTTAATCGATCCGCCCCTGCAATCGGCAGCCCTGCCTTTTTGCAGGCCCGAATGATTTCCGAAAAGATCGCCGAGCGGCGCTGCACAAGGATCAATACATCGCCCGCATGCACTGGCCTGATGCCGTCGTTGGTTTCAATTTGGGTGCCGGTTTCGATCATCTGTTTGATCTCGAGAGCAATTTTATCTGCCAAAATCGCCGCGTGATGGGCCTCGGAAATCAGATCGACGGGGTCTTCCCAGTGTTCATCCTTGGGGTCCGAGGATTTTTCCACCATCGGCCAAAGATCAACACGCCCTGAAAGTTCAGATTTAAACGCAAGGTGGCGCACCTGTTGCCCCATCGCCTGCGGAAAGCGGCTGCCAAAAATATCATCGACCACTCGCAAAATCGCAGTCGAGGAGCGGAAGGAATATTCCAGTTCAAGCGGCACAAAGCTTTGGTTGGCGGCCTGAAACGCGGCTTGAAAACTTTGCGCTTTTTCGTCAAAGGCGGCGACATCCGCGCCCTGAAACGAATAGATCGACTGCTTTTTATCGCCAACGACAAAAAGCGTGCGTTCCACCTCGCGGGTGCCTTGGCCTGCGGTAAATTCCGCCGCCAACAGCTCGATCACCCGCCATTGATCGGGCGAGGTGTCTTGGGCCTCATCGACCAAAATATGATCAATGCCGCCATCCAGCCGGAACAATACCCAAGCTGCAACTGAAGCATCGGTCAGCAATGTCTTGGCGCGGGTGATCAGATCATCAAAATCCAAAACGCCTCTTGCCGCTTTGGCGGCTTCGTAAAGCGGCAGAAAAACCGAAGCAAAACGGTGTAACAGAGCCGTTTTTTCCGCCGCCATCAGCCTAATCCGCAGCCCGCGCGCCTGCTCTACGCGCGCCATAAGATTGTTTAGCTGCGGTTGCTGATCTGCGATTGCCCTGCGGGTGTCTTTGGTTGGCAGAGCATCGATTCTCGCCACGAAAGGGGTTTTTGTCTTGGCTCCTGACAGGAAAATACCTTCGGCAGCAATCAAAGTCGCAAGGCTTGGGGCAGCAAAATCAAGCGCCGCCAATTTCGCCGCAGTTTTGACATCGGTGACAGACCCGGCTTGAAGGGCTGGCAGGATTGCGGAGATCAGATCTGCTTCTGCGCCTAGAAAGACATCGGCTAAAATCGTCTCTAATGTGGCGGTATCAGCAACATCAAACAGAGCGCGTGCCTGGGTTTCTGTCAGGGGCCGCGCGAAGCCTGCACGCTTTGCGGCAACCTGAGCCATGAGCGCGGCAAAGTCTTCCCCCGAATAGGCGCGCGCAAGGTCGGCCATCAGATCGGGTGCGCGAAATCCGGCAAGGTCTTCGATGATATTTTCGCGCAAAAGGCGGGCGGCGCGGTCGTCAAGTTCTGTGAATTGCGGCGAAACCCCAGCTTCAAGCGGAAAGCGGCGCAGCAAAGTGGCGCAAAAGCTGTGGATGGTTTGAATGCGCAGCCCGCCGGGGGTTTCAATCGCGCGGGCAAACAGCTGACGCGCACGCGAAAGCGCCGGGGCGCGGTGCCCTGCCTCGTCGCCCAGTTCCGCAAGCGCTTTGTGCAGTGCGGCATCGGGCATCATTGCCCATTCGCCCAAGCGCTTGAAAAGCCGGTTCTGCATCTCGGTCGCGGCGGCTTTGGTGTAGGTTAGGCATAGAATATGCTGCGGCTCGACCCCACCCAACAGTAAACGCGCCACCCGGTCGGTGAGAACGCGGGTTTTGCCCGATCCGGCATTGGCCGAAAGCCAGACGGAATCCGCAGGTTTAGAGGCTTGGACTTGCCGTTCAGAGGCGTCATTGCGGTTCATGGCGCATCCTCTGGTCCAACGGGTTGCGGCTCTGCACGGTCTGACATCTGCCATTCGCCATAGCGCGACAGATGGTCATAGCTGCCCGCAAAGCGGCTTTCAAACAGGGCACGGCGCGCGCTATAGCCAGTGCTGCGCCGCAGGTATCTGCTGATCAATGCGATTAGTTTTTCCCAATGTTCGTCAATAATCTGCTCGGTGATCGGCGTGTCTTCCACGGATTTAGCGGCATTCAGACCGATATAGGAAATCTGATCTACCTCTGAGGGGCCCAGATCGGCAAAACCGCCTTTGTCGGCCATGACCGCTGCCAATAGCAACTGTTTGGCAAATTGCTTTTGCTTGTCAGCCGAGGGCGGCGTGCCGGTTTTATAATCGATCAGATGCAGCTTGCCGTCGGGCAGCCTGTCGATGCGGTCCGGCGTGCCAAACAGTGTAAAGGGCAGCTCGCCAAGTTGCAGCGCACCTTGGGTTTCAACAGCCAAGGCTGTGCCACCAAGTTTGCTGTCTTGGGTCAAAAAATGATCTGCCGCGCGTTCAAGTTTCGCCAGCCACAGTGTGCGAGCTGATGGGAAGGGGGTCTCTTCCGCCAAAACCTGCTGCGCAATCTGCAACAAACGCGCGCGCGCCTGCGGTTTGGTCTCGGTTTCTGGGCGAAGTTTCACAAAACGCTCCAGCACCTCATGCACGATAATGCCACGATCCCGCGCATTTGGGGATTGGTGCAAAGGGTCAAGCGGGCGCAGGCCAAGGATATATTGCGCATAAATTGCAAAGGGGTCGCGGATCAGCGTCTCGATTCGCGTGAGAGACAAGCGATCGGGCCGTGCTGTCACCGGCGGCTGTGGAGCGGGGCGTTTGGCGGGTTGAAGCCGAGGATCGCAGAGCAGGGCTTTGGGCGGGTCTTCAAGGGCGGTTGTCAGCGCAAGCCAGTCATCGCCGCGCTTGAGCATATCTTGAAGCGCTTGCGGCCCATTGCGCTGCGGCAGGCCTTGCATCAAATTGGTCAGCCGGTTCAGCCAACGACTGGGGACGGTCTCTGCCTCGGCATTGCGCAGGGCGCGGGTCAGCACCACTTGCGGCGCGGCGATAGCCTGTTGGTAGTCATGTGCCGACAGGCCGATCTGCCGTTCGGGCAATAACAGAGCCGCATCTTTGCGCATTTTGCGGTTCAACCACGGGTCGGCAGCTGGCAAGCTGGGCCAGATGCCATCGTTCAAACCGCCAAGGATCAGCAGCTCGGCACCTTGAACTCGGGCCTCAAGCGTGCCCCAAATCATGATGTTTGGATGGGCTTGGGTTGCCTCGCGGACCTCGCCTTGATGCACCAAAGATTCAAACAGATCACGGTAAGCTGCGGCGGTAAAGCTGCCGCCATGGGGGGCCTCGGCGGCCAAGGTTTCCATAAGCTTTAGCGCCTCGGCACCAGCCTCTTTCGCCCAAAGCCCACCGCTGCCCTCTGGGTCAAGCCCGCGGGCGATGCTCTCGGCGAGCAGTCGGTGGCGGCTGACATGCTCGGTTAGGGGGGCCTCTTGCACTATGTCTAGGTTGGTCAGGGCTGGAGCGAAAAAGCTGGCCCAAGTGACAGCTTCAGGGTCTTTTTGCGCGGCGGCCCAAGCCAGCAGATCAGCGGCTTGTGGAAAAGCGGGCCCCTTGCGACGCAGTTTCAGTTCGAGATCGCGGGTATGGCGCAGATGGTTGCCGCGCGCGTCACCCGACGCGGTCAGCGGGTGCTTCAGCACTGTCAGCAAACGGTCGGCGGTGAGCCTTTCCCCAAAAAGGCCAGCGATGTGGCGCAGAAACCGTCCCGGGGCCGAGAGCGCAAGCGGCCGGCCAGCAGAATCGTCGGGCAAGAGCGCCCAGCGGTCAAGGGCAGCAGTAACTTGTCGTGTGAGGTTGCGATCGGGTGAAATCAGCGCAGCCTTGGTGCCATTTTGCGCCGCTTCGCGCAGGATCATTGCGATTGCGAGCGCCTCGATGCGCTGGGTGGGGGCCTGAACCAGAGCAATTTCGGCGGTCGCAACCTGTAAATCAGGCAGGTTAGGGCCTTCTATCAGCCATTGGTCGGTGACAGGAGCTGGGCGCAGGGAGAGCGAGATTAAGCTGTTGCGATTGGCGTTAGGGGGGCTGGCGGATGTCCAAGGGTGTACGGCATGGGCTGGGATGTCGAGCAGATCCATCAGGTGCCGAAAGCGATATTGCGGATGATCTTCGGCAGTAAGCGCATCCTCCATTGCTTGCCAGACTGCGGGCGGGGTCGAGAAATCATAGCCCGGCCAGATCAGCGCGCCTTGCGGCAGTTTCGCCACCGCCTGCATGAGCAAAGCCGTGGTGCCGCGCGAGCCCGTGGAGCCCGCAATGATGATCGGATCCATCGGCGGAGCCACGCTCCAGCGATGGGAAAGGCGCAAAACGGCTTGGCGTTGCAGCGCCTCTTTGTCTAAAGTTTCGGCGAAGACTGGCGCGATAATACGCAGAAAAGCTTGAGTTCTTTCCCAATGTTTAGAGTGGTTAGAGACATCCAGAGTGGCAATGGCTTCGGGCGGCACCCCCTCTCCTTGGATCTCGTCCATCAAAAGCGCAAGGCTGTCGGCAAGGTCGTAAAGCGCCGAGCGGGGTGCAAGATCGGGTTGGGAATCCAGCAGTTTGGCGATCAGTTCGGCCAGTTGCAGGCGGCGCCGCAGGGGCGGAATCGGTTGCGGGAGGGCCAGCAGCGGGTCTGCCACCAGGTCAGTGACCAGCCGGAGTTTTGGCAGAAAACGCGGCTCTGACGCGGCAAAAAGCGTTTCAACTCGCCGCAGCATCCGCGCAGTGTTGAGGTAGAGCGTCACACGAGCCATTGCCTCGGGTGGTTGATCGGCCAAGCGTTGTGTCAGACCGCGCACCACTTCGGCAGGAAAATCGCAGCCGGGTGGCAGAGCGAAAATGTGGTT
The DNA here is from genome assembly GCA_913062925.1 of uncultured Pseudorhodobacter sp. GTDB lineage: Bacteria > Pseudomonadota > Alphaproteobacteria > Rhodobacterales > Rhodobacteraceae > Cypionkella. Next base: position 67,896 of record CAJXWJ010000003.1, on the reverse strand, counting down.
TTTGTTAAACATGCAGTAGGCTTTCGGCGAGGGCTATGCCCTCGGGCCGCCCGACGTCGCACCAGCCGCCCTGATGCAGAATGCCGTAGGCCCGTCCTTGTTCGATCATTTGATCCCAGATGGTATTGAGACTAAATACCGTCTCTGAAAAATCGAAAACCAGCTCTGTCTTAAGAATTTGCGCTCCAAGGTAAACGGGGGCTTTGGCGCCTTTCGCGCGGGTGATACGGTTGGTATCATCCAGCAGAAAGTCGCCCGTGCCATTGTGCCCAAGCGCCTGATCTTGTGGCAGAAGCAGCAAAAGCGCATCCATCCGCGCAGGATCCCAAGCAGCCAGCAATTGCTTGATCGGGTTTTGCCCTGTCCAGACTGCGTCGGTGTTCAGGGTGATCACAGGCGTTTTGCCAAGATGCTTTGCCGCGGCTTTCAACCCGCCTCCAGTATCGAGGATCTGCGGGATTTCATGCGAAAACTTGATGCTACGCCGCTGTAAATGCTGTTCAATTTGCTCACCAAGATAGTGCAGGTTCACGGTTATATCCGTGATGCCGGCCGTCTCCACGACGCTAAGAGCATGATCAATAAGAGGTTTTCCGGCCACATTAACCATTGGCTTGGGTTGATGCGCTGTCAACGCTCCCATACGGGTGCCAAATCCTGCTGCATAGAGCATTACCGAAACTGGGCGCATTGCGAGCCTATCTTTTGTAGGGCTTCAGGGCTGGGTGATGGAAGAAGTTTTGCACAGATTGCAGCAAGCGGTGCAAGTTCGGGCGCGGCAAGGTTGCGTTGCAACTGCCCCCAGACCCGCGGCAATAGGGCAAGATAGCCAGATTTGCCGCCGTGCAGGCAAAGTCGCGCGAAAATCCCAAGGATGCGCAATGCCCGTTGCGCACCCAGGCAGGCATAACTGGCTTGAAAATTCGCCTCAGACCCACCTTGCAGCTGCAAGAACTGATGCTGCATTGCGATTTCGGTTTCACGTGAAACATCGCGGCGGGCGTCTTGCAGCAGCGAGACCAGATCATAGCCGGGCTGGCCAAGCTGCGCGAGCTGGAAATCCAGCAGCCCAACGCGCGCAAGGCCCAGGCGTTCTGGCAACCATAACAGGTTTTCGGCATGAAAATCGCGTAAAATCAGCACCCGCGGTCCATCAGCAAAGTCTGTCATCGCCTCTGTCAATATTGCTTTGAAATCATCCTTTTCACCGCTGTCACCCATGATTGCAAAACGATACCAGTCCAGTGCAAAGCAGCCGGCTTCTGCCCAATCTTGCGCAGAAAGATTGGGCAGATCAGCAGGTGGCGCAGCCCTTTGTAAATGCACCAAAACCGCCGTTGCAGCCGTATAGAGACGGTTTTCAATGGAAATATCCTGCTCTAACAGGCGCGCAAACAGGGCGTCACCCAGATCTTCTAAAAGCAGATATCCATTTGCCAAATCCTGCGCCAAACAGCGTGGTGAAGAGAGGCCCAGCTCGCTGAGATGCGTCGCAATCTTCAGAAAATCGGCAGGATCGTCACCTTTTCCTGGGGGGGCATCCATCAAGACCGCAGTCTGATCTCCCCGCCTGAGCCGCTCATAGCTGCGATCCGAGGCATCGCCGGCAAGAAACTGCCGGTTCGCATCGCCCCAGCCCGCGGTCTGCAAAAACTGATCTGACGGCAAACGCGCTTTCATCGCACCCAATCCTCGACGAGATCTGCACGCAAAGCCCCGCGATCTGTAAAGCGGATTTCGGCCATCCGACCCTCGGCTTTGCTGGCAAAACCAATCCAAATTGCTTGCTTTGGCACGAATTTACCCAGCCGATCTGGCCATTCCACCAAACAGATCGCTGTCGAAAACGCCTCCTCCAGCCCCAGTTCCAGCACCTCATCCGGATGCGACAAGCGGTAAAGGTCGCTGTGCCAAATCTCGACATCCGCTTGATAGGTCTGCACCAAAGTAAAACTCGGTGAGGGAACATCCTCGGCCCGCCCGAGCCTTGCGCGAATAAAAGCGCGTGCGAAATGGCTTTTGCCCGCGCCAATCGGGCCCGAAAGCAGCAGTGTATCCCCAATCTGCGCACGCTTGGCGAACCAAGCGCCAAGCGCTGTCGTTGCCTCTTCCGAGGGCAGAAAAATACAAAGCGGTGCCATTTGATCCATAGGCGCGAGTCTAGCCTGCCCACCGCGCACCGCAAGATAGGATCGTTAGCGGCGTTGCTGCTTTGCGCGCGGCGCGAGCTTGGTCGGCAGTGCTTGAGTGACCGGTTGCACCCGAAACCGCGCCAGCGTCGCGCCTCCCGCCAAAGGCGCAAACTCACAGTCAAGCAGCCTGCCGTCCAGCAACCGCGCCTCGGCGTGCCAAGCCTCGCGGTCGCCGATCGTGGCCACATAATCCTCGACCTCGGCCCAAAGTCCGCTTGGTGGCGACAGGCTGCGCCAATGTGCGCTCAGACTGCGCAGGCTGCAATCGCTGACCCACGCGCTGGGATTATGACCCCAAAGTTGGGCATAGGCCGCGTTCGACATCACCAAAAGCCCCGCCTGATCAAAGACCGCGATGGCATCTTCCAGCTGATCAATCACCGATTGTCCCAGTTCCAGATCGGCTCGAAACCGCCGCGTTCGCAGCATTTCGGTTGAGATATCTTCGATCATCAAGGCAATCGCGCCATTCGGGTGGGGTCGGCCGACAACCTTATAGGTCTGCCCATCTGGCAGGTTCCAAGTTTCTTCATAAAGCCCCGAAGCCGCTGCTTTTTCCATCTCACTCAGCTGTCGCCGCCAACCGCGATAGTCTTTCGGTTCTGGCAACATCTTTCGATCCCTCATCGCATCCAGAACCGAAAGAAGCGTCGGCCGCATCGAAAGAAAATCAGCTGGAAGCTGGGTTAAATCCAGCAAAGCTGGGTTAAACAGCTGTAATTTACGATCGGCGTCGAAAATCGCCAAGCCAATTGGCAATTGGGCAAAGGTTTTCGTAAAGGTTTGCATGAAATCGCGCAAAGCGGTCTCGGCCTGAACCGCGCCATCTGCCTGAACCGCATAGCGCAGCCAGCCCAGCGTTTCGACTTTGCTTGAAATCGTAAACCAAGCTTGCTGGCCCGAGGGCAGCTTCAGGTTTTGCCGATGATCCTTCAGATCTTTTTGGCTGGTTGCCGGGGTGAACAGCCTTGGTAAGGGCCAGCCCAACTCGCGGCCTTCCGTCAGAACAGCGCAAGATTGCAGCAAATAGGGTCCATTCGCCCAGATCACCTCTCCCGCGCCGTTTTCGCGCCAAACCAGCAGGGGGGCGGCCGCAATCGCATCGCGCAGCATGCCCAGTTCCTCTAGCACCGCGCGCTGGATCAAGGGATCACTGCCCTGCGTTGCCCCGCTTGCGGCATCCCTCAGCTCGAGTTGACTCAGGCCGCCTCGATGTTCTGCCCGCAGGGTCAAGGCAGGACTGGCGCAGCGCGAGGCGAGGTCAAAGCTGCCCAGCTCTGGCAGTCGTAAAAGCTGCGCCTCCAGTCCGTCAAAGCGTGGCGCAAGAAAGGCCATCAGCTTTTCCCACTCTGTGCCCGGCGCCTGACTGGCCGCAAGCAATCCGCGCGCCTCAGGCGTGCTGTCGATCAGGCTTTCACCGTCAAACAAAAAGATCGCCGCGCGGGTCTCGTCGGTAAAAATGCTTTTTTCAAAACCAACCACCTGACTGTGCGAAAACCAAAGCGCCAAAATCCCCACCGCCGCAGCAACAAGCCCTGCGGAGAGTGCGGCAAAAAATATTTGCCAATCCATCCTTGTCTTCCAATCGCGCCGTTAAAAATTCGCTCGTTAAGATTAACGACATCTTCGTTAACGGTCGGTTAAAGAACGGAGCAGAAGCGACGCTAGGTGCATTAAGGCTCGATCACTTGATTAAGCCCCAAACCTGCACGGCTTTCGGCAATAATCACCGCGTTTGGCCAGACCACCTCGACAATCGCGCCGCTGCGCTCGGGCCGTTCTTCGGGTTGCAAAAACGGGTCGCTGCCGTTGGCGAAAGACAATTCTGCCCCCGTTCGCTCTAGCAAGGTCTTGGCAATAAACAGCCCCAGCCCCATGCCCTCATAGCCTGGTCGGCTCAGGTCACGCGGATCGCGCCGCGAGCGCACAAAGGGGTCGCCGATGCGACCAATCACCTGTGAGGGATAGCCTGGCCCGTCATCGACAATCAAAATCCGCAAGCGGCTGTCGCTATAGTGCGCGTCGATCCAGACCCTGTCCCGCGCAAAATCGACGGCATTCTGCACCAAATTGCGCAGACCGTGAATAAGCTCGGGGCGGCGCAGAATTTCAGGTTCACGCAGCCCCGATTGCGCCGCAGCGGTCACCGAAAAGTGAACCGTTTTGCCGCGATCCAGATGCGGCTCTGCCGCTTCGCGCAGCACCGCCGAGAGCAAGCCCTGCCGCATATGCAGATCGTCCTTGCCCGCCTTGCCCATAGACCGCAAAATGTCACGGCAGCGATCCGCCTGGTCTCGGATCAGTAAAACATCTTCCGCCAAGTCTGGCTGATCGGAAAGCTCGTCAATCAATTCGGTGCTGACCAGCTTTATTGTCGCAAGCGGCGTGCCCAACTCATGCGCCGCCGCAGCGATCACGCCGCCCAGATCGGTCAGCTTTTGTTCCCGTGCCAAGGCCATTTGCGTTGCCAAAAGCGCATCCGACATAGATCGCATCTCGCTTGAGATTCGGCGCGAATAGACACTTAAAAAGCCAATACCAATCAAAAGCGCGATCCAAAATCCAAAAGCAAACAGCTCGGGGATAGCAAAGTCGCTGCCGTCGCGATAACGCAGTGGTAGGTTCTTGACCGCAATCAGCGTCACAATGCCTGCGGCCAAAATCCCCAATACAATCGTGCTGCGCAGCCGCAGAGCCGTGGCCGAGACAATCACCGGTGCAAGGATCAGCAGCGCAAAAGGATTGGTCAGGCCGCCGGTCAAAAACAGCAAAAACCCAAGCTGCGCCAGATCGAAGACCAGCGTCAGCATGGCTTCCCCCTCGCTCAGACGCTTGTTCGCTGGGAAAATAAACACAGCCAGCAGGTTGGCAATAATCGCTAAACCTATGGCAAGAAAGCACAGGCCAAGCGGCAGCTGAAGCGCGAAATACTGGGTTGCCACCGCAAGCGCCGCAAGCTGGCCAAAAATTGCAGTCCAGCGCAGCAAAATAAGTGTCCGCAGCCGCAGCCAATCATTCTGCTCGGTGCGAAAATCATCACTTTGGGTGAAAATGTCACGGGGGTTTGACATGGTCAGCTCTGGCCTTTTGCGCGGGTTTCAGGTTCTAACAAAGCCCATAGACGCGAAATTTCCGCGCAACCATGGAGGTGAGGGCAATGCTAAAGGTTTATTCCGCGCTGGCAATTGCAGCAGTGGCCGGTCTGCTGGGCGGGACAGCGCTTATGGTCTGGAACCAGCAAAGCAATGATCGCTTTGCCGAATGCCGAAGCGCAACCGTTGCAGGTGGCAGTGGCGCGATTGGTGGTGCTTTCACGCTGATCGACAGCACTGGCAAGACCGTCACCGATAAAGAGGTTCTGGCCAAGCCTTCGCTTGTTTATTTTGGCTACAGCTTTTGCCCCGATGTCTGCCCCTTGGACAATGCCCGCAACGTCGAGGCTGTCGATCTGCTGGCAGACAAAGGCTATGATGTGACGCCTGTGTTCATCACCATTGATCCCGCACGCGATACGCCCGCCGTGGTTAAGGAATTCAGCGCCAACCTAAGCCCAAAGATGGTTGGTCTCACTGGCACCGAAGATCAGATTAAGGCCGCATCAAAAGCCTATAAAACCTATTTCAAGAAACAAGATAGCAGTGATCAATATTATCTGATGGATCACTCTACCTTTACTTATCTAATGTTGCCCGGGACAGGCTTTGCTGATTTCTTTGGTCGAGACGATACGGCGCAACAAATGGCCGATCGCACGGCTTGTTTTATTGATCACAGTTGACAGCTTATTTGACCAAGACAGCATTGCGACCTAGATATGGTCAGAGTGGAATGTGAGGGAACTTATGACTGAAGATCTTGGCGTAGAGCTGGGGCCGGATCGGTCTTTGCTTTTGGTTGATGACGACGAGGCTTTTGTAAAAAGGCTTGCAAAGGCAATGGAAAAGCGTGGTTTTGCACCTGAAACTGCAAGTTCGGTTGCCGCAGGTCGTGCAATTGCGATGGCGCGTCCGCCGGCCTATGCCGTCATTGATCTGCGGCTTGAAGATGGCAATGGGTTAGATGTCGTCGAAACGCTGCGCGAGCGTCGCCCAGATAGCCGGATCGTAGTTTTAACGGGCTATGGTGCAATTGCGACGGCGGTTGCTGCTGTTAAATTCGGCGCGACAGATTATCTTTCAAAACCCGCTGACGCGAATGACATCACAAATGCCCTTTTGGCTAAGGGCGCAATGATGCCGCCACCGCCAGAAAACCCGATGTCGGCCGATCGCGTGCGTTGGGAACACATCCAGCGCGTGTATGAGATGTGTGATCGCAACGTATCTGAAACTGCGCGCAGACTTTCAATGCATCGCAGGACTTTGCAAAGAATCCTTGCAAAGCGCAGCCCGAAATAGAATTATTGATTGATTAAATTAAATCACTTACTAAAAGACATGATGATGTAAAAAGGATGTCAACGTGACTATTGATATTAACGATCTCTCCCTTAAGGAACTGAAAGATTTACAATCCCAAGTTGCTAAGGCTATTTCATCTTTTGAAGACCGTAAGCGCAAAGAAGCTATTGCAGAACTTGAAGAAATTGCTCGCGCCAAGGGGTTTTCCCTTGCCGATTTGGCTGGGGTTACCGTACCACGCAAACGCTCCCCAGCGGTTGCAAAATACGCGAATCCAGATGATTCGTCTGACACCTGGTCTGGCCGCGGACGCAAGCCTCGTTGGTTCAATGAGGCTTTGGCTGCCGGAAAAACACCAGAAGAGTTGTCGCTTTAAAGGATTTGGGCCGCAACATGCGGCCCTTTTTCATTTTACCCTATCGCCACAAGCAGCTGGCTGTGACGGTTTATAAAATCTTCGCGCACAATTGTGGGCGCGCGAAGATGAATTTTTAAGCCCCGCAAAACCGAAGTCTCGGGCTTGCCAAACAGCTTATTTGCTTCGCTTTCGCTAAAACCTGCGATTTGTACTGCTTCTAACCAAGCCGAAACTTTATCCGCCGCCTTGATCGCCTTTTTTATTTCAACAGGCAGCACCGCTGGCAGCCCAAAGCGAATATGCACCGCTGCGGTCAGCCGCAGATCAAGCTCGCCATAGCTTTGCCCAATCGCGGCTTTTACTGGGCTAATCATATCGCCAATCACATATTCTGGCGCGTCGTGCAAAAGCGCAGCAAGCTGCCATCTTGGCGAGGTGGCGGTTTGGCGGCTAAAAATCTGCTCGACCAAAAGCGAATGCTCGGCCACCGAATAGGGCCAATCGCCCCGCGTCTGGCCATTCCAACGCGCGACAAAGGCCAGACCATGCGCGATATCGTCAATCTCGATATCCATCGGGGTTGGATCCAGCAGATCAAGCCTGCGCCCTGACAGCATGCGTTGCCACGCCCGCGGCTGTTTCGGCATCAGCTTTTGCCTGCAAAGGCTTCAACATCGTGGATTTTCCCAGCAATAATCATCACATCTCCGTGTCGCACCATGGTTTCGGGCTGGCCATAGGTGAAATCTTCGCCCGGCCGTTTGATGCCCACCACGGTGACATTATAGCGCTGGCGCAGCGCGCTTTCCTGTAAGGTTTTGTCGATGCTGTCTTGCGGGGCATGGGCTTGGGCGATGGCAAAATCGTCGTCAAAGGTAATATATTCCATCAGTTTCGAGGTTACCAAATGCGCCACCCGCTCGCCCATCAGCTTTTCGGGCTGGATAACGTGATGCGCGCCGGTGCGCTGCAAAATCCGGCCATGGCGTTCATTGATTGCCTTGGCCCAAATGTCAGGCACTCCCAGTTCCGACAGTGCCAAAACCGACAGGATCGAGGCCTCAAGATCTGACCCGATCGCCACCACCGCATGGGTAAAATTGCCGACGTTCAGCTGCCGCAGCGTTTCAACCGAGGTGCTATTGGCCTGCACCATATGCGTCAGCGTGCCCGACATTTCCTGCACCAACTCGGCATTCTCGTCGATGCCCAGCACCTCGTGGCCCAGCTGCGCCAGACTGGTCGCCACCGATTTGCCAAAGCGGCCCATGCCGATCACAACCACGGAATCGTCTCTCGACTCGGCTTTGCGGCCAAACAGTTTACCCAACAATTGGACGTTCCTCCGGATAGTGATAGCTGGCCCGACGATAGCGCAGCGCCAAGGCCACGGCCACGGTGATGGTGCCGACGCGGCCAATAAACATCAAACAAATCAGCACCACCTGCGCTGCCGGCGGGAAAAGCGCTGTTGCATTCATTGAAAGCCCGACATTGGCAAAGGCCGAGATCGCCTCGAACACCACCTGCCGCAGCGGCAGATCCGACAGGATCCGCAATGCCATGATGCCCGCAAACAGCATCCCCACCGCCAGCACCAAGACCGAAAGCGCCTCTCGCTGAACGATCGCGGACACCTTGCGGCCAAAGGCGGTCAGATCCTGATTGCCGCGCACCTCGTGCCAGACTGCTAGGACCAAAATCGCTAGAGTAGAGACTTTAATCCCTCCTGCCGTCGAAGCCGAGCCACCACCGATCAGCATCATGCCATAGGTCAACAACAGGCTTTCTTCGGTCATGGCGGTCATGTCCAAAGTGTTCATGCCACAAGAGCGCGCCATAAAACCGTGATAGGCGGCATTCACCAAGCGTTCTTGCAGCGGCAAAAGCCCAAGGGTTTGCGGATTGCTCCATTCAAACCCCGCGGTCAGCACGAAGGACAGCGCAAAAAGCGCGCCTGTGGTGATCAGCGTCAATTTGCTGTGCAGCGACAGTTTGTGCTGTGACCCGTGCAAATGGCGCAGGTCGTAATAGACTGGCAGACCAAGCCCGCCGATCAGCACCGCCACCATGATTGCGATCAACAGCCAAGGGTCGTGGATAAAGGATGCCATGCCGCCCGGGTAGATCGAAAAACCAGCATTTGTAAACGCGGCGCTTGCGTTAAACATCGCCTGCCAAAGCGCAGCAGGCAAGCTAAGGCCACGACCCAGAAAATGCGGCACCATCACGCTTGCGACCAAAAGCTCGACCGTCAGCATCACACCGATGGCCAGCGTCAGCACCGCTTTCACATCGCCCATCACGATGCCGCGGCTTTCGGTTGTCACCATAATCTGCTGCGTTAGGCTCAGTTTCCGCGACACCATCAGCACCAGCAGCGTCGAGCTGGTCATGATGCCCACGCCGCCAATCTGAAACAGCGCAAAGATCACAGCCTCACCAAACAGCGACCAATGCTTGGCGGTATCCACAACAACCAGACCCGTGACCGCCACCGCAGAGGTGGCCGTAAATAGCGCCTGCAAAACACTGGTCTCACCCGAGCCCGCCTGCGAGATCGGCAGCCTCAGCAGCGCAGTGCCCAACAAGATCACCAGCAAAAACGCCGTTGGAACCAGCCGCGCAGGGGTTCTAAACCAGGTCCACATCATTCCTCCGACACTCGCCCTGTGGCAATAGCATCGCTTTGCGTCAAAAGCGAGGTTTTGGCGCAGGCATGTCACATTGCTTAAAAGCCCTGTTCATGCTACCTGCGCGGCAAAATAGAAGTCATCTAGGTAGAGATATGGACTATATCGTTAAAGACATCGCCTTGGCCGATTATGGCCGCAAAGAATTGACCATCGCCGAAACCGAAATGCCGGGCCTGATGGCCTGCCGCGAAGAGTTCGGCGCTTCAAAGCCTTTGAAAGGCGCGCGGATTGTTGGCTCGCTGCATATGACGATCCAGACCGCTGTCTTGATCGAAACGCTGGTCGAGCTGGGCGCCGATGTGCGCTGGGCATCTTGCAACATTTTCTCGACCCAAGACCACGCCGCAGCTGCCATTGCAGCAGGCGGCACGCCGGTTTTCGCGGTAAAAGGCCAGTCGCTGACTGAACATTGGGATTACCTTGATCGCTCCTTCATGTTCCCCGAAGGCGCGAATATGATCCTGGACGATGGCGGCGATGCGACGCTGTACGTTCTGCTTGGCGCACGGATGGAAGCCGGCGAAGACGTACTTTCGGTGCCCTCTTCCGAAGAAGAAGTCGTGATCAAAGCGCAGATCCAAAAGCGGATGAAAGAATCCCCCGGTTGGTTCGCCAAAACCAAAGCCGCGATCAAAGGCGTGTCCGAAGAAACCACCACCGGCGTTCACCGTCTTTATGATCTGCACAAAAAGGGCGAGCTGCCTTTCCCTGCAATTAACGTCAACGATTCGGTCACCAAGTCGAAGTTCGACAATAAATACGGCTGCAAAGAAAGCCTCGTCGACGGCATTCGCCGCGCCACCGATACCATGATGGCAGGCAAAGTTGCCGTGGTTTGCGGTTACGGCGATGTCGGCAAAGGTTCGGCCGCCAGCCTGCAAGGCGCTGGTGCCCGCGTCAAGGTCACCGAAGTGGATCCGATCTGCGCGCTGCAAGCCGCGATGGATGGCTTTGAAGTTGTGCTGCTGGAAGACGTCGTCGCAAGCGCCGATATCTTTATCACCACCACCGGCAACAAAGACGTGATCCGCATCGAGCATATCCGCGAGATGAAAGACATGTCGATCGTCGGCAACATCGGCCACTTTGACAATGAAATCCAAGTTGCGGCGCTGAAAAACCACAAGTGGACCAATATCAAAGACCAAGTCGATATGATCGAAATGCCCTCGGGCGCGCGGATCATCCTGCTGTCCGAAGGCCGCCTGTTGAACCTTGGCAATGCCACCGGCCACCCTTCCTTTGTGATGTCGGCCTCTTTCACCAACCAAGTTCTGGCGCAAATCGAACTCTGGACCAACGGCAGCAACTATCAGCCCGGCGTCTATATTCTGCCGAAAGAGCTGGACGAAAAAGTTGCCCGTCTGCATCTGAAGAAAATCGGCGTGAAACTGACTGAATTGCGCAAAGATCAGGCCGACTATATCGGCGTTAAAATCGAAGGCCCGTTCAAGGCCGAGCATTACCGCTACTAAATCCCGCTTCAGCGGTTTCAAGGGCCCGGCGCAAGTCGGGCCTTTGTCATTCCTCCGCCTAAGGGGGAAGCTGATCAAATTTTTCCCTTTGAGTGGCCCTCTGCCTCGCTTAAGCTTTGCTCATCCTGTCAAATTTTGGGCAGATTGACTCTCGACCTAGTGGAACAAAGGATTTTGTAATGAGCAAGCGTGCCGAACTGATCGCCAAATATGCTGATGATTTGAAGACAAAATGTAATATCTCACCAGATATGGATCTGCTGGCCAAAGTCACCATCGGCTGCGGCCCTGCGATCTATAACAGTGATGCCTCCACCGTTGCAGGCAGCGATGCCTCCGAGCTGGAAACCATCAAAAAGAACTTTCTTATCAAGAAGTTGGGCCTGCCAGAGGGCGAGAACTTGATGCAGGCAATCAACGCTGTGATCGACACCTATGGCCGGTCCGAGCGGCATAAGTACCGTGCGGTGGTCTATTATATGCTGACCAAGCACTTTGGCAAAGAAGCGATCTACAGCAAGTAATCCACACCGCTGGCCCGTCAGCCTTTGGCGGGTCTGCGGCTCAACATTGTATTTGACTTAAACCTTTATGGCTTTGCATTTGCACGCAAGAGCCGCATCTTTTAGTGTAATCAAGCAGGGCAGTAGGCCCGGGACCTTATTACAGAACACGTGTGGTGCTGAGGGAGCACGTGGGGTGGAAGGGGGTCCTTTAGGGGTAATGGGCCCCCTTTTCCAAAATTACGGCGCAGTTCCGCCCATTTCGCAAATGATCTGCCACTCTTCCTGCGTCACAGGCTGCACCGAAAGCCGTGCGTTTTTCACCAGAACCATATCCTGCAAGCCCACCGTTGCTTTGCATTGCTCCATCGTCACGGGTTTTGCCAAGGCTCGGACCGCGCGGATATGCACACAATCCCAGCGCGGATCCTCTGTAGTGCTGTCAGGCGCCGAGAGCTTGCAGACCTCGACAATGCCAACGATCTCTTTGCCGATGTTGGAATGATAGAAAAACCCCAGATCGCCCAGCTGCATGGCCCGCATATTGTTGCGGGCCTGATAGTTGCGCACGCCGCCCCATTCCTCGCCCAGATCGCCCTTGGCAAGCTGGTCGTGCCAGCCCCAAGTGTCTGGCTCGGATTTGAACAGCCAAAACTTCATCCGATAACCTTTTTCCACTCGGTAATTGTTACCGAACTAAACAGCCCAGCCAAAGCATAGGGGTCATTCGCGGCCCAATCCTGTGCTGCGGCCAGGTTTTCGACATTCACCACCACAAGGCTGCCGGTCATCTGGCCTTCGGGGCTCAGGAAAGGCCCGGCCATTTCCACCACGCCCGTCGCCTCGATATAGCCAAGGTGGGCGCTGCGATTATCAAGGCGAATTTGCAGGTGGTCGGGTTTATCAAGGCAGATCAAAGCAGCACGCATGGGTTACTCCTGTTTTAATGGGCGAGACAGCAGGGCGGAAATCGCCTGCGGCAGAGTTATAGTTTGGCCGATCAACGCGGCAATCATATCGGTGATCGGCATTTCGATATTGGTCTTTTTGGCGATGTTAGAGACTGCTTTTGCCGTCGCAGCCCCCTCGACAGTGACCGAAGCGTCAAAGCCAGTGCCGCTGCCCAAAGCCTGACCATAGCGGAAGTTACGCGACTGCGCCGAGGTGCAGGTCAGCACCAGATCGCCAAAGCCCGACAGGCCGGCAAGCGTTTCGGCCTCGGCGCCATGGGCGATGGCAAAGCGCGTCATCTCGGCATAGCCGCGCGCCATCAGCGCCGCGCGCGCCGAATCGCCCAAGCCCGCGCCAATCACCACGCCGGCCGCAATCGCGATCACATTCTTTAACGCGCCACCCAGTTCCGCCCCGATGATATCTTCGCTGCGATACAGTCGCAGCGCAGGCGTCGACAGCAGGTTTTGCAGCGCCTCGCCGTCGTGGCAGGCCAGCGTCAGCGCGGTCGGCAGGCCCTTGGCGATGTCGCTGGCAAAGCTGGGTCCGGTCAGAATGCCAACGCGCGCATCAGGACAAGCCGCCGCGATCAATCCGGCTGGGCCTTGCAAGCTGGTCAGATCGACCCCCTTGCAGCAGGCCACCAACACATGACCGTTCAAGCGCGGCTCGGCGCCCAACAGCCCGCGCAGCGCCTGCATCGGCACCGCTAGTAAGATCGCCTTTGCACCCAGAATATCGTCTATTTCCGCTGTAACAGAGACAGATTCAGGAAAGCCAATGCCCGGCAATCGCGCTGCATTCATTCGAGCTTTGCGCATCGTGGCGACATGATGCGCATCCCGCGCCCAAAGCCGCACATCGCGGCCTTCGCGCCCCAAGGCGACCGCAAGAGCCGTGCCAAAAGCGCCTGCGCCAAGGATGCCGATCACGACTTTGCCCCTTTTTTGCCCGACCCAAGCATAGGGGCGGCTGTGGCGTCCAAAGGCCAGCGCGGGCGGGCGGAAAGGCTGGCATCATCGCGCCCACCTGACCGAAACCGCTCGATCCCCGCCCAAGCGATCATCGCCGCATTATCAGTGCAAAGCGCCAAAGGTGGGGCAAAAAACGCAGCGCCGTTATCGGCACAAACCGTCTCTAACTTGGCGCGTATAGCGGTATTTGCCGCCACGCCACCCGCAACGGCAAAGGCGGGCACCTCGGGCGAAAGCGCAAGATAGACTGCCAAAGCTCGGCGGGTTTTCTCGGCCAAAACATCGGCAACGGCTGCCTGAAACCCTGCGCAAAGATCGCGCCGATCCTGAACCGTCAGCCCGCCTTTTTCTACAAGGATCGCGTCGCGCGCCCGTAAAAGTGCGGTCTTCAGCCCCGAGAAAGACATATCGCAGCCCGCCCGATCCAGCAGCGGCCGCGGAAAGGCAAAGCGTTTGGCATCGCCATGCAGCGCTTCGGCCTGCACCAGCGGCCCGCCGGGTTGCGCCAGACCCAAAAGCTTGGCGGTTTTGTCAAAAGCCTCGCCTGGGGCATCGTCGATGGTGCCGCCAAGGCGTTCGAATTTATCAGCGGAATGCGCGATCAGAAACTGGCAATGACCGCCTGAAACCAGCAGCATCAGATAGGGAAAGGCGAGCCCATCGGTCAGCCGTGGCGTCAGCGCGTGGCCGGCCAAATGGTTAACGCCAACCAGCGGCAAGCCCGTCGCCGCCGTCAGCCCCTTGGCCAACATCACCCCAGACAGCACACCGCCGATCAGCCCCGGCCCTGCGGTGACCGCGATACCGTCCAGATCTGCCAAGCGCATCCCCGCCTGTGACAAGGCGCGTTCGACGCAATGATCCAGCCGCTCGGCATGGGCGCGGGCGGCAATTTCTGGCACAACACCGCCAAAATCGGCATGCAGCGCCGTCTGGCCTTCGACGATCGAGGCCAGAACCTGCGCCGAGCCGCCCAGCTGATGGCGCACAACCGCTGCGGCCGTGTCATCACAGCTCGACTCGATGCCCAGAAAGGTCAGTGTGTTTGCCATGTTCCGCCGTTGATTGCTGCCCTCTTCGCAGGTAACACCTAGGGCATGGTCAGACAATCCCAAGCCAGCTTTCTGTTGACGCGGCCTTTGGCGCAAAGCCAGCGGTTTGCGCATGGCCTGATCGGCGATGTCGTGATCTCGCCGCTGATGGAGCCAGAGTTTCTGCGGCCCAAGATTGCGCAAAAACCCTATGCGGCGATGATCTTTACCTCGGAAACCGGGGTGCAGGCGGCGGCGGGTTTGCGGGTTTCGTTGCCAGAGCGCGCCTTTTGTGTCGGCAAACGCACCGCGCTTGCAGCCGCTGCGCAGGGCTGGCAGGCGGTCTCGGCGGATGGCAATGCGGCGGATCTGGCGGCTTTGATCCTGGCACAAAACCTGAAGGGGCCGCTGTTGTTGTTACAGGCGCAAGAGGCCGCAACCAGCCTGCGTGATGCTCTGATTTCGGCAGGATTAGAGCCAGTTTTGGCCCAAGTCTACCGGCAAAAGCCCTTGCCGCTGACCCCGCAGGCTGTGGCTTTGTTGCAGGGCGCGGCACCGGTTCTGTTGCCGCTGTTTTCGCCGCGTTCGGCCAAGCTGTTTTGCGCGGAATACCGCCGCATTATGGCTTCGGCTCCGGTCTTTGTGGCGGCGCTAAGTTTGGCCGTTCTTGCAGAGCTGGATATTCCAGCGCAGGGTGTTGCGGTGGCCCAGCAGCCAGACGCTGCATCGCTGCGGCAAGCCTTGGCCCAAGTGACGCAGCAAGCGCTTGGTTCTTGAACCTTGCCGCCTCAGGGCATTAACTTGGGCAAAGCAAAGAGTGGGGCGATCATGTCAGACAAAGAACCAGAAGCGATCACGCCCGAGGCAGAACCCGTCGTGCTGCCCGAACCCGAGGCAGAGGCAGAGGTCGAACCGACGCCCAAGCCCAAACCCACAAAGCGCAGTGGCGGTTTGGTTGGCGGTCTGCTGGGGGGCGTGATTGCGGCGGGTATTGGCTTTGGTCTGGCGCAATATGTGCCAAAGGGCTGGCCGCTTCAGGATACCTCGGCTTTGCAGGCAGCGCTTGCGGCGCAGCAGGCCGAAACCGCGGATTTGCAGGCCAAGCTGGCGGCCTTGCCGGATACGGCGGCTTTTGCGGTGCAAATTGCTGATCTGGCTGCAAAGATCCAAGCTTTGGAGACGCGCCCCGCTGCGCAGGCGGCCCCAACCGCCGCGCTGCAAGAGATGCAGGCGCAAATTGATGCGCTGAAACAGGCCCCTGCAGGTGCCGTTGATGCCGCAGCCATTCAGGCGATGATGGCCGATGCGCAAGCCGCCGCCGATAAGATCAAGGCCGAGGCAGAGGCGACCTCGGCCCTAGCCCGCGCGACATTGGCTTTGGCCGAGGTGCAGGCCGCCTTGGACAGCGGCGCGCCCTATGCGGCGGCGCTGGCGGGGCTGGCCGATGTGCCTGCGGCGCTGTCTGATCATGCGCAAACGGGTTTGCCGACGCTTGCCGGTTTGACCGAAGCCTTCCCAGAGGCCGCCCGCGCCGCTTTGGATGCGGCACTGCGGGCCGATATGGGGCAAAGCTGGGCTGATCGCGCCACGAATTTTCTGCGCACGCAGACCGGGGCACGCTCGACCACTGCGCGCGCAGGCACCGATCCCGATGCAGTGCTGTCGCGCGCCGAAGCGGCCTTGCGCGCCCACGATCTGGCCACGGCTTTGACCGAGATCGCCGCCCTGCCAGCGCCGGCACTGGCTGAAATGGCGGCTTGGCAGGCATTGGCGGAAACCCGGCTTGCCGGTGAAACAGCTGTTGCGGGCCTTGCCGCAGCCTTGGGTCAATAGGGGGTCTGCTATGCTGTGGTCTTTGATTAAAGTTTTGCTGTTTATTGCCGCGATTGCGGGGCTGACCTATGGCGCCGATCTGCTGCTGCAATCGCCCGAAGGGGTGCGGATTGCGGTGGCGGGCTGGGAATTCAGTCTGGGGCCATTGCAAGCCGCCATTGTGCTTTTGCTTTTGGTTGCGCTGCTGTGGCTGGTGATGAAGCTGACCGGCCTTTTGGTTGCAACGCTGCGCTTTTTGAACGGCGATGAAACCGCGATTTCGCGCTATTTCGACCGCAATCGTGAAAGAAAGGGCTATCAGGCGCTGTCTGAAGGGCTGATGGCGCTGGCTTCGGGCGAGGGGCGTTTGGCGCTGATCCGTGCTCAGCGTGCCGAGAAGTTTTTGGAAAGTCCTGATCTGACAACGCTATTGGTGGCCCAAGCCGCCGAGGCCGCAGGCGATACAAAACGCGCCACCGCGGCCTATCGCGCTTTGGTCAGCAATGAGGCGACGCGCTTTGTCGGCGTGCGCGGCTTGCTGCGGCAAAAGCTGGCCGAGGGTGATACCGACACAGCCCTTGCCTTGGCTGAAAAGGCCTTTGCGCTGAAGCCCAAGCATGCCGAGACGCAGGATATTTTGCTAAAACTGCAATCAGAAAAAGCCGATTGGAAAGGCGCGCGAACCACTTTGGGCGCCAAGCTGAAGGCCGGTAGCCTGCCCAAGGATGTCTACCGTCGTCGCGACGCCGTGCTTGCGCTGCAAGAGGCGCGCGGCGTGATGGATGAAACCGCCAGCACCGAGGCCCGCGAGGCCGCGATCGAGGCCAACAAACGCTCGCCCGATCTGATTCCGGCGGCGGTGATGGCGGGGCGTGGCTTGATTGAAAAGGGCGATAAGAAAGCGGCGGCGCGCATTCTGAAAAAGGCCTGGAGCGTGCTGCCGCATCCCGAAATTGCCGCTGCTTTTGCCGATATAGAGCCTGAAGAGACCCCGGTTCAGCGTTTGAAACGCTTTGCCGCACTGACCTCGCAGCATGGTGACAGCGACCAGACCAAACTCTTGCTGGCCGAGCTGAACATCGCCGCCGAAGATTATCCGGCGGCCCGTCGTGCGCTGGGCGATCTGCCCACCGCGCGGCCAACGCAGCGGGCGCTTGCGATCATGGCGGCGGTTGAACGCGGCGAAGGCTCTGACGAGGCGGTTGTGCGCGGCTGGTTGTCGCGCGCGCTGACCGCTCCGCGTGGCCCGCAGTGGTGCTGCGATAAATGTCAGGCCATCCACGCCACTTGGCAGCCGATCTGCGAGAATTGCGGCGGCTTTGACACCCTCAGCTGGCGCGATCCGGTCGAAACCTCGGGTCAAAGTGCGACGGGGGCCGAACTTTTGCCGCTGCTGGTGGGACAACCCAAAGCCGCCGAGGTTGAAGACGATGTGATTGATCTGGCGCCAAACCAAAAAACCTAAGGTGCGGGCATCTGGCTTAGGCCTGATGCTCGTAGAAATTTAGGCAAATTGTTGTAAGCGCCTTGGTGGAATACTGGTTTTGAAAAGGGTTTCTTCAGACACTCTGGCTATGCTCGAGATGTATTAGATGCTGACCTTTTTCATATAAAGTATTGTTAAGATGGTGCTTTCGGCCCTCTCTCCTGCGATAAAGCGGCTGCTTTCCTTGCCACGCGGGTCTAAACGCTGTTTGCAAGTCATTGCTGATATCACCCTGCTGGGCCTGTCACTCTGTGTGGCGATGATGCTGCGACTTGGCAATCTGTCGGCGGTGCCTTGGCCGGATGTTTGGCTGATATTGGCCGTTATGCTGCCACCAACCCTTGGCCTCTTTGTCCATTTGGGATTTTACCGCGCCATTCTGCGCTATGCCGACAGTGCTGTTTTGCAGGCTATTCTGATTGGCTGCCTTGCTTCGGGCCTGCTGATGCTGATTGGCGCCCAGCTGTTGGGGCTGGCGCTGCCAAGGTCTGTGCCCGTGATCTATACTTTACTGGCCTTCTATCTCCTCGCGGGCGGGCGAATGGCGATGCGCAGTCTGTTTTTGTTAAGTCAGGCGCAGCCGCGCGCGCCTGTTATCATCTATGGCGCAGGCTCTTCGGGGCGGCAGCTGCTTGCGTCTTTGCAGCATGGGCCTGCCTTTGCGCCAAGGGCTTTTGTCGATGATGCACCCGATCTTCAGGGCTCCGAGATCGGCGGTCTGCGCGTCCATGCGCCGAAGGATCTGCCCCGTTTGATTGACAAAACGCAGGCAAAAACCGTGTTGCTGGCCATGCCAAGCCTGCATCGCGCTGCACGCAAAGCTGTGTTGGATGCTTTGGCACCGCTGCCGGTTCGGCTCCAGACCGTGCCTGCGATGTCAGATCTTGTTTCGGGCAAGGCCAAAGTCTCTGACCTGCGCGAGATTGCGATTGAAGACCTGCTTGGTCGCGATCCTGTGACGCCACGAGCTGATTTGATACAGCAGATGATCGAAGCCAAGGTTGTTATGGTCACTGGGGCGGGCGGCTCGATTGGCTCGGAATTGTGCCGCCAGATTCTTTTGGCGCGCCCTAAAACCCTGATCCTGTTCGAGATGTCTGAATTTCAGCTTTACCAAATTCATGCTGAACTGCTTGCGGCTGCCAAAGGTCAAACCATCCAGATCGTGCCAGTGTTGGGGTCGGTCTGCGATTTTCAACGCGTCAGATCGGTGCTGGCGGGCTGGGGGGTGCAAACGCTTTATCATGCCGCCGCCTATAAGCATGTGCCGATGGTCGAGCAGAACGTCTTAGAAGGCATTCGGAACAATCTCTTCGGCACGGTGACCCTCTCAGAGGCTGCTGTTCTTGAACGGGTTGAAGCTTTTATTCTGATCTCCACCGATAAGGCCGTGCGCCCCACCAATGTCATGGGCGCAAGCAAGCGGATGGCCGAGCTGGTCTGTCAGGCATGGGCTGCGCGTCAGACCAGAACGCGGTTTTCGATGGTGCGTTTTGGCAATGTTTTAGGCTCATCCGGCTCGGTTATTCCGCTGTTTCGCCGTCAAATTGCGGAAGGCGGGCCGATCACGGTTACGCATCCCCAGATTACCCGCTATTTCATGACCATCCCCGAGGCGGCGCAACTGGTGCTGCAAGCCGGAGCCCTGTCGCAGGGCGGCGAAGTTTTTGTGCTTGATATGGGCCAGCCAGTTAAAATTCTGGATCTGGCCCTGCGCATCGCCTGGCTTTCTGGATTAAAACCGGTGATCCAGAACGAAGGCGCCGCTGTTGATGCCCCGCTTGATGGTGATATTGCGATTTATTTTACCGGTCTGCGGCCTGGCGAAAAGCTTTATGAAGAGCTTTTACTGTGCAATCGCGCAACCCCGACGGAACATCCGCAGATTTCCAAAGCCCAAGAGGCGCTGCTGTCCTGGGAGGATCTTAATGTTAGACTGCAAGCATTAGCCGAGGCTTGCGCTGATCAAGATGTGCCAAAGATCAAGCACCTGCTTACGCTTGGCCAAATCGACTATCATGCAGCATCAGAGGTCAGCGATCTGGTGTGGCTTCAAAAAGACAGTGACGCAGTTTCTGCAAAGCTGGCGGCAGAATAGATATAAAGAAATAGCAGCATTCAATCCAAGATTGAATCTTGGGTGGATTTTTGAGTTCCTTCGATCAATTTTTTCAGTTAACACACGGGGGAAGGATCAAGAGGTTTTATGAATGTTGGCAAAAGTATTAATGGCGCTCGTGATTTCGTCAGGCCTTGCCTCTTGCTCTCAAGGTTTTGTTGAATTTCCGGTTACCCCGGATCAACAAAAGACGGCGATTGAAAATGTCGCGATTGTTCGCCTTGACGCCTCGAATATTGACACCTTTAGTCAGCCTGCCCGCGGCTATGCCCGCTCTGCTTTGCCGGTTGGCAAGGCTTCGGATTATCGGATCGGATCGGGCGATCTGTTGAATGTCATTGTTTTTGATCATCCTGAATTGATGCTGCCCGTCGGGCCGCGTGGTGCTGCCGAAGACAGTGGTTTTTATGTGCAGGCGGATGGCAGCTTTAACTATCCCTTTATCGGTGAAGTCGAGGCGGGCGGTCGCACCGCTAGCGATGTCCGCGCCGAAGTGGCAGAGCGGTTGGCAAATTTTATTCCCAGCCCACAGGTTGAAGTGCGTGTCGCGGCCTTTAACTCGCAGCGGGTTGTTGTCGCGGGCGAGGTAAAAGCGCCGAACAGTCAGGCCATAACACTTGCGCCGACCACCTTAATCACGGCGATCAACGCGGCGGGTGGCTTGACCGAAGCCGCAGATACGCGGGCGGTTTCGCTGCAACGCGGCGGCCGGCTTTACACGATTGATTTGGCTGGCTTTCTGAATGCGGGGCTCGAGCAAAACAATCCGCTGCTGCGTGCGGGTGACGTTGTCACCGTGACACGGCGGCGGGCGCAAGAGGCCTATCTGCTGGGCCAAATCTCGAAGCCTGCTGCAATTGATCTGTCGCAAGAACCCATCACTTTGACGCAGGCGATCACGCGACAAGGCGGTCTGAACGAGACCCGTGCAGATGCCCGCGGCGTTTTTGTGTTTCGCCTTGTTAACGGCCGGATGACGGTATTCCAACTTGAAACCTTATCACCGACAGGCCTGCTGTTGGGCACGCGCTTTGTGCTGGAACCCGCGGATGTTGTTTATGTGGTGCGCTCGCCCTTGTCGCGATGGAACGATACGATTTCGGGGTTGCTGCCGACTGTAACAGCGACCCGCGCCGCCCAAACCATTACAAATTAGGGCATAGACAGGTGATAACCTCGGTTCTGGTTGTTTGTGTCGGTAATATCTGCCGATCTCCCGTTGCAGAGCGGGTACTGCAAGCAAAGCTGCCTGATCTGACCGTCACCTCGGCCGGGATCGGCGCTTTGGTTGGCCATGCTGCCGATGCGACGGCGGCCGAGGTCGCGCTGGATCACGGGGTCAGTCTTGCTGGGCATAAGGCACGACAATTCACCCCAGAGCTTGGGGCCAAACAGGATCTTATTCTTGTGATGGAGGCTGGGCATCGGCAGGAAATTGGCCGGCTTGCGCCGCAACTTTTGGGAAAAACCATGCTTCTTGATCATTGGTCCGGCGCGCGTGCGATCGAAGACCCTTATCGGACGTCGCGGGAATTTCACCAACTGACGTTTGAGAAGATCGAGTCCGCGGCGACAGCCTGGGCACAGCGGCTGAAAGGCAAATGAGGACGCGTATGGCAAGACAAAGCACAGCAGCCGCCGCAGATGAAGGTCTTGATGAGATTGATCTGGGCCAACTTATTGAGACGATCTGGGTCGGCAAATGGCTGATTGCGCTTTGGGTGGTTCTTGGCACCTGTCTTGGTGTGTTTGTTTTTGTGACCACTGCCAAGGTTTATCAGGCGGATGCGCTGGTGCAGTTGGAGAGCAAGTCGAGCCAGATGGGCCTGCCGACCGAGCTTTTGGGGCTGAGTGATACCGGGGCGCAAACCACAACCGAGATCGAGATCATCGGCTCGCGTCTGGTGCTGGGCCAAGCGGTGGCAAAGCTACATCTGGATTGGCAGGCAGAACCGCTGCTGATGCCTGTGATCGGCGTTGCGGTGAAGCACTATGGTCTGCCGATTCCAGGCTTGCCGGCCTATGCGCGGCCCGACAGCAGCATTGCGCTTGATTTGTTGCAGGTGACGGCGGCTTGGGTAGAAGAGCCGATTGCGCTGACCATCACTGGCGAAAACAGCTTTAGCGTTACGCTGCCTGATAATGAGGTTGTGACCGGTCAAGTTGGCCTGACTTTGACCAATGCAGACCAGACCTTTGCGCTGCGGGTGGCTTCTTTGACAGGGGCCGTTGGACGCGAATTTCTGGTGATGCAGCGCGATGAGTCCAAGACGCTTGAAGCCGTCCGCCAAGCGCTGACAATATCTGAACAAGGCCGCGGATCTGGGGTTTTGCAGCTTCAATTTAAGGCGGGTGACCCGCTTTATGCCGAGCGGGTTTTGAACGCGATTGCGGATTCTTATGTTAAACAAAACATTGATCGCGGCGTCGCAAACGCCGACAGCGGTTTGCAGTTTTTGGAAACGCAATTGCCGATCGCTGAAAAAGCGGTCCGCGATGCCGAGAATGAACTGAACGACTATCGCCGCCAAGCGCAGGTTGTCGATCTAAGCTTTGAAAGCCAATCTTTGCTGACGCAGGTTGATAGGATCAACACCGACCTGCAAGCGCTTCAGGCGCAGGAAGATGAGATAAAACAGCGCTATACGCCGAACCACCCTGTCTATCAGCAGCTGCTGAACAACCGTGCGCGTTTGCAGGCGCAGCTGGACCAATTGCGACAGGAAACCGAAAAGCTGCCCGAGACTCAGCGTAATATCCTGAACATGACAGATAAATTAGAGCTGGCGCAAAAGGTCTACACCGATTTGCAAAGTCAGGCCCAGTCGACGCGGGTTGTGCGCGCCAGCAATATTGGCTCGGTTCGCATTATTGATTTGGCGCAGGCCAGCGATGCCGCCGTGGCGCCGCGCGGCTCTTTGATTTTGGCGCTTTCTTTCCTGTTGGGGGGGATGGTTGGGATCGGGAATGTTTTGCTGCGCAATTGGCTGCGGCGCGGTGTGCAGGGGGCAGATCAGATTGAGCAGCTTGGTTTGCCGGTCTTTGCCACGGTAAATTATGTTGCCGGCGCAGACACCTCGCGCAGCCGAAAGTCGGATCGCCATCCGATTTTGGCAATCCAAGACCCCACAAGTCTTGCGATTGAGGCGTTTCGATCTTTGCGCACCAGCCTGCATTTCGGCATGCTCGATGCTCCAACAAAGTCGCTTGTGATGACCAGCTCTGCTCCAGGTGTTGGCAAAAGCTTCACCTCAGCCAATCTTGCTGTGGTGATGGCGCAGGGCGGCCAGCGCGTTTGCCTGATCGATGGCGATTTGCGCCGCGGTCATTTGCGCAAGTTCTTTAATCAGCCCAAAAACACCCCTGGCCTTGCGCAATATCTGGCCGAGGAAAAAACCTTGGCCGAGGTGATGATCCAGGGTCCGGTGGAGGGCCTGAGCTTTATCGGCACCGGCCGCTTTCCGCCAAACCCAGCTGAATTGCTGATGCGGCCGAGGATGACAGAGCTTTTGGCGCTGTTGGACAAAGAATTTGACCTGATCTTGATTGACACACCGCCTGTTTTGGCAGTGACCGACCCCGCGGTGCTTGGCCGCATTGCCGGTGGCACTTTGATTGTGGCCCGCTATGGCGTCACCCAGATTGGTGAGATCGAGGCCACGCAGCGCACGCTTGAAGGCGCTGGCGTAAAAATCACGGGTGCGGTTTTGAATGGCTATGAGCCGACAAACACCTCTGGCTATCGATATCGCTACAATTACAGCTACCGCTACGAATATCGATCAAAGTCGGAGTAAGCGGCGACCGGCCGCAGCGGGTATATAAATCGCGCGCAGGGTCGCTGCGGGGATAGTTTGGCGCTTTGGCCTGCGCTATGGCTTTGCCGAAGAACCGGAGAGCCGATGACCGCCCTTGCCACCCTGCGCCTTGCCCGTCCTGCTGTTGCGGCCTTTGCAGCCATGGGGGTGCTTTGGGGCACGTTTGCCGCGGATCTGCCTGATATTAAGACCATGCTGGCGGTGGATGAGGCGCAGCTGGGTCTGATGCTGTTTCTGACGCCGATTGCGGCGGTGGTTGCCATGCTGCTGGCGCCCTTGGCGGGGGTGGCTTTTGGCCGCGCGGCCTTGCCTTTGTCTTGCACGCTGATGTGTCTGGGCTTTGTGCTGCCCGGTCAGGCCAGTCTTGCGCTGTTTCCGCTGGCGATGATGGCGGCGGGTGCGGGCACCGGCTTGACCGATGTGATGATGAACGCGCGGGTGGCGGCCTTGGAAAATGCCCGTGGCGCGCCGCTGATGAACCTCAGCCACGCCGCCTATAGCTTTGGCTATGCGGGGGGCGCCTTGGCCACCGGCGCGCTGCGGCAGGCGGGCTTTGGGCCGCCAGAGGTTTTTGCGCTGATGGCCGGGCTGGCGCTGCTGCTGTCGCTGGCCAGCATCGAAGCCGATGGCCGGATCGACGGGCTGGCCCGCCCCAAGGGGCAAGGGGCGGCGCATCTGGGCTGGCTGCCGGTTCTGGGTGGGGCGATGGTCTTGGTGGCCTTTATGACCGAAAACGCCGCCGAGAATTGGTCGGCGCTGCATATCGAGAAAACCTTGGGCGGCAGTGCCACTGCGGGCGCTTTGGGGCCTGCGCTGATGGCGATTACCATGGGTATCGCGCGGCTGTTTGGCCAAGGTCTTGCCAGCCGCCTGCCCGCGCTTTGGCTGCTGACCGGCGGTGCGGTGATCTCGGCCACGGGTGCGCTGACGGCGGCCGCCGCGGTCAGCCCCGCGATGGCCTATGCGGGGTTTGTGATCATGGGCATCGGATCATCGGTGATTGCGCCGACCGCCTTTTCGCTGGTCGGCCAAAAGGCCAACCCGGCCGCAAGAGCGCGGGCGGTGGCGCGCGCGACCCTGTTTGGCTATTTCGGCTATTTCTTCGGCCCGCCCTTGGTCGGCATGATCGCAGGCCAGTTCGGCCTGCGCTTTGCCTTTGTCTTTGCCGCCTGCCTGCTGGCGCTGGTGCCGCTGCTGGGACGCGCGATCACAAGGCGGGGTTAGACCCAGTCGCCTTCAAAATCGCGCGGCACCAGCACATGCTCGCGGTTCAACTCGACCGCCTTTTGCACGCCACAAAGCGCCATCGAGATATCCAGCTCTTTGTGAATGATCTCAAGCGCTTTGGTCACACCCGCCTGCCCCATCGCGCCCAAGCCGTAGATATAGCTGCGGCCAATGAAGGTGCCCTTCGCCCCCAAAGCCAGCGCTTTCAGCACATCTTGACCCGAGCGGATACCGCTGTCGAGGTAAACCTCGGTCTGATCGCCCACCGCCGCCACAATCGAGGGCAGCACGCGGATCGAGGACAGCGCGCCGTCCAATTGCCGCCCGCCGTGGTTCGATACAATAATCGCATCCGCACCGACATCCATTGCCATGCGGGCGTCATCAGCATCCAGAATGCCCTTCAGGATCAGCTTGCCACCCCATTGGTCGCGAATGCGTTTGACCTTATCCCAGGTCAGCAAGGGGTCGAATTGCTCGTTGGTCCAGGCCGACAGATTGGCCAGATCGGTCACGCCCTTGGCATGGCCGACGATATTGCGGAAGGTGCGGCGCGGGGTCGCCAGCATCTCCATCGCCCATTGCGGTTTGGTCATGATGTTTAAGATATTGGGCAGCGTCAGCTTGGGCGGCGTGGTCAGACCGTTTTTCAGATCCTTGTGCCGCTGCCCCAGAATTTGCAGATCCAGCGTCACCACCAAGGCCGAGCATTTGGCCTTGCGCGCGCGTTCAATGATCGCATCGACGAAATCTTCGTCCTTCATCACATAAAGCTGAAACCAGAACGGCGTCGGACTATGGGCCGCGACATCCTCGATCGAGCAGACCGACATGGTCGACAGCGTAAAGGGCACGCCAAAGGCTGCGGCCGCGCGCGCGGCCTTGATCTCGCCATCGGGGCGCTGCATGCCTGTGGACCCAACCGGCGCAAGCGCCACTGGCATCGAGACCGCCTCGCCGATCATCGTGCTGGCGGTCGAGCGCCCGGTCAGATCGCGCGCCACGCGCTGACGCAGGCGGATCTTGGCAAAGTCCGAGGTGTTTTCACGAAAGGTCTGCTCGGTATAGCTGCCCGACTCTGCATAATCGTAAAACATCTTCGGGGTGCGCTTTTTGTAAAGCGTCTTCAGATCGTCGATGCAGGTGATGACTGCCATGGCGGGCCCTATCGCTGTAAACTGCTAAAATTGGTAAGCTATCGTGACCAATCATCCGCAGTTTTGCAAGGCTTCTGTTGCAGGCGACCCTATGCAGGATCGCCGCAAGGTTGGTTAAACGGGCTCAGGCCGAATGCGCACCAGCGGCAAGCGCTGCGACAAAGGCAAGAACTTCGGCCAAGGGCTTGCCCGAGGCGATTTCCTTGACGATGGCCGAGCCCACCACGCAGCCGTCTGCCACGCCTGCAATGGTGCGCGCGGCCTCGGGGGTGTTGATGCCAAAGCCCACGATCACTGGCAGATCGGTCGATTGCTTGATCCGCGCCACCTCTGGCCCCACATCCGCCGCCTGCGCCGCCGCCGCACCAGTGATGCCGGTGACCGAGACGTAATAAACAAAGCCCGAGGTGTTTTGCAGCACCTTTGGCAAACGCTTGGCGTCGGTGGTTGGCGTGGCAAGGCGAATGAAATTCATCCCCGCCTTTTGCGCTGGAATGCACAGCTCGTCGTCTTCTTCGGGTGGCAGATCAACGATGATCAGCCCGTCAATGCCAGCTGACACTGCTTGGGTCAAAAACAGATCCACCCCGCGCGCATAGATCGGGTTGTAATAGCCCATCATCACGATCGGTGTGATGTTATCTTCGGCGCGGAAATCGCGCACCATTTGCAAGGTCTTATCCAGCGTCATGCCGCCTTCCAGCGCACGCTGCCCTGCAAGCTGGATCGTCGCCCCATCAGCCATAGGATCGGTAAAGGGCAAGCCCAGCTCGATGATATCCACCCCAGCGGCTGGCAGGCCGCGCATCACCGCCAAAGACGTTGCGACATCGGGATCGCCCGCCATGATATAAGACACGAAAGCCTTTTTGCCTTGCGACTTAAGCCGCGCGAAAGTGTCGTCGATTCTGGTCATCTGGCGGCCCATCCCTATTCGTCCGCAATCGGTTTGCACGGCGGCTTAAGGAAAATCAATGCCCCTTGCCGTGCAAGCCTTCAGAAAGCCACCAAAGCCCAGCGATTGCAGCCGTTGCGGCGCTGGAAAGCCTTGACCGCAGCGCCTGTGCTGCCTATGCCGCAGACGGTCAAGCAAAGAGGGTGCCGCTATGGGTTTCAAAATGGGGATCGTGGGTCTGCCAAACGTCGGCAAATCAACGCTGTTTAACGCGCTGACCCGCACTGCGGCAGCACAAGCCGCCAACTTTCCGTTTTGCACCATCGAGCCCAATGTTGGCGAAGTGGCCGTGCCCGATGCGCGGCTGGACAAGCTTGCCGCCATCGCCGGATCGAAAACCATCATCCCAACCCGCATGACCTTTGTCGATATCGCAGGCCTTGTGCGCGGCGCATCCAAGGGCGAGGGTCTAGGCAACCAGTTTCTGGCAAATATCCGCGAATGCGATGCCGTGGCCCATGTGCTGCGCTGCTTTGAAGATGGCGACATCACCCATGTCGAAGGCCGCATCGACCCGGTCGCCGATGCCGAAACTATTGAAACCGAGCTAATGCTGGCCGATATGGACAGCATCGAACGCCGCATCACCAATCTGGCGAAAAAACTGCGCGGCGGCGATCAAGACACCCAAGATCAGCACCGCCTGCTGACCGCCGCTTTGGCTGCGTTGAACGCAGGCAAACCAGCGCGCACGCTGACGATTGCCGCCGATGATCGTCGCCAGTGGGATATGCTGCAACTGCTGACCGCAAAGCCAGTGCTTTACGTCTGCAACGTCGAGGAATCCTGCGCCGCCAAGGGCAACAGCCAATCGGACCGCGTCGCCAAAATGGCCGCCGAACAGGGTGCTGGGTCTGTGGTGATCTCGGCCAAGATCGAAGAAGAAATCAGCCAATTGGCCGAAGACGAAGCAGCGATGTTTCTGGAAGAAATGGGCCTGACCGAAGCCGGGCTCGACCGGCTGATCAAGGCGGGTTACCAACTGCTGGGCCTGCGCACCTATTTCACCGTCGGCCCCAAAGAGGCCCGCGCTTGGACAATCGAGTCAGGCTGGCTTGCCCCGCGCGCCGCAGGTGTGATCCACGGCGACTTTGAAAAGGGCTTTATCCGTTCCGAAACCATCGCCTATGACGACTATGTCGCTGGCAAGGGTGAAGCGGGCGCGAAAGAGGCTGGCAAGTTCCGCGTCGAGGGCAAAACCTATGAGGTCAAAGACGGCGATGTGCTGCATTTCCTGTTCTCTGGCTGATGCTGGCGGTTGCCAAGGGCCAGCAACTGCGGAAAACATCTGAAACTTTCCCTCTTGCCCAGCCTCGCCCAGATCGCTAAATGAAGTTCAACGGAAGCGTGGCTGAGAGGCCGAAAGCACTCGGTTGCTAACTGAGCGTAGGGGGAACCCTACCGTGGGTTCGAATCCCACCGCTTCCGCCATTTATCCTTGATATCATAAGATTATTTGGTGGCTGATAGGCTTTCTGCTTGGGTTTGCTTGTGGAGCAGTCTTATTTGCGCATGATTTTTCATCCTAACCGCGCGGTTTAGGGGTGCGGTTTTGGCGTTTTCATCCGCTTTCTGGCTGGCTAATGGTCCAAGCCGCGCAGGCGGCCCAGCAGATCAGTGGCGCGGCGCACGCCAAAGCGCTTGATCAGCCGCCCGCGCACATCTTCGATGGTGCGGGGACTAAGCTCTAGCCGCTGCGCGATTTCCTTACTGGTCAGCCGCCGGTTCATCAGCTCTAGCACTTGGCGTTCGCGTTTCGACAGGCTGATCGGTTCGGCCTCGTGGATTGGCGCAAAGCTCATCACCACCCGTTCAAGCGGCGCATGCGGCACCAAGGTGCGCGCGCGAAAGCGGCACCAAATGCCATGACCGGCGCGGTGGCGCACCAAGCGTTCGTCGGTGTAATCGCCGGTCTCTTGCAGCACGGTTAGGCCGATGTCGCGGATGCTTTCGAACTCCTCGTCCGAGCCATAGAGAATGCGAAAGGACTGCCCCAAAAGATCGGGCACGCCATAGCCCAAAAGTCGCGCAAAGGTCTGGTTGCAGGTTCGGATCACCCGCTGTTCGGTCAGCACGATGCCGGTTGGGGCGGCGTCATAGGCGAGGCTGGCGAAGGCGAGAGCGGAACTGTCCATGCCGTATTGATACGGTATTGATACCGTATTTGTCCTGCGTCAAACTGTCGCTTATGGAAAAGCTTGCCCCAACCGAACCCCGCTTTGCTGCTCTGACCGCCGCTCTTGCGGATCGGCGTGATGATCTGATTGCTTTGACGCAGGATTTGATCCGCATTCCGACGCTGAATCCGCCAGGGGAGAATTACCGCGAGATCTGCGACTACCTTGACCGGCGTTTGCGCGGCGCGGGGTTTCAGACGCAGCTGATCCGCGCCTTTGGAACGCCCGGAGATTGCGATGCCTATCCGCGCTGGAACGTCGTGGCGCGGCGCGAGGGCAAATACAGTGGCGATTGCGTGCATTTTACCAGCCATATCGATGTCGTTGACGTTGGCGCGGGCTGGACGGTTGACCCCTTTGGCGGGCTGCTGCGCGACGGCAAGATCTATGGGCGCGGCGCTTGCGATATGAAGGGGGGGCTTGCGGCCTCTGTTATTGCGGTCGAGGCTTTTTTAGAGGTCTACCCTGATTTTGCGGGCGCGATCGAAATTTCCGGCACTGCCGATGAGGAATCAGGCGGCTATGGCGGCGTTGCCTATCTGGCCGAGCAGGGGTTCTTTTCGCCCAAGCGTGTGCAGCATGTCATCATCCCCGAGCCCTTGCAAAAAGACCGCGTCTGCCTTGGTCATCGCGGCGGCTGGTGGGCCGAGATCGAGACATTTGGCGAAATTGCGCATGGCTCGATGCCATTTTTGGGTGACTGTGCCGTGCGACACATGGGGGCGGTGTTAGATATTTTTGAGGATCGGCTTTATCCGGCCATGGCGGCGCGGCGCACTGAAATGCCGGTAGTGCCCGAAGGCGCGCGGTCTTCGACGATGAACATCAATTCGATTCACGGCGGCCAACCAGAGCGTTTGGCCGGCTCGACGGCGCTGCCTTCGCATTGTGTGCCAGACAGCTGTCGGATCATCATTGATCGGCGCTATCTTGTCGAAGAAACTCTGGACAGCGTGCGCGATGAGATTGTCGGCCTGCTCGATGGGTTGAAACGCGATCGACCAAAGTTCGATTACGCCATGAAAGAGTTGAACCATGTGATCCCTTCGATGACCGACCGCAATGCGCCTGTGGCGCGTACGGTTGCGGCGGCCATTGCCTCGGTGATGGGAAAAGAGGCGGAATTCGTAGCCTCGCCGGGCAGCTACGATCAAAAGCATATCGACCGGATCGGCAAGCTGAAGAATTGTGTGGCCTATGGCCCGGGCTTGCTCGAACTCGCGCATAAACCCGATGAATATGTCGGGGTTGAGGATATGATGGACAGTGCAGCGGTCATGGCTCAAAGCCTTGCGGCTCTGTTGCTGACGGGAAATAACAAAGGGGAGATTAAGACATGAAATATCTGACGAACCTTCTTCTGGCCGGTTCAGCATCGCTGTTTGCAAGCGTTGCGATGGCGCAAAATACCAATCTTCGTGTGGCCATGCAGCTAGAGCCGCCAAACCTTGACCCAACCGCAGGGGCGGCACAGGCCATCGATTCGGTGGTCTATTCCAATATTTTCGAGGGCCTGACGCGGTTTATGTCAGATGGCTCGGTGGTGCCCGGACTGGCGAAAAGCTGGGAGATTTCCGGCGATGGCCTAAGCTATACCTTTCATCTTCAGTCTGGCGTGACCTTCCACGATGGCACCACGATGGATGCCGAAGACGTCAAGTTCAGCCTTGATCGGGCGCGGGCGGAAGACAGCACCAATGCTCAAAAGGCGCTTTTCTCCAGCATTGCTGAGGTCAGCGTTGTTGATCCGCTGACGGTACAGATCACGCTTAATGCCCCAAACGGGTCGCTGCTGTTCAATCTCGCCTGGGGGGACGCGGTGATTGTGGCGCCCGAAAGCATCGAGACGGCGGCGACCAAACCGATTGGCACCGGCGCCTTCATGTTCTCGAACTGGGTGCAGGGGGATCGCATCGACATTGTGCGGAACCCAACCTATTGGGGAACACCCGCCACATTGGACAGCGCCAGCTTCCGCTTTATTTCCGACCCGACCGCGGCCTTTGCCGCTGTTATGGCCGAGGATGTGGACGTCTTCGTTGGCTTTCCTGCGCCGGAAAATCTGCCGCAATTCGAAGCTGACCCCCGCTTTCAGGTGCTTGTCGGCAATACCGAAGGCGAGACGATTTTGGCGATGAACAACGCCTTGCCACCCTTTGATAATGTTTTGGTGCGGCAGGCTGTGGCCCATGCCATCGACCGTCAGGCGATTATCGACGGCGCGATGTATGGCATAGGCACGCCAATTGGCACGCATTTCGCGCCGCATAATCCTGATTATGTCGATCTGACTGCTCTCTCGGCCTATGATCCGGAAAAATCGCGCGCCCTCTTGGCCGAGGCGGGTTTGCCTGACGGATTTACCACGACGCTCAAGCTGCCCCCGCCCTCTTATGCGCGTCGGGGGGGCGAGATCATCGCGGCCCAGCTGCGCGCGGTTGGGATCACGGCCGAGATCGAGAACCAGGAATGGGCGCAATGGTTGGAAAATACCTTTAAGGGCCATGATTTCGGGATGACCATCGTCAGCCATACCGAACCTATGGATATCGGCATCTATGCCAACCCGAAATATTACTTCCAATACGACAATCCCGCGCTGCAAGCACTGATGACGACGTTGACCTCGACCACCGATCCGGCCGCGCGCTCGGCTTTGCTGGCGCAGGCGCAGACGATGATCGCAGAGGATTACGTCAACGGCTATTTGTTCGAGCTGGCGGTGCCGACCGTTGCGCGTGCAGGCATCAACGGCCTGTGGCTGAACCAACCGACTGCGGCCATCGACCTTACGGCGGTGTCTTGGCCCTAATCGGATGGGCGGCACCCCAAATCGGGTGCCGCCGCATCAAGGGCGCGGTCTGCGCGCCCTTCGTTTTGTATATATTCAGGGAGCTGCTTGGCGATGATGCGGTATACGATGGGTCGCCTGATCTCGCTTTGCCTTAGCCTTATTGTGGCCTCGATAGTGATCTTTACCGTGGTCGAGGTCGTGCCCGGAGATCCAGCCGCCTATATGCTGGGGGTGAATGCCCGCCCCGACACACTTGCCGCCCTGCGCAGCGAGCTGGGGCTGGATATGTCCTTGCCAGAACGGTATTTTGCCTGGACCACAGGCATGATGCAGGGCGACTTTGGTCAATCCTATACCTATCGCACTCCGATTGCTGCGATGATCGCAGACCGCGTCTGGGTCTCGCTGCCATTGGCCTTGTTTGCGCTGACCCTGACGATTGTCATTGCCTTTCCTGCCGGGATCTACGCCGCCAGTCGGCGCGGCAAATTGGGCGACCTTGGTGTTATGGGCGCGACGCAATTGGGTGTCGCTGTACCAAACTTTTGGTTCGCAATGATCCTTGTGATGATTTTTGCTATTAAATTGCGCTGGTTTTCGGCGGGCGGCTTTGCAGGCTGGGAGGGTGGGCTTTTATCGGGGCTGAAATCGCTGCTGTTGCCTGCCGTGGCGCTGGCGCTGCCGCAGGCTGCGATTTTGGCGCGGGTGATGCGCTCGTCGTTGCTGGATATGCTGGGAGAGGATTTCATTCGCACCGCCCGCGCCAAAGGGCTCAGCCGGCGGCAGGCGCTTTGGCGCCACGCCTTGCGCAATGCGCTTATTCCTGTGCTGACCATCATCGGGCTGCAATTCTCGTTCTTGTTGGCAGGCGGCATTGTGATCGAGCAGATCTTCTTTCTGCCGGGTCTGGGGCGGCTCATCTTTCAGGCGATCTCGGCGCGCGATCTGATCGTGGTGGAAAGCGTGGTGATGCTTTTGGTCTTTGTGGTGATCGTGGTGAACTTTGTGATTGATCTGACCTATGCGGCTGTCGATCCACGGCTGAGGTTGCGCAAATGAGACTGCCGCGCAGCCTGCTGATCGGAGGGTTTTTGTCGTTGCTGTTTCTTGGTGGCGCGGCCTTGTCCCTGTTTTGGACGCCCTATGATATTGAAATTCTGTCGATTTCGTCGCGGCTGCAAACGCCCAGTGCGATGCATTGGCTGGGCACAGATCAGCTGGGTCGCGATATGCTGTCGATGGTGATGATGGGCACACGCACCTCGATTGCGGTGGCGCTTTTGGCGGTGGGCATTGGCATGGGGCTGGGCGTGCCGCTCGGATTGCTGGCGGCGGCGCGGCGTGGCTCGCTGTTGGATGAGGTGATTATGCGCGGCAATGACCTGATCTTTGCTTTTCCCAGCCTTGTCATTGCCATTTTGATCACTGCCGTTTTTGGCGCCGGCGCGATGAATGCGATCATCGCCATAGGCATCTTTAACGTGCCAGTATTTGCCCGTTTGACCCGTGGCTCGGCACTGTCATTTTGGTCGCGTGACTTCATTCTTGCGGCCCGCGTTTCGGGCAAATCGGCCAGCCGTATTTCGGTCGAGCATATCCTGCCCAACATCGCCAATCTGATGATCGTGCAGGGCACCATCCAGTTCTCTTTGGGCATTTTGGCCGAGGCCGCGCTGAGCTATATCGGGCTTGGGGCGCAGCCGCCGATTGCCAGCTGGGGCCGAATGTTGGCGGATGCGCAAACGTTGGCCAGTATCGCGCCGCATGTGGCATTGGTGCCGGGGATGGCGATCGTGCTGATGGTTTTGGGGCTTAATCTGATGGGCGACGGGCTGCGCGATTTGCTCGACCCCCGTATTCGTGTGACCCGCACATGAGTTTGCTGTCCATTCAGAACTTGTCGCTTTCGATCCACGGCACTGCGATCTTGCATGAGGTCTCGCTTGACGTTGCCGCGGGCGAGATTGTGGCGATTACGGGTGAAAGCGGATCGGGCAAGTCAATGACGGCCTTTGCCACCATGGGGCTGCTGCCACAGGGCGCGCAAACCAGCGGCAAAATTGCGCTGGAGGGAAGCAATCTGCTGGCCCTGAGCGAGGCGCAGATGTGCAGTCTGCGTGGCCGTCGGATTGGCATGGTGTTCCAAGAGCCGATGACGGCGCTAAACCCTGTTCAGACTATTGGTGCGCAAGTGGCTGAAACCATTCGCATCCACGAAAAAGTTTCGCGTCACGAGGCGCTTTCGCGCGCCCGCGCCATGTTGACGCGCGTCGGCCTGCCCGAGGCGCGCTTTCCGCTTGGGCGCTATCCGCATGAGCTGTCGGGGGGGCAGCGCCAGCGCGTGGTCATCGCCATGGCCATCGCCTTGCGCCCCCGTTTGCTGATTGCCGATGAACCCACGACGGCGCTGGATGTCACCACACAGGCCCGCATTCTTGAGTTGTTAAGAGATCTGACCAAAGACTTTGGCATGGGGCTGTTGATGATCACCCATGATCTTGCCGTGGTCGCTGATCTTGCTGATCGTATCGTGGTGATGCAGCGCGGGCGGGTGGTGGAAACTGGCGCAACGACGCAAGTTTTTCGCGATATGCACCATCCCTATACCAAGGCCCTCTTTGCGGCCTCGACGCATCGGGTTGACCTGCCCAAGCCGCCGCCGCCGGTGCCGCTGTTAGAGGTCAGGAACGTCACTCGCAGTTATCGCGGCGCGCGGCATGGCTTTTTTGGCCCCAGATTAGAAACGCAGGCCGTCAAAGCGGTGTCCTTTACCTTGAACCGCGGCGAGCGTCTGGGATTGGTTGGCGAATCTGGCTGTGGAAAATCCACCTTGACCCGTGCGATTTTGGGGCTTGAACCGGTGCAATCGGGCGTGATCCTGCTGGGGGGCGCGCCGGTTTGGACGGGAAATCTGCCCAATCTGGCTGTGCGCCGCCAAATGCAGGTGGTGTTTCAAGACCCCTATGGCAGCTTTAACCCGCGCCACCGCGTCAGCCGCCTGATCACCGAACCGTTTCATCTGCTGGAAAATCCGCCCCAGGGCGCAGCGCGCAGCGCCAAGATTGCCGATGCGCTGACAGCGGTGGGGCTGCGGCCCGAAGATGCCGATAAATACAGCCACGAGTTTTCGGGCGGTCAAAGGCAGCGCCTTGCCATCGCCCGCGCGCTGATCAACGATCCCGCGCTGATCGTTTTTGACGAGGCGGTTTCGGCGCTGGATGTCTCGGTGCGGGCGCAGGTGCTGGATTTGCTGGCCGAGCTTTGCCGCAATCGCCCGCTGAGCTATCTGTTTATCAGCCATGATCTAAGCGTTGTCCGCACAATCACCGACCGCGTGATGGTCATGCAAGCCGGCGAGATCGTCGAGCAGGGGCCGACCGAACAAGTCTTTGCCTATCCGCAACATCCCTATACCCGCAAGCTGTTGGCCGCCGTGCCGCAGCTTCCTGACATAAGGAAAGCCCCTGATGCCTCTTGAAGCTTTTGGCATTCCTGCCGCCTGCCATCTGATCGGCGGAGTCTGGACACCAGGCAGCCGATGCCTACCGCTGCATGATCCTTCGACAGGCGCGCTGCTGACCCATATCGCGCTGGGCGGCGCCGCCGAGATTGACCGCGCTGTTCAGGCCGCCCATGCCGCGCGCGCAGGCGATTGGGGGCGGATGACCGCGCTTGAACGTGGACGCATTCTGACCCGTCTGGGTCAGCTGATTCTGACCCGAACCGAGGAGTTGGCGCAGCTTGAGGCCCGCGACGTTGGCAAACCCCTGACACAGGCGCGCGCCGATGCCGTGGCCCTGGCCCGCTATATGGAGTTCTACGGCGGTGCGGCCGATAAGATCACAGGTGAGACGATTCCCTATCTGGAGGGCTATACCGTCTACACTCTGCGCGAGCCGCAAGGCGTGACCGGCCATATTATCCCATGGAACTATCCGATGCAGATCATTGGCCGCTCGGTCGGGGCGGCGCTGACGATGGGCAATGCCTGCGTGCTGAAACCCGCCGAGGAGGCCTGTCTGACCGCTCTCGCTTTTGCGGCTTTGGCGCAAGAGGCAGGGCTGCCTGCGGGGGCGCTGAACGTTGTGACCGGTCTGGGCGCCGAGGCAGGAGCGGCGCTGGCGGGACATCCGGGCATCCAGCATCTGTCCTTTACGGGTTCGGTTGGGGTAGGGGTGCTGATCCAGACCGCGGCAGCGCAAAATGTGGTGCCGGTGACGCTCGAACTGGGGGGCAAGTCGCCGCAAATTGTGTTTGATGACGCTGATCTTGACCGGGCTTTGCCGTTTTTGGTGAATGCTGGCATCCAAAATGCGGGTCAAACCTGTTCGGCGTCGTCGCGCATCTTGGTGCAGCGGGGCGTCTATGACGAGGTGCGCAAACGGATGGTCGCGGCCTATGGCGCGCTGACGGTTGGACCGGCGCTGTCAGATCCGCGTGTTGGTCCGCTGATCTCGGCGCGTCAAAAGGATATCGTGCAGGGGTTTTTGGCGAAAGGCGCGGATCTGACGATCGCCGCTCAGGGGGTGCTGACGCCGGAGGCCAGCGCATTGGGGCATTATATGCGGCCGACATTATTTGCCGAAGTGCCCAGCGATCATTGTCTGGCGCAGCAGGAAATCTTTGGTCCAGTGCAGGTGCTTATCGCCTTTGACGACGAAGCCGATGCCCTGCGCATCGCCAATTCCACTGACTATGGACTTGTCGCCTCGGTCTGGACGCGCGACGGGGGACGGCAAATGCGGCTGACCAAAGCACTGCACGCAGGACAGGTTTTTGTGAACAATTACGGCGCGGGGGGCGGGGTCGAGCTGCCCTTTGGTGGGGTTGGAAAATCTGGTCATGGCCGCGAAAAGGGCTTTGAGGCGCTGTACGGATTTTCGCAACTTAAGACCGTCGCAACTTGGCATGGGTGAGAACATGAGACTGGATAAAAAGATTGCCATAGTCACTGGCGCGGGGTCGGGCTTTGGTGCGGGTATCGCCCGGAAATTCGCGGCCGAAGGCGCGCATGTGATACTCGCCGACATCAATGGCGCTGCTGCCGAGGCCGTTGCGCGCGAGATCGGCGGCACCGCCCAGCAGTGCAATGTCGCAGACCGCGCCAGTGTCGAGGCGCTGCGGGATGCCGCCTTGGCAATCGGACCGGTGGATATTATCGTCAACAATGCCGGCGTCACCCATCTGCCCAACCCAACCGAGACGGTAACCGAAGCCGATTTTGACCGGATTTTTGCCGTCAATATGAAGGCGATTTATCTGATGACGCAGGCCTTCGTGCCTGGCTTTAAGGCGCAGCGTGCTGGCAATATTTTGAACATCGCCTCAACAGCGGGAGTTTCGCCGCGCCCTAACCTTAGCTGGTATAATGCGTCAAAAGGCTGGGTGATTACGGCGACGCGGTCTTTGGCTGTCGAACTTGCGCCTTTTGGCATTCGCGTGAATGCGCTCAATCCAGTGGCAGGAGAAACGCCGCTGCTGAAATCCTTTATGGGACAGGACACGCCGGAAATCCGCGCCAAGTTCCTTTCAACCATCCCGCTTGGCCGCTTTTCTACGCCCGAGGATATGGGCAATGCCGCTTGCTTTCTGTGCTCGGATGAGGCCTCGATGATCACTGGCGTTGCGATGGAGGTCGATGGTGGTCGCTGCATATAAACCTGGGCCCCGCAATCTGATCACCGACGTGAAAGGGGTGCGGGTGGGCCATGCGCAAGACGAAAGCCTGCGCTCTGGCACGACGGTGCTGACTTCTGAGGCACCCTTTGTGGCTTCCGTCCATGTCATGGGGGGGGCGCCTGGCACGCGTGAGACCGATCTTCTGGCCCCCGACAAGACCATCGCGGCGGTCGATGCGCTGGTACTTTCGGGCGGGTCTGCTTGGGGGCTGGATGCCTGCTCGGGCGTGATGGACGGGCTGCGCGCGGCGGGCAGGGGTTTGCAATTGGGCGAGGCGCTGATCCCGCTGGTGCCGGGTGCGATCTTGTTTGATCTGTTGAACGGCGGCGATAAAAACTGGACCGAGAACCCCTATCGTGCATTGGGCCGTGCGGCCCTTCTGGCTGCGGATGTGGATTTTGCGCTTGGCAGCGTGGGGGCTGGCACTGGCGCGCTTGCGGCGATGCAGAAGGGCGGGCTTGGCTCGGCCTCGATTGTGTTGGGCGATGGCACCACTGTGGGTGCGCTGGTCGCAGCCAACCCCGTAGGCAGTGTTACCACGCCGGGCGAGCGCCATTTCTGGGCCGCGCCCTATGAGATAGATGGCGAATTTGGCGGTTTGGGGCCAGACCCACGCGGCGGATTGGGCGGGCCGCTGGTTTCGGCGAAACTGGCCGCATTGCTTGGCGCGCGCGCCAATACCACCATCGCCGTTGTCGCCACCGACCGCGCGCTGACCAAGGCGCAGTGCCACCGGCTTGCCGTTGCCGCACATGATGGCATCGCCCGCGCCGTGGTGCCCGCGCATACGCCAAGCGACGGAGACCTTGTCTTTGGCCTCTCTACGGGCTCGGGCAGCCCCGCCAGCGATGCGCAGATGCTTGAAATTGGCCACGCCGCAGCACTCTGCCTGAGCCGCGCCATTGCTCGCGCTATCTTTGAGGCTCGCCCCCAACCGGGTGACCTGCTGCCCTGCTACCAGAGCCGCTGATCTCCCGCCTGCCCCCTGCTTTAGAGGGCCGCTTTAGATCCGCGTAGCGCCCGCCACAGGTTTGTCAGCGCCACAACCTGCACCGCGACAACGACAATGTTTGAGATCACGACAGGATTTGACAGGCCAACCATTGGAACAGTGATCAGCTTGTAAGTGATCTGCACGGCAAAGAGCGCAACACTCATTGGCATCGCCCAAGTTAGGCGTTTTACATGCATAACAATCAACGCAGCGCTTATGATTGCGATGGCCATATAGATCGAGGTGAGAATTAAGCGCCCGTCTGTCAGCAGCCCGAAACCTCGGCCTGCGGCTGTCAAATCGAGCATGAGAACCGACACGACGGGCACCAGAACGATGATGTTGAAGGCGAGAGCAAAGAGGATGAAGCGCGTTGCCGTATTCATCTGAGGCTCCTTGTGTTGTTTATAGTGGCAACCACTGGCAACTGAGGGTGGCGGAATAAGGTCTTGAGCCTTGACTATGCAGGTTTGCAACTCGCACGCCAGCGGTCTTTGGCGCGACTTAAGGGGCAATCTGATCCGCTTGCTGATCAGAAAAAGTTGCAGCTTACTGCGGACCGCAATTGGTCGCTTGCACATGGCTTGGCGGCCTCAAGACGGGAAAACGCCTTCTAATCCAGGTTAAAAACCGCAAAATAGCCCGCAAACGTGCCAATTCCTGCTTTCCTTCAAGGTGATTCCCCGCTATGGACCCCGAGGTCGCGCCATGCACCCTTGAACGTTGGCGGACATATATTGGAGAACTACCCTATGGCACGCGAGATCATGGATCTTCACGCCGAGGTACGCGCGGGGACAGGCAAGGGGGCCGCCCGCCAAGCCCGTCGTGACGGCTACGTACCTGGCATCGTTTATGGTGACAATGTTGCACCGCAAGCGATTCAAATCCCTTACAACGCTCTGCTCAAGCGCCTGCGCGCAGGCCGTTTTCTGTCGTCGCTCTTCAATCTGAAGGTCGAAGGCATGGAAGATGTGCATGTGATCTGCCGCGGTGTTCAGCGCGACGTGGTTAAGGATCAGCCAACGCACATCGACTTGATGCGTTTGCACGATGAAAACCGCATCAACCTTTATATCCACGTTGAATTCATCAACCACGAAGCAAGCCCAGGCTTGAAGCGTGGCGGCACGTTGACCGTGGTGCGTTCGGAAGTCGAGCTGGAAGTTCTGGCAGGCGATATTCCGGATCATGTCACTGTTGACCTGACCGGCCGCAAAATCGGCGATGTGATCCACATCAATGACATCACTCTGCCAGCTGGCGCAAAGCCAACCATCGCGCGCAACTTTGTTGTGGCGAATGTGACGGCGCCTGCGGGCTATGTGGAAACCGGCGAAGAGTAATCTTTCGCACGGCACACCAAAAAGGGCGCGGCAGGGAAACTTGCTGCGCCTTTTGCGTTTTGGGCTTGGTTGCTGCGGCTTCGCGAATGCTGTCTACTGCCCAGATTGACCCAATTTGCACGAGGCACCATGGCTGTGACATTTGACGAAGATCTGTTTGTGCTGGGACTTGACCAACGCAAGGCCACGCTTGGGGCCGACTATGTCGAAAAGAACCTTGCCGCGGCTGATGATTTCACCCGCCCGTTTCAGGAAGCCATGACAGCTTGGTGCTGGGGCTTTGGCTGGGGCGATGGGGTGATCGACGCCAAGACCCGCTCGATGATGAACCTGTCGATGATCGGCGCGCTGGGCAAGATGCACGAATGGGAAATCCACTGCAAAGGCGCGCTGAACAACGGCGTTTCAGTCGAGGAAATTCGCGCCATCATTCATGTGATCGGCATCTATTGCGGCGTGCCGCAGGGGCTTGAGTGCTTTCGCGTTGCGCGCAAAGTGCTGGAAGAGCGCGGCTTGCTGTAAAGGCTGACCACGATGCCCGTTTCGTCTAAAACTGCGCAATCCTCGATCATGACGCTGTTTTTCGTCATGGCGATGGGCTTTGCCGCGCTGGTGGCTTGGATCTCGTTGCGCGATGGTCTGGATCGTCTGAGCGAGCGCGGGGCTGCTGATCTGTCGCTTGCCTCGGGCCGTCTGACCGGAGAGTTACAGCGCTATCGCGAGTTG
This sequence comes from uncultured Pseudorhodobacter sp., assembly GCA_913062925.1. Lineage (GTDB taxonomy): Bacteria > Pseudomonadota > Alphaproteobacteria > Rhodobacterales > Rhodobacteraceae > Cypionkella. Next base: position 27,026 of record CAJXWJ010000003.1, on the reverse strand, counting down.
GCGGTGTTCTTTGCCGATCATCCAACCTTGATGCCTTTGGTCGGCCTAAAATCCCCTTCGGTTACGGCGGCGGCACCGGCCAATGCGCTGTTGCTGGCTGCCGCCGATCGCACGGGATCGGATCGCATCGAACTTGTCAGCCGCGAGGGGCGGGTTCTGGCCTCTTCCAGCCGTCGCGCAGGGGTGGCCGCTGACAACGGCATTCCTGATTATCTGCGCCGTGCGCTGAATGGCACCATTGGTATGGCGCATATGCTGGATGCTAGCCATCAGCGCCGGATTTTTATCTATGCGGCGCCGGTGTTCTCGCCAGAGGGGCCGGTGGTCGCCGCTGTCACCATCCGGCTGGATGTGGAAACCGTTGAAGTCGCAAGCCGAGGCGAGGCGGAATCTGCGTTTTTCACCGATGCCGAAGGGGTGATCTTTGTCTCGAACCGCGATGAATTGGTGCTGCGGGCACAGCATCTGATTCCCGATGTGCTGCCAGCCGTGCCGCCCGAAATGATCCAGCCCTTTCCGCCGTTGCGCGAATATACCATCGCAGAGCATTCGGTTTGGGCGATCAAGGCTGGGCCCTATCTGCCCTCACTGGCGCTGCATTTGACGCAGCCTTTGCCGGTGATTGCGATGCGGGGAGAGATTTTGCTGGATGCCGCCCCCGCCTTGCAGACCGCGCTGATGCAGGCGGCGACGGCTGCGGCGCTGTGTCTGATCTTTGGCGCGGCGCTTTTCATGGTTTCCGAGCGGCGCCGCAGCTTGGCGCAGCGCCTAGAGGTCGAGGCCCGCGCCAATACTGCGCTGGAAGAGCGGGTTGCCGCACGCACCAAAGAGCTGACACTGGCGCAAGCCGATCTTATCCGCGCTGGCAAGCTTTCGGCGCTGGGGCAAATGGCAGCGGGCCTTAGTCACGAGCTGAACCAGCCACTGATGGCGATCCGGTCGTTTGCCGAAAATGGGGCGGCCTTTATCGAGCGCGGCAAACCAGAGGTAGCCGCGGCAAATCTGCTGCAAATCTCGGATCTTGCGCGGCGGATGGGGCGGATCATCCGCAATCTGCGTGCCTTTGCGCGTCAAGAGGTTGAAGGCTTTTCCGATGTCGATCTGGTGGCCGCAGTTGCGGCTGTGCTGGAAATCACTCAGCCGCGAATGCGCCAAGATGGTGTGGCGCTTGAATACCGCCCGCCCACCCAGCCGGTGATGGTGCGCGGCGGCGAGGTGCGCTTGCAGCAGGTGGTGCTGAACCTGATCGCCAATGCGCTGGATGCGATGGCGGGACAAGAGGGCGGGCGGTTGCGCCTGCACATCAGCCAAGCCGAGGGGCGGGTGCGTCTGACTCTAAGCGATACGGGGCCTGGCATCGCCGAACCCGAACGGATGTTTGACCCGTTTTATTCCACCAAAGCCATTGGGCAGGCCGAAGGCATGGGGCTCGGCTTGTCGATTTCCTATGGCATCATCGAAAGCTTTGGCGGCAGCATTACCGGTCGTAACCCTCCGGCCGGTGGGGCCGAGTTTTGCGTTGAACTTGCCGCCTCGGCGGGCGAGAAGGCCGCATGATCCGTACCGTTCTTCTTGTTGATGACGACCGCGCCGTGCGTCAGGCCTTGGGCCAGACGCTGGAGCTGGCCGATTTGCAGCCGATTCTGGCGGGCAGCTATATCGAGGCCAAGGATCATATCAGCGATAAATTCCAAGGTGTTATCGTCAGCGATGTCAGCATGCCCGGCAAAGACGGCTTTGCGCTGCTGGATTATGCGCAAAAGATTGACGCCGAGTTGCCGGTGATTTTGCTCTCGGGGCAGGGCGATATTCCGATGGCGGTGCGCTCGGTTGGTAAGGGAGCGTTTGATTTTCTGGAAAAGCCTTGCGCGCCCTCTGATCTGATTGCGGTGGTGGAAAAGGCGCTGCGCAGCCGCGCGCTGGTGCTGGAAAACCGGCTGCTGCGCAAGCAATTGCAATCTTCGGATGCGGCGGCGCGGATGATTTATGGCACCTCGGCGGTCTCGGAAGATCTGCGCAACCGCGTGCGGGTTGTTGCTCGCACCAGCGCCGAAGTTCTGATCACAGGTGAGCCTGGCAGCAGTATCCCCAAGATTGCCGAGATCATACATATGCTATCAGCAACTGCTGCGCGCCCGTTTCAGCGGCTTGCGGCGGGGTCGGTGACGCCAGCCAGCCTTGCGCAGGCCTTCGAGACGGCCGAGGGGGGGTCGATTTTTATCAATGAGGTTGGCGGACTAAGCCCTTCAAGCCAGTTTGCCTTGTTGGATCTGATGGAAGGCGACCACCCCGCGCGGGTCTTGGCGGGCACCTGTCAGGATTTGGCGGCCGAGGCGCAGGCGGGGCGGTTTTTGCATGACCTGTTCTATAAGCTTGACGCCATGCGCCTGCGGATCCCGCCGCTGCGCGAGCGGCCCGAAGATATTGGCGTGTTGTTTCGCACCTATGTTGCACAGGCCTGCGAGCAAGCCGCCCTGCCCGAACCCGTGATTTCCGAGGCCACCATCGCCCGGCTGATGGCGCGTGATTGGCCCGGCAATGCACGTTCGGTGATGAATGAGGCGATGCGCTTTGCCATGGGGCTGACCGAGGATGAGACCGAGCCCAGCACCGGTTTGGCCGAGCAATTGGCGCGGGTCGAGCGGTCTTTGCTGGAAGAAGCGCTGCGCCGCGCCGGCGGCAATGCCACGCTGGCCGCGCAAGCCTTGCAGGTGCCGCGCAAGACCTTTTATGACAAGCTGACGCGGCACGGGCTGCGGCCAGAGCTGTTTCGCAGCTGATTTCAGGAGACGATGATGCAAGATTTCATGCCGCTAAGCGATGCCGATTGGCCAAGCCAGATTGCCGATATGCGCGGCGGCTTTGCGGGGCGGCTGAATGTCTATCGGGTGATGGCGCATCATCCGGCCCTGCTGCGGGCCTGGGCGGATTTCCGCGATCATGTTGTGGTCAAAACCAGCCTTGGCGCCGAGCGCAGCGAAGTGGTGATCTTGCGCACCGGCGTGCGGTTGCAGGCCGAATATGAATGGGCGCATCATGTGGTGCGGGGGCGGGCCTCGGGCTTAAGCGATGCGCGGATCTTGTCGCTGCGCGGTGATGTGGCGCGGCTTTCGGGGGCCGATGCGATCTTGGTGCGCGCGGTGGATGCGCTGATTGACGCGGCCTGTTTGCCCGCCGATCTGCAAGCCGAACTGGTGGATTTGGTCGGCGTCGATGGGCTGTTTGATGTGATTGCGACGGTCGGTTTGTATCGGATTCTGGGCTGTCTGGTGAAAAGCTTTGACACGCCGATTGACGCCGATATTGCCGCAGCACTTGCTGCCCAGCCGATTGGCTAACGGGCACAGTCTGTGCGGGTTTACGCCGGTTAGGCGCTAACAGCTGTGCGGATTTCCGCACAGTGTTTGTGCTGCGGGTTGGAGGAAATTTGCCTAATATGCGGATAAAAAAAGAAAAAATCCCCAATTAGATCGTTAAAAAACTTTCTATTGCCCAAGCATCGCCTGATCTAAACACTTTGATCATCGTCCGAACTTCGGGCGCAAGTCACATGCTGGACCCTGTCTGGCGTCGATACTCTGGGAGGAGTTCACATGAAATTCTTGACCGCTGCCGTTTCGGCGGCCTTTCTTTTGTCGACCACTGCGATTGCTTCGGCTGCTGAATGCGATCCGGGCGAGACCGTGGTGAAATTTTCCTTCACCACCAACCTTGATAAGCACCCAAAGGGTCTGGCCGCGCAGGCTTTGGCCAACCGCGTCAACACCGAGATGAACGGCAAGCTTTGCATGGAGCTTTACCCGAATTCGACGCTTTATGATGACGACAAGGTTCTGGAAGCCATGCTTCAGGGCGACGTGCAGCTGGCTGCGCCGTCGCTGTCGAAGTTTGAAGCTTTCACCAAAGTCTTCCGCCTGTTCGATCTGCCCTTCATGTTCAAGAACATCGATTCGGTTGACGAATTCCAGCTGGGTGAAGCCGGTCAGGCGATGAAATCCTCGATGGAGCGTCGCGGTTTGGCGGGCTTGGAATTCTGGCACTCGGGCATGAAGCAGTTTTCGGCCAACAAGCCGATGCTGTTGCCAACTGATGCCTCGGGTCTGAAAATGCGCGTGCAGCCGTCTGATGTGCTGGTCGCTCAGATGCAGGCGCTGGGTGCCTCGGCGCAGCCGATGGCTTTCTCGGAAGTGTACGGCGCGCTGCAAACCGGCGTTGTCGATGGCCAAGAGAACACCTGGTCCAACATCTATGGCCAGAAGTTCTTTGAAGTTCAGGACGGCACCACCGAAACCAACCACGGCGTGCTGGATTATCTGGTCGTAAGCTCGGTCGATTTCCTTGACAGCCTTGCCCCAGAGGTGCGCGATCAGTTCATGCAGATCATGCGTGAGGTCACGGTCGAGGGCAACGCCAACGTCAACGGTCTGGAAGCCAAATCGCGTCAGGCGATCTTGGATGCCGGTGCTGTGATTCGTGAACTGTCGCCAGAGCAGCGTCAGGCTTGGGTCGATGCTATGAAGCCAGTTTGGGCGCAGTTCTTGGACGATGTCGGCCAAGACAACATCGACGCCGTGCAAGCGATCAACGCCAAGCACTAAGTCAAAAGTCAGCATGGCCCAAGCCGTTTGGGCCATGCTGCACCCCACTCCTGAACGAGGCGCATGATGAGCGACACCCCCAAAGGCGCCCCGCGGCGCCGTATTGATGTCTGGGAGCAGACGGCGATTGCCACGCTTTTAGGCCTGATGACCCTGATCACCTTTATCAACGTTGTGCTGCGCTATGGCTTCAACTCGGGTTTCATCTGGGGGCTTGAGGCGACGCTGATCCTGTTTGCTTGGCTGGTGATTTTTGGCGTCAGCCATGCCTTTCGCGTCACCGCGCATTTGGGCGTCGATGCTGCGACCAGCTTTTTACCCGCGGGCCCCAAGCGCGCTGTGGCCTTGCTGTCGGCGGCGGTCTGTATCTTTTATGCGCTGCTGATGTTGAAGGGCGCATGGGATTACTGGGCGCCTTTTGCCGGATTTCAGGTTACAACGGGGCGCTGGTTCCCGACAGGCTTTGACGCCTCGACCCGCGACCGCGCGTTCTACATCACCGAACAAATCCCGATGCCGTGGTTTTTGGAATTTCTGGCAGGTTGGATCAATCAGGGCGAAGAGTGGGAAAAGCTGCCGCGCTTTATCCCCTATTTCATCCTGCCGCTGGGCATCAGCCTGCTGCTGCTGCGGCTTGTGCAGGCCACGCGTGAAATTTTGGCGGGCAGCCGTGAAAGCCTGATCGTCAGCCACGAAGCCGAAGATGCTGTCGAAAGCGTCGCCGCCCTTAACCGAGAGTCCTGATCCATGCATGTTTTGGTCTTATTTCTAGGCATTATCCTGCTGCTGATGATCGGTGTTCCGATTGCGGTGGCGCTGGGTTTGTCGTCGGTGCTGTTCTTGCTGTTTTTCAGCGATACCTCGCTCGCCTCGATTGCGCAGACGTTTTACAGCAGTATGGCTGGGCATTACACGCTGCTGGCGATCCCGTTTTTCATTCTGGCCTCCAGCTTTATGTCCACAGGCGGAGTTGCGGCGCGGATCATCCGGTTTTCGATTGCCGTGGTCGGGCATTTGCCCGGCGGTTTGGCGATTGCGGGGGTCTTGGCGTGTATGATGTTTGCCGCACTGTCGGGGTCGTCGCCGGCCACCGTGGTTGCGATTGGGTCCATCGTGATCGCGGCGATGCGCAAAATGGGCTATACCAAGGACTTTGCCGCCGGCGTGATCTGTAACGCTGGCACCTTGGGCATTCTGATCCCGCCCTCGATCGTCATGGTGGTTTATGCCAGCGCCACCGATGTTTCGGTCGGCCGGATGTTCTTGGCGGGGGTTATCCCCGGCCTGATCGCGGGCTTTATGCTGATGGCGGCGATCTATATCATCGCCGTGGTCAAAAAGCTGCCCAAGGGCGAGTGGATGGGCTGGGGCGAGGTTTGGGCCTCGTTCCGCGATGCCTTCTGGGGGCTTTTGCTGGTGGTGATCATCATGGTCGGCATCTACGGCATTCCTGGCATCACAGGTGCGATCTTTACCCCGACCGAAGCGGCGGCAGTGGCCTCGGTCTATGCCTTTATCGTGGCAAGCTTTATCTACCGCGATATCGGGCCGCTGGCGGGGCAAGACGGCGGCGCGCGCAAAAGCCTGTTGCGTCATCCGCAAGCTCTGCTGACCAGCCTCTACCACCCCGACACGGTGCGCATGCTTTATGACGCGGGCAAGCTGACCATCACGCTGATGTTCATCATCGCCAATGCGCTGATTCTCAAGCAAGTGCTGACCGATCAACAAGTGCCGCAGGCGGTGGCCAATGCCATGCTCTCGGCTGGTTTGGACAAGATCACCTTCCTGATCGTGGTGAATGTGATTCTGCTGATCGGTGGCCAGTTCATGGAGCCTTCGGGCCTGATCGTCATCGTTGCGCCGATTGTGTTCCCGATTGCGATCAGCCTTGGCGTCGATCCGATCCATCTGGGCATCATCATGGTGGTCAATATGGAGATCGGCATGATCACGCCGCCGGTGGGTCTGAACCTTTTTGTCACATCGGGCGTGGCGGGGATGTCGATCATGCGGGTGGTTAAGGCTGCCTTGCCCTTCCTTGGCATCCTTTTCGTGTTCCTGATCATGGTGACCTATATCCCGATCCTGTCGACATGGCTGCCCACGCTGATGATGGGCCCCGAGACCATCATCAAATAACACGGCCCAAGCCCCCCCGTGCAGCAGGCGCTGCGCGGGGGCAACCAATCAGCGGGGCGTGAAAACCGTAAAGGCAAAAGAAAAGGGCCGCTAAAAGCGGCCCGTTTTTCTGTTTGATTTAGGTGGTTTGGTGGAGCCAGGGAGGATCGAACTCCCGACCTCTTGAATGCCATTCAAGCGCTCTCCCATCTGAGCTATGACCCCATCCTTATCCGACGTTGGGCGCGTCGTGAGCGTTGTTTAGGGGAGGGCGCGAGGCGGTGCAAGGGAAAAATGCAGGCTTTTCGCGCCCTTCTCAAAGCGGTTAAACGTCTTCCTCGTTGCTGGCCACATCGGCCAGATCATCAAGCGAAACGGTATCGTCTGCGTCATCTTCCAGCAGCTCGTCGTCCAGATCTGCGTCGTCGGATTCGTCGGCGACCAACAGATCATCGTCGGCATCCAGATCGTCGACCAGAACGGCGTCGTCGTCTTTTTCTGGCTGCACGCGGCTGATCACGGCGGCGGCCATTTTGCGGCGTGCCGATTCGATATCAACGACTTCGCCCGTATAGGGGCTGACGATAGGCGTGCGGTTCAGGTCGTAAAAGCGCTTGCCGGTCGTCGGGCAAATGCGCTTGGTTCCCCATTCTGCCAAAGGCATGGTATCCCCTTTATTCAGGCAGGCCCCAAGGCGGGGCCATCAATTCAGAATGCAGTCGCTTGCCATAAGACGGCCCGAGTGTCAAAGGCTTTTCGAAGCAGTTGCGGCTGTCTTGCAGATAGCTATGCTGAATCTTTCTGTCCAGAGGCCCTATGCTGCTGATCCCCGGTTCTCCTGCTGTTTCGATCACGATCAAGCGCTCGGCGCGGGCGCGGCGATTTTCGCTGCGCATCAGCCAGACCACGGGGCAGGTTTCGCTTACACTGCCGCTGCGCGCGCGCGAGGCCGAGGCCTTGGCCTTTGCCCGCGCACAAGAGGGCTGGATCAGGGCGGCCTTGGCGCGATTGCCGCAGGTGGTGGCTGTGGGCCTAGGCGCGCAGATCCCTTTCGAGGGGCGTCTGCTGACCCTGACTGCGGCAGCGGGGCGGTCGGTGCGCCAAGAGGGTGATCTTTTGCTGGTGCCGGGTGCGCCTGACCGCGTGGCGGCGCGTGTGGCGGCCTATCTGAAGGTGCGGGCGCGAGACCGGCTTGTGGCCGCCTCGGATCACTACGCCACCCAAATCGGCCGCCGCGTGGCGCAGGTCAGCCTGCGCGACACCCGGTCGCGCTGGGGGTCTTGCACCTCGCAGGGGGCTTTGATGTATTCTTGGCGGCTGATTATGGCCCCGCCCCGCGTGCTGGACTATGTCGCGGCGCATGAGGTGGCGCATATGCTGGAAATGAACCACTCGCCAAGGTTTTGGGCGGTGGTCGAGCGGCTTTTCCCGCAATGGCAGGTCGAGCGGGCTTGGCTGAAACGCGAAGGCCATGCCCTGCAAACGATCCGCTTTGAGACCGAGGCCTTCGAGGGGGATTGACCGCGGGGCCAAGACGGTGCTTGGCTGCGCGCATGCCGATCATTCCGCGCCTTGCAGACCCCAACGCCGCCGCCCACGAGCGGCTTTATCGCAGCCTGCGGATGCAGGTGATGCACGGTGAATTGGCGCCGGGGCAGGCGATGACGATTCGCGGCATTGCCGAACAGTTTGGCGTCTCGATGACGCCTGCGCGCGATGCGGTGCGGCGTTTGGTGGCCGAGGGCGCCTTTACCATGTCGTCCTCGGGGCGGGTTTCAACGCCAGAGCTGACGCCCGAGCGCATCGAAGAGCTGGCGGTGATCCGGTCTTTGCTGGAACCCGAGATGGCCAGCCGCGCGCTGCCACGCGCGCATTTCGCGCTGATCGACCGGCTGGCTGCGATCAATGCGCTGAACCAAGAAGCTGTGATGAATCAAGATGCTGTGGGCTATGTCCGCACCAATTTGGAATTTCACCGCACGCTTTATCTGCGCGCGCAGACGCCAGCGATGCTTGCAATGTGCGAAACGGTTTGGTTGCAGCTGGGGCCCACCATGCGCGCGCTTTACCAAAAGCTGCGCCGCCGCGAGGTGCCGCAGCACCACCGGATGATTCTGGCGGCGCTGCGGGCAGGGGATGACCCTGGGTTGCGGCTGGCGGTGCGCACCGATGTCACCCAAGGCTTGCGGCATCTTGCCTCTTAAGCGCTGCCGCGCCCCGTCTTGGGCTGATCGACGAAGAAATCGGTAAGCGCTGCGCCGATCCACATGCACAATGCCGCCAGCCAAGCCGTTGCGACAAAGATCGAGGCCCCTGTAACCCCTGCGCCAATCGCGCATCCGCCTGCCAGCATCGCGCCAAAACCCATCAGCGCCGCCCCCGCCATCGCGCGACGCATCTGGCCTATGCCCTCAAAACCCTGAAATCTTAGCTCTTTGCTGACAGCTGCGGCCAGAAATGCGCCAAGGAAGACGCCGGGAACAAGGCCAATGTCAAACTCTGGCACCGCATCTGGCACCAAAAAGAACATCAAGGTCTTGGCCGATGGTCCTGAAAAGGTCGCAGAGGTGACGCTGACAGGATCAAAAGCCACCTGTGCCAGCGAAAAGGTCAACACCCAGCCCAGTGCCACAGCAAAGCCAACGCCCGAGGCAAAGACCAAGACCCGCGCGCCAATCTGGTTGCGCCGCGCCAAGACCAAGGCCAGCGCCGCAACCGCCAGCCCCAGCAGCACTCCCGACCAATCGGGCAGGGATAGAGCCGCTAAAAGGTTGATATTGCGTCCACTTGGCGTCACCCAAAGCCCCGCCAAAGCGCCGCGCAAAGGCGCCAGCCAGCCGTGCAGACTCATCTGCGCCACCACCGCAAAAATCAGCCCGGCGATCAGCGACCGCAGATTGCCCGTGGCCGCCAAAACCAACAGCCGTCCCGAACAGCCCCGCGCCAAGACCATGCCTGCGCCAAACATCAGCCCGCCAATCACTGCGCCCGACCAAGATCCGGCAACCGCCATCATGCGGGCATCTTCAGCGCGAAACAGCCCTAGGCTTTGCGCGCCCTGCACCCAGACCACGGCGGTGGAAAAGGTCAGCAGCCACACCGACATTCTTGGCCCCAGTCTGCCGCGTGCAAATTCAACCGTTGCTGCGCGCAGACAAAACGATGACCGCTGCGCTGCGACCCCAAAGACCACACCCGTCAGCAGGCCAAAAAACGCGGCCAGATTTGCCTCGTTCACATAGTCAAGCAAGCTGCTCAGATCCATCTTTCCTCCGATGTCTTTTTGCTTGGCCGCAGTCTAAGCCTGCCTCGCTTTGCCTGCTTTGACACAAATCACACGGCGAGAAAACGCCTCGCTGGCTCTCAAAGTTTCGCCCACAAGGCCTTGCGGATCAATTCGGCGGCGTGACACAAGGTAAAAGTAAGCCACTGGCCGCACAGTCTCAGCCCAAGGAGCCAAAGCATGAGTTTTGACCGATCCATCAAAATCGCCCCCTCGATCCTTTCCGCCGATTTCGCCGATTTCGGCCGCGAGATCCAAGCGATCGAGGCGCAGGGGGCCGATTGGGTGCATGTCGATGTGATGGATGGCCATTTCGTGCCCAATATCACATTTGGCCCACCCGCGGTTGCGGCTTTTCGCAAACATGTGAAAACCGTGATGGATGTGCATATCATGATCTCGCCGGTCGATGCTTATATCGACGCCTTTGCGGCCGCGGGCACCGATATTTTGACGCCACATGTTGAAGCAGGCCCGCATATTCACCGGACGCTTCAGGCCATTCGCGGCGCCGGCATGAAGGCAGGCGTGGCGCTGAACCCCGGCACGCCTGCCGAAGCGGTGGCGCATCTGTTGGATCTGACCGATCTGATCTGCGTGATGACGGTGAACCCCGGCTTTGGTGGGCAGAAGTTTATCGACATGACGGCGAAAATCCGCAGCCTGCGCGCGATGATTGGCGATCGTCCGATCCATATTGAAATCGATGGCGGGATCACGACGCAAACCGCGCCTTTGGTGGCCGCAGCTGGGGCCGATGTTTTGGTTGCGGGCTCTGCCGTGTTCAAGGGCGGGTCTGTGGCCGATCCTGCCGCTTATGGCGAAAATATCCGCGCCATTCGCGCCGCAGCCGAAGCGGCACGGTAAGCTAATGGCGCGGATCGTCTTTGACCTTGACGGCACCTTGATCGACAGCGCGCCAGATATTCGCGCGGCGGTCAATCTGATGCTGGTGGAAGAGGGGCTGGCGCCGCTGTCCCTGTCCGAGGTGATTGGCTTTATCGGCAACGGCCTGCCGCATCTGGTGACTTTGGTCATGGCCGCGCGCGGGATTGATCCTGCGCGCCATGCCGAGCTGTCACCTTGCGTTGCGCGCCATTATGACGCGGTGAATGGGCAAGAGACGGTGCTTTATCCCGGCGTGGCAGGGGCGCTTGCGGCTTTGCATGCGGCAGGACATAGCCTTGCGCTTTGCACCAACAAACCCGAAGCGCCTGCGCGGGCATGTTTGGCACAGATGGGGATTGCGGCGCTGTTTGACCAAGTGATTGGCGGCGACAGTCTACCCCGCCGCAAGCCGGACCCAGCGCCACTGCACGCCTGCACCCCCGATATCTATATTGGTGACAGCGAGGTGGATGCCGAAACCGCAAGCCGCGCCGCCGTGCGCTTTGTCTTATTCACCGAAGGCTATCGCAAAACTGCTGTCGCAGAGCTGCCCCATGTCGCCAGCTTTACCGATTTTGCGGATCTGCCCACGCTGATCGAAAGCCTGCTTGTCCGCAGTCTGTAACGATTGACCCGCAGTCAATTTGCGGGGGCTGGGCGCAGTCTAAACCGCGTGCCTGCTTGACAGCTTGGCCCCTTACCCGCCATGACGGGCAAAATCATAGGAGCCAGCCCATGTCTGATGACCGTCTTATCGTCGCGCTTGATGTGCCAAATATCTTGCAGGGCCTCGAGCTTGCTGGTCGGCTTGGCAAAGCGGTGTCGTTTTACAAGATCGGTCTGGGGATGCTGACAGGCGGCGGGCTTGCGCTGGCAAACGAGCTGAAGGCCGAACATGGCAAGCGCATCTTTCTGGATATGAAGCTGTTCGACATCGGTGCCACTGTCGAAGCCGCCGTGCGTGGCCTTGCGCAATATGATCTGGATCTGCTGACCGTGCACGGCGACCCGCAGGTTGTGCGCGCCGCAGCCGAGGGCAAGGCGGGCACCAATCTGAAGATCATGGCTGTTACCATTCTCACCTCGCTGGACCGTGCCGATCTGGATGCCAACCTGATCAAGCCGGGCGATCTGCGCGAAATCACGCTGGAACGCGCCGCCCGCGCGCTAGAGGCAGGTGCCGATGGCGTCATCGCCAGCCCCCAAGAGGCCGCAGCGATCCGCGCTTTGCCGCAAGCCAAGGGCAAGCTGATCGTCACCCCCGGTGTGCGCCCCGCAGGCGCCGCCCTTGGTGACCAAAAGCGCGTCGCCACCCCGGCTCAAGCCATCGCCGATGGTGTCGATCACATCGTGGTGGGCCGCCCGATCTGGCAAGCCGCCGATCCCGCCGCCGCCGCCCGTGCGATCATCGCGGAAATGTCTCTGTAAGGCCGTTTAGCGACGCAGCCCCTTGGCCTTTGGCGCGCGGCACAATAGCCTGCGCCAAAGCGGAGGCTAAAATGACAGACCATATCTCGACCCACCAAGCCGAAGACGACGCCCGCAACGAAACGATCCTGATCTATGTGAACGGAAAGATCGTGCCGAAAGCCCAAGCGACGGTTTCGGTCTATGATTCCGGCTTTATGCTGGGCGATGGCGTTTGGGAGGGAATTCGTCTTTATAACGGCCGCTGGACCTTTCTAGACGAACATATCGCGCGGCTGTTCGAAGCGGCCAAGGCGATTGATCTTGATATCGGCATGACGCCAGATCAAGTGATTTCCGCCGTGTTAGAGACACAAGCTGCCAATGGCATGACCACCGACGCCCATGCGCGGCTGATGCTGACGCGCGGCGTCAAGACCCGGCCGTTTCAGCACCCAAAACTGTCGCAGCAAGGCCCGACCATGGTGATCATCATGGAACACAGCCGCCCCAATATGCCGCGCCCGATCCGTCTGGCCACGGTGCCACATCTGCGCGGCCTGCCGATGACCCAAGACCCCAAGCTGAACTCGCATTCCAAGCTGAACTGCATTCTGGCGTGCATCGCCGCCGAAAAGGCCGGTGCCGACGAGGGCCTGATGCTGGATGTGCATGGCTTTGTGAACACCACCAACGCTTGCAACTTTTTTATCGTGCGCAAGGGTCAGGTTTGGACCTCGACCGGCGATTACTGCATGAACGGCATCACACGGCAAAAGGTGATCGACCTGTGCCGTGCCAATGACATTCCGGTGTTCGAGAAAAACTTCTCGTTGGTCGAAACCTATTCCGCCGATGAAGCGTTTTTGACCGGCACCTTTGGCGCGCAAACCCCTGTCAGCCAGATCGACGGTCGCCAGATTGGCAGCGGCCAGATGGGCCCCGTCACCCAGCGCATTCGCGACCTTTACAAAGCCATGGTCGGCGCATGAAAATCGCGATGTGGTCAGGCCCACGCAACCTGTCAACCGCGATGATGTATGCTTTCGCCGCGCGTGGCGATTGCGCTGTGGTGGACGAGCCGTTTTACGCAGCCTATCTGGCCGCAACCGGCCTTGCGCACCCGATGCAGCAAGAGGTGATCGCCTCGCAAAGCACCGACCCTTTGCAGGTTGCCGCCGATTGCATTGGCCCAATTCCGCAAGGTCAGAGCCTGTTTTACCAAAAACACATGACCCTGCATATGATCCCCGGCTTTCCGCGCGATTTCATGCGTGATCTGACCAATGTCTTCCTGATCCGCCACCCCGCTCGCGTTGTGGCAAGCTATGCCAAGAAACGCGAAGGCCCGACGCTTGCCGATATTGGCTTTCAACAACAGGCCGACCTGTTCGACCAGATTGCCGATCAGCTGGGCCATGCGCCTTTGGTGATCGACAGCGCCGATATCCGCGCCAACCCAGCGCGCGCGCTGTCAGGGCTTTGCGCGGCGCTGGGGATCAGCTTTACCGAAAAGATGCTGCATTGGACGGTAGGGCCGAAACCCTATGACGGCATCTGGGCGCCGCATTGGTATAACGCGGTGCATCGCTCGACAGGGTTTGAAGACCCCGAAGCCGCCCTGCCCGATCTGGCCAAGCACTACGCCGATCTGGTTGATCAGGCGCTGCCCTATTACGAAAAGCTAACCGCGCATAAGCTTTAGCGCCCATGAAAAAGCCGCGCCAAGATCTGGCGCGGCTTTCTTCAGATCTGTCAGGCCTTAGCCCTTGTCAGCCACCCGCGCATTGCGTGTCGCAATCAGTTTCAGGCGCAGCGCGTTCAGACGGATAAAGCCCGCCGCATCCTTCTGGTCATAAGCGCCGGCATCTTCTTCAAAGGTGACGTGCTTTTCAGAATAAAGGCTATGCTCGGACCAACGCCCAACGCAGGTCGCCGAACCCTTGTAAAGCTTCAGCCGCACGGTGCCGGTGACATGATCCTGGCTCTTGTCGATCAAGGCCTGCAACATCTCGCGCTCGGGGCTGAACCAAAAGCCGTTATAGATCAGCTCGGCATAGCGCGGCATGATGCTGTCTTTCAGATGGCCAGCGCCCGCATCCAGCGTGATCTGCTCGATGCCACGATGCGCCTCAAGCAAGATCGTGCCGCCGGGGGTCTCATAAATGCCGCGCGACTTCATGCCGACAAAACGGTTTTCCACAAAGTCCAACCGCCCGATGCCATGCGCGCCACCCAAAGCGTTCAACCGCGTCAGGATGGTGGCAGGCGACATCGCCTCGCCATTGATCGCCACGGCATCGCCGCGCTTAAAGCTGACTTCGATATATTCCGGGGTGTTCGGCGCATCCTCGGGCGAAACCGTGCGCTGATAGACATATTCCGGTGCCATCTCGGCCGGATTTTCCAAGGCTTTGCCTTCGGAAGAGGTGTGCAGCAAATTCGCATCCACCGAGAAAGGCGCTTCGCCGCGCTTGTCCTTGGCAATCGGAATCTGGTTCGCCTCGGCAAATTCGATCAGCTTGGTGCGGCTGGTCAGATCCCACTCACGCCAAGGCGCAATCACGCGAATCGAAGGGTTCAGCGCATAGGCCGAAAGTTCAAACCGCACCTGATCATTGCCCTTGCCGGTCGCACCATGCGCCACCGCATCAGCGCCACATTCCGCCGCAATCCGCACCAGATGCTGCGAGATCAGCGGCCGCGCAATCGAGGTGCCCAGCAGATAAAGCCCTTCATACAAAGCATTGGCGCGGAACATCGGGAAAACGAAATCGCGCACGAATTCTTCGCGCACATCGACGATATGGATGTTCTCTTTCTTGATCCCCAACAGCTCGGCCTTGGCGCGCGCGGGCTCCAATTCTTCGCCCTGCCCCAGATCGGCAGTAAAGGTGACAACCTCGCAGCCATATTCGGTCTGCAACCATTTCAAGATGATCGAGGTATCAAGCCCACCAGAATAGGCGAGGACGACTTTTTTAGGTGCGGACATGTCAGGGCTCCATCACGGGTTTCGCCTGCGAATACTGGGAATTCCCACCAAGAGCAAGGCGGCATGCGGCCTATTACAGGGCTTGCAACCGCTGCACCGCCCAAAGCGCTGCATCGGCCACCGCCGCATCGGCGTCTTGCAGCAAGGCCACAGCCTGCGGCATCAAAGCAGCAGTGCCGGAATTGCCAATCGCATAAAGCACATTACGCACAAAGCGGTCCCGCCCAATCCGCTTGATCGGGCTACCGGCAAAGCGCAACCGAAACGCCGCATCGTCCAATTGCGCAAGCTCCGCAAGCGCCGGCGCACCCACCCGCGGCTGATAGCCCAGATCCTTGGCGCTTTGGGCAAACTTGTTCCAAGGGCAAACCGCCAGACAATCATCGCAGCCATAGATCCGATTGCCCATCAATGCGCGCAACTCCAGATCAACCGGCCCGCGATGCTCGATGGTCAAATAGGAAATGCAGCGCCGCGCATCCAAGCGATAGGGCGCGGGAAAAGCCTTGGTCGGGCAGATATCCAGACAGGCGGTGCAAGACCCGCAATGGCTGACCTCTGGCGGGTCCTTGGGCAGGTCTGCGGTGGTGAAAATCGCCCCCAGAAACACCCAATTGCCCAGATCGCGCGCCAACAGATTGCTGTGCTTGCCCTGCCAGCCCAGCCCTGCGGCCTGCGCCAAGGGCTTCTCCATCACCGGCGCGGTATCGACAAAGACCTTGATCTCGGCCCCCGACACGCCCGCAAACCAGCCACCCAGCCGCTTCAGCCGCCGCTTCACCAGATCGTGGTAATCCTTGCCCTGAGCATAGACCGAAATCGCCGCGCGATCCCGCTCTGCCAAAACCGCCAGCGGATCACCCTGCGGCGTATAGCTTTCCGCCAACATGATCACCGAGCGCGCCTCGGGCCAAAGTGCCGCTGCATTGCCGCGCCAAGCCTCGCGCTCGGCCATCCAAGCCATCTGGCCATGATGCCCCGCGGCCAAAAACGCCCGCAACCGCTCTGCCGTCTTAGGTGCCGCATCCGGCGCACAGATGCCCAGCTTGGAAAAGCCCTCTTCCAAAGCCCGCGCCGTCAAAGCCTGTTTCAGCGCCTCATTCATCTGTCTCTAAATATCCCACGGGGGTGCGGGGGTGTGAAACCCCCGCGGGTGGTCTCAAAAGTCAAGATCGGCATAATGGGCGGGCGGCGGAAACCCGGGGATCTGATCGGCAAGCAGGGTGCGAAACGCCGGTCGCGACTTGATCTTGGCATACCAATCCTTGACCACGGCAGACCGGTTCCAATCGACATCCGAAATATAATCCAGACAAGACAGATGCGCCGCCGCGGTCAAATCGGCCAGCGTCATCACATCCCCGGCAAGCCAGCGCCGCTGATCCAGCAGCCAGGCCATGTAATCCAGATGATATTTGATCCGCACCGCCCCCGCCTTGACGTTCTTTGAATCCGGGTAGCCCTGCCCCATGATCTTTTTATTCACACGCTCATAAAGCAGCTTCGAGGTCACCTCGGCGTTGAACTTATCGTCAAACCAAGCGCAAAGCCTGCGCACTTCAAACCTGCCGTCCAGATCGCGCGGCATCAAGGGCGGGTTCGGCACCGACTCTTCCAGATATTCGCAAATCGCCTGGCTTTCCGACAGCGTCTTGGTGTCGATCCGCAGCACCGGCACTTTGCCCGCAGGGTTGCGGCGCATAAAATCAGGCGAGGCTTCCCAGTAACGCTCTTCGATCAGCTCGACCTCAAGCTTCTTTTCGGCCAGCGTCAACCGCACCTTGCGGCTGAATGGCGAGAGGGGAAAGTGATAGAGGCGGATCATAAAGCTGTCAGACTTTGCATTCAGGGTTTGCTCTTCAATGGCGCGAAGATTGGCGGAATTCAACCACTATAAGGGTTAGTCGCGCAACTGGAAGCAAGCGGCACGGCCATCGACGGCGATGGTCTCGGCGCCTGAAATAATCGCGGCGGTGCGCTTGCGGATAAAGGCGGTGGGCTTGGAGGCCGAGCGTTCTTTCGGGTTGGGCAAGACCGCTGCCAGCCGTGCAGCCTGAAGCGCGCTTAACGCATCCGCATCGACGCCAAAGTAATGCCGCGCCGCCGCCTGCACACCAAACACGCCTTCGTCAAATTCGGCCACGTTCAGATAGACCTCTAGAATGCGCTGCTTGCTCCAGACCAATTCGATCACTGGTGTCAGCAAAGCCTCTAGCGCTTTGCGAATATAGCTGCGCTGCTGCCACAACAGCACGTTTTTGACGACTTGCTGCGTCAGGGTTGATCCGCCGCGCTGGCCGCCGCCATCAACGGCTGCGCGAATGGCGGTCAGATCAAAGCCCCAATGCTGGCAGAAATTCGCATCCTCGGCCGCCACCACCGACCGCCCCATCACCGGAGCAATGGCCTCCCAGCTGACCCATTGCTTGGAAATCCCGCCCAAGCGCCAGCTTTCGCTGATCTGATAAAGATTGATCGGCGGCGGAACCAGACTAAACAGCAAGATCAGCACACCGAAATAGCCCACCACGCCCAGCGCCAAGCGCTTGGCCCAGACCCGCAGCCGCGCCTGTAAGGGCGGCTTGTCCTGCGGTGCAGGTTTGGCTTTCGATCGGGATTTGGGCGTTGCAACCATAAGTGAACTTAGGCCTTAAGCCTGCGCGCGGGTCAAGTCCCCGTCAAAACCAAAGGCCCCCTTGCGGGGGCCCTGACTTTATTCTGCAGGCACTTTTTCTGCTTCATTCGACAAAGGATGCGCCAGATGCGGCAGCATTTCTTTCGGGCAGATCTGCAAGAAATTAGCACGCTCGGCGACCCAATTGCCCAAGATCCGTTCCGCAATCCGCGAGCCGGTTTCCGCGTGATGCCGCTGGATCAGATCGCGCAGCTGTGCTTCCCAATAGGGATGCGCCACGGCGCAAGTCAGCACGGTTTCGCTGTTCATAAAGTCTTCCGCCACGCCCTGCGGGTCGTAGACATAGGCCATCCCCCCGGTCATGCCCGCGCCAAAGTTCGCGCCAATCCGGCCCAGAACCACCGCGACACCGCCGGTCATATATTCACAACCGTTCGACCCACAGCCCTCGACCACCACATGCGCGCCCGAGTTGCGCACCGCAAAACGCTCGCCCGCGCGACCCGAGGCATAAAGATAGCCCGCCGTCGCGCCATAAAGCACGGTGTTGCCGATGATGGTGTTTTCCTCGGCCTTGAGCGGCGAAGACATCTGCGGCCGCACCACAATCGTGCCCCCCGACAGGCCCTTGCCAACATAGTCATTGGCGTCGCCCATCACCTCAAGCTTCAGCCCCTGCACCGCAAAAGCCCCCAAGGATTGGCCACAAGACCCCGACAGTTTGACCGTCAGATGATCCGGCTGAAGGCTGTTCTTCATGCCAAAGCGCTTGACGATATGGCTAGAGGCGCGGGTGCCGATGGTGCGCAGAGTGTTGCGCACCGCATAAGACAGCTGCATCTTTTCGCCATCTTCAAAGAAGCGCGCGCCGTCTTTGACAATTTCGGCGTCCAGCGTATCGGGCACATGGTTGCGCGGCTTGGTGCGGTCATAGGTGATCTTTGACGCCCCATCGACGGTGATCAACAGCGGGTTCAAATCCAGATCATCCAGATGCGCCGACCCACGCGAGACCTGAGACAACAGATCCGCCCGCCCGATGATTTCATCCATCGACCGCGCACCGATCTGCGCCAAAATCTCGCGCACTTCTTGCGCATAGAAGGTGATCAGATTGACAACCTTATCCGCCGATCCGGTGAACTTGCCGCGCAGCGCTGCGTCTTGGGTGCAGACGCCCACGGGGCAGGTGTTGCTTTGGCACTGACGCACCATGATGCAGCCCATCGCGATCAGCGCGGCGGTGCCGATGCCATATTCCTCGGCCCCCATCATCGCCGCCATGACAATGTCGCGGCCTGTGCGCAAACCACCGTCGGTGCGCAGCGTCACCCGCTCGCGCAGGTTGTTCATTGCCAGCACCTGATGCGCTTCGGTCAGGCCCATCTCCCAAGGCAGGCCCGCGTATTTGATCGAGGTGCCAGGGCTTGCGCCGGTGCCGCCGTTATGGCCCGAGATCAGGATCACATCGGCCTTGGCCTTGGCCACACCCGCCGCAATGGTGCCGACGCCCGAAGAGGACACCAGCTTTACCGTCACCTTGGCGCGCGGGTTGATCTGTTTCAGGTCATAGATCAGCTGCGCCAAGTCTTCGATCGAATAGATGTCATGGTGCGGCGGTGGCGAGATCAGCGTCACGCCCTTGGTCGAATGGCGCAGCCGCGCGATCAGCTCGGTGACTTTCATGCCGGGCAGCTGGCCGCCTTCGCCGGGCTTTGCGCCTTGGGCGACCTTGATTTCCAGCTCTTCACAGGCGTTCAGATATTCCGCCGTCACGCCAAAGCGGCCCGAGGCCACCTGTTTGATCTTGGCGCTTGGGTTGTCGCCATTGGCCTCTGGCAGGAAGTGTGCGGGATCTTCACCGCCCTCGCCGCTGTCAGATTTCGCACCAATGCGGTTCATCGCGACGTTCAGGGTCTTGTGCGCCTCGGGCGACAGCGCCCCCAGCGACATGCCCGGTGTCACAAACCGCTTGCGGATCGAGGTGATGCTTTCCACCTCTTCAATCGGCACGGGCTTGCCCAATGCCTTAATGTCCAACAGATCCCGAATATGGATCGGCGGGTTCGACCGCATGGCCGCCGAATATTGCTTCCAAATGTCGAAAGACGCACGGTCGCAGGCCGATTGCAGCATATGCATGGTCTGCGCTTCCCAAGCGTGCTTTTCGCCCGAGCGCCGCGCCTTATAGAACCCGCCAATCGGCAGCACATCAGCGCCACCCAGCCAGCCCTTGGCGTGAACTTCTTCGACCTTCAGCTGCAAGCCTTGCAGACCGATACCGGAAATCCGGCTTTGCATGCCGGGGAAATATTCCGCCACCATGGCGCGCGACAGGCCCACGGCTTCAAAGTTCAGCCCCCCGCGATAAGACGAGATCACCGAGATGCCCATCTTTGACATGATCTTCAACAGACCCGCATCGACGGCATTGCCATAGCGCCGCATCGCATCCAGCAAGCTGCCTTCGATCAAGCCGCGACGAATGCGGTCAGCAATCGAATCCTGCGCCAGATAGGCGTTCACCGTGGTGGCCCCCGAGCCGATCAGCACCGCGAAATAGTGGGGGTCGATACATTCCGCCGACCGCACGTTGATCGAACAGAAGGTCCGCAGCCCCTTGCGGGTCAGCCACGAATGCACCGCACTTGTTGCCAAGATCATCGGCATCGCAACCCGTTCAGCGCTCTGGTGCTGATCGGTCATCACCAATTGCCCTGCCCCCGACCGCACCGCGTCTTCAGCCTCGGCACGAATACGCTCTAGCCCCTGACGCAGCGCATCTGGGCCCGCGTTTACGGGGAAGGTACAGTCGATAAAGGCAACCTGATCACCAAAGCGTTTGACCAGAACCTCGAATTCCGAATTGGCCAAGAAGGGGCTTTCCAGCACCAAAATCTCGTTCTGGGCGTTGTTCTCATCCAGCACGTTGCGCAGATTGCCAAAGCGGGTTTTCAGGCTCATCACCCGACCTTCGCGCAAGCTGTCGATCGGCGGGTTGGTGACCTGAGAGAAGTTCTGCCGGAAGAAATGCGACAACGGACGGTAAACCGAAGACAGCACAGCCGAAGGCGTGTCATCGCCCATCGAGGCGATCATCTCTTTGCCATCTTCGGCCATGGGGGCCAGAACCTGTTCCAGCTCTTCCACGGTAAAGCCCGCCGCGATTTGGCGCTGACGCAGTTCGGCGCCTTGGAACAGGGGTTCTTCGGGCACATCGCGCAGCAATTCGCCCAGATCGACGATCTTTTCGATCCATTCGCCATAGGGCTGTGCTGCTGCCAGTTTATCTTTCAGCGCAACGTCGTGATAAAGCTTGCCCGTCGCCATATCGACAGCAATCATCTGCCCCGGCCCAAGCGCGCCCTTTTCGCGGATCGTCGATTCCTCGACCGGAACCATGCCTGCTTCCGAACCCGCAATCAGCAAGCCATCGCCGGTGACGACATAGCGCATCGGCCGCAAACCGTTGCGATCAAGCCCGCCGCAGACCCAGCGGCCATCGGTCATCGCCAAAGCCGCAGGTCCGTCCCAAGGCTCGATCACCGAGTTGCAATAGGCATACATATCGGCCCAAGCCGGTTTCATATCGGTGGTGGCCTTTGACCAAGCCTCTGGCACCAGCATGGTTTTCGCCAAAGGCGCGTTGCGCCCCGAGCGCACCAAAACCTCGAACACCGCATCCAGCGCGCCAGAATCCGAGGTGCCCGCCGGAATGATCGGTTTGATATCTTCGGCATTGTCGCCAAAGTTGTTGGATGCCATGCGGATCTCATGGCTTTTCATCCAGTTGACGTTGCCTTTCAGCGTGTTGATCTCGCCGTTATGGGCCAACATGCGGAAGGGCTGGGCCAACCACCACTGCGGAAAGGTATTGGTCGAATAGCGCTGGTGATAGATCGCAAAGGCAGATTCGAACCGGTCGTCCATCAGGTCGGGGTAGAACACCGCCACCTGTTCGGCCAGCATCATGCCCTTGTAGATGATCGAGCGGCACGACAGGCTGCACAGATACATGCCTTGGATCTGGCTTGCCAAAGCCGCCTTTTCGATCCGGCGGCGGATGATGTAAAGATCGCGCTCGAACTGCTCGTCGTCGATGTCTTTTTCGCAGCGGATCAAGATCTGCTCGATCTCGGGGCGGGTCGCATTGGCTTTGTCACCCAGAACCGAGATATCAACCGGCACATGCCGCCAGCCATAGATATAATGGCCCATCCGCAGCACTTCGGTTTCTACAATCGTGCGGCAGCGCTCTTGGGCGCCAAAGTCGGTGCGCGGCAAGAACACTTGGCCGACCGCGATCAGCTTTTTTACATCGGGTTCATGGCCGGTGCGGCGCACTTGGTCGTAAAAGAACGGCACTGGAATTTGCACATGAATGCCCGCACCATCGCCGGTTTTGCCGTCAGCATCCACCGCGCCGCGGTGCCAAATCGCCTTCAGCGCGTTGATGCCGTTTTCCACCACCTTGCGCGAGGGTTTGCCCGAAATCGCAACCACAAGCCCCACGCCGCAAGACGAATGCTCGTCTTCGGTCTTGTAAAGCCCGTTTGCGTCCATCCAAGCCCGCTTTGCTTCTTCGGCTTTTACCCAAGCGTCATCATAGGTCGTCATGGCGTGCAATCTCCGGGTTGTAGGGCAGCGATGACATCACTGCGTCGCATTCAAAAAGGGGTTGGGTCGCGGCGAAACCTTTTTCGCCGGGCAGGATGAACTGAACAGGGCTGCTATCCATCGGCAGCCATTCGCTGCCGTTCCACCACTCCGAGGGGCCTGCAAAGAAATTGCGCCACTCGGGGCTGACATATTCATGGCCACGCGATTTGCGCAGCTCGTTGCCAGCGGTGTCGGTCTCGACAAACTCGTATTCGGTGACCTGAAGCGTGACACCGTCGATGGTGGCAGTCAGGCCGGTCAGCTTGTCAAAGCCTTTGACGTAGGTTTGTTCGCCATTGTCTTTGCTGAGGCCAAATTCGAAATCATCGCGCCCCGTCGCCAGCAGGCTGGTGAAATTGGCGGGATCTGCGGGGTTTGGGTCCAGCGTCTGTTTCACCTGCGGGTTCATGTCATAGCTTTCGACCCATTGCGTTTCGCGGTCGATCTTTGAGAGGTAAAACACCCCATCCTGATCATAATCAGCGCGCCATTGGTCGCCATTGGCATCGGCTTGGCAGCTGTAATAATTCGCCACATAGCAGCCGCGCGATTGCACGGTCAGCGTGGTGGTGCAGCCTTCGGGCGGCGTAAAGCTGCCGGCAAATACCGGAGAGGAAAGGCAGAGCACAGAGATCGAAATCAACGCTTTCATTTTGCCACCTAAAGATTGGGTCAATCGCTTTGACCCATCACGAATTGTCTGACGCAAGGGATCAGCTGCGCTTATTCCGCCGCCACGCTGGCAGGCTGTGCCAGATAGGTCAGGATCGAGTCGGCAGCTTCGCGGCCATCGCGGATCGCCCAGACCACAAGGCTTGCGCCACGCACGATGTCGCCGGCCGCATAGACGCCGTCCAGATTGGTGGCATGGCTGCGGAAATCAGCCTTGATGGTGCCCCAACGGGTCACGGCCAAATCGGGCACGCCCCAAAGGCTTGGCACCGCTTCGGGTTCAAATCCCAGCGCTTGCACCACCAGATCGGCAGGCTCGATATAATCGGCACCCTCGATCACTTCGGGCGATTGCCGACCCGAGGCATCTGGCGCGCCCAGGCGCATCTTTTGCACCATAACGCCGTCCACGACCTCGCCGCCGGTAAAGCCTTTGGGCGCAGAAAGCCAAACGAAATCAACGCCTTCTTCTTCAGCGTTTTGCACTTCGCGCTGGCTGCCGGGCATATTCGCCTTGTCGCGGCGATACAGGCATTTCACCGAAACAGCGCCTTGGCGAATGGCAGTGCGCACGCAATCCATCGCCGTATCGCCGCCGCCGATCACCACAACCCGCTTGCCGGTTGCGTTCAGCTCGCCCGAGTCGAATTCCGGCACCTCGTCGCCAAAGCTTTTGCGGTTGCTGGCGGTCAGATAATCCAAGGCGCGCACAACGCCCTTGGCCCCAACGCCCGGCGCTTCGATATCGCGGGCCTTATAGACGCCGGTCGCGATCAAAATCGCATCATGCTGGCCGCGAATGGCGTCAAACGACAGATCTTCGCCAACTTTGCAGTTCAGCACAAATTGCACGCCACCCAGCTCCAGCTGTTCGATCCGCTGCATCACCACTGGCTTTTCCAGCTTAAAGCCGGGGATGCCATAGGTCAGCAAACCGCCCGCACGGTCATAGCGGTCATAGACCGTCACCTGCACGCCCGCGCGGCGCAGAACGTCAGCCGCGGCCAAACCGCCCGGCCCCGCGCCAATGATGCCCACCGATTCCGTCCGCTCGTTACGCGGCTTGATGCTTTTGACCCAGCCCATTTCCCAAGCTTTGTCGGTCAGATATTTTTCGACCGAACCAATGGTCACGGTGCCATGGCCCGAATTCTCGATGACGCAATTGCCTTCGCACAGGCGATCCTGTGGGCAAATCCGGCCGCAAATCTCGGGGAAGGTGTTGGTGGCCTGTGACAGATCATAGGCTTCTTCCAAACGGCCCTCGGCAGTCAGGCGCAGCCAGTCGGGAATGTTGTTGTGCAAGGGGCAATGCGATTGGCAGTAAGGCACGCCGCATTGACTGCAACGGCTGGCCTGCTCGGCGGCTTTTTCAGCGGCGAATTCGCGATAAATCTCGTCGAAATCCTGCGCGCGAAGATCAGCAGAACGCTTCTGCGGCATCTCTTTGTGCAGAGTGACAAATTTAAGCATTTTCTGACCGGCCATCATGCGCCCCTTGGTGGAATTTCCCCGTCGCGCGTTGATACTGAAAGCCGGATCGGAATAAAAGTCAGTATGAGTTACCTATTTAACGATTTTTCAGCCTGAATGTCAGAATTATCACCCATATGCATCGAAACTAGGTCAGCTTTTGTTACCTACCGGCAAAACCGCCCCCTGATTCGCGCTTTAGCCAATCGTGCCCGCCGCCAAAAGTGCCAGTAGCAGCCCGCCAAAGCCGATGCGATAGATCGCAAAAGCGGTGAAACGGTGGCTTCGGATATAGGTCAGCAACCATTTCACAACGACAAAGGCGGTCAGGGTCGAGGTAACAAAAGCAATGCCAAGCGCTGTCCAATCCTCGCCGCCGGTGCCATGGCGAAACTGACCAAGCAGCTCATAGCCGCTTGCCGCATACATCGTCGGAATTCCGACCAGAAACGCAAACTCTGTCGCCGCCGCGCGGTTCGAGGTGCCCAAAAGCATCGCCACAAAAATTGTCGCTGCAGAACGTGATGTGCCAGGAAACACCCCCGCCACCACCTGCGCCAAACCCACCGCAATCGCCACCCGCAGCGTAATTGCCACGCTGTCGGCTTGCTTGGCGGCAAAATGCTCGGCCACAATCATCCAGATGCCGCCAATCACCAAGGCCCAAGCCACCGGCGCGATGGTGGTCGGCAACTCAAAGCCCGCCTTTTTGACGATCAAGCCCAGAACGGCCGTAATCAGAAAGGCGATTGCCAGCTTGATCAGATAATCGCGCTGCTCGGCTTGCCGCCAGTTCAGCAGAAGATCCATGATCCGGCGCCAATAAATCAGCGTCACCGCCAAAATCGCCCCGGCTTGGATGACGATATTATAGGTGTCGCTGCGCGCACCCAGCCATTGTTCCACCAAAAGCAAATGGCCCGTGCTGGAAATCGGCAAGAATTCCGTAACACCCTCGACCACACCCAAGAGCACATCATTAAAATAGGTCACATCACAGCCCTTTGATTGGGGAGGCTTTAGGCTTTTCTAAGGTTTTTGGCCGAGTCTTTGATTGCGGCATATTGCCCAGAGGGACGGTAGCACCACATATATTCCGGCACCACAGCATCGTAATCGGTCGCGGTGATTCCCAGATCTGCAAGCGTCTTTGCGCCTTCAGACACAACCGAGTCTGACTTCAAGCTGGTAATCTGATCTCGGGTCACGACTTTATTGGCAAACAGCCCACCGGTGCAGAAAGATGCAAAATCCAGCGCCGTGGCGATGATATTGCCGGCAAAGAACGGCAGGTTCAGCACCAGACGGCGGCGCTGGATGGTCACCAGCATCTTGGCGATGATCTGGCCTAGGCTTTCCACATCAGGACCGCCAAGCTCGTAGATGCCATGTGCCTCGCCCATCACGCCCTTGACGGCGGCGGCTGCGACATCATCGACATAGACCGGCTGAAACTTGGTCGCCCCGCCCACCAAAGGTAGGATCGGGCCCATCTTGGCCATCGCACCAAAGCGGTTGAAGAACCCGTCTTCATTGCCGAAAATCACCGAGGGCCGCAGGATCATTGCGCTTGGAAAGGCGGCCAAAATCGCCGCTTCGCCTTCGCCCTTGGACTGCGCGTAAAGGCTGGCCCCCGCAACATCGGCGCCAATCGCCGACAGATGCACAAGGCTGCTGATCGCTTGCTCGGCCGCGATCCGCGCGATCCGGCCTGCACCCGTGGCTTGCACGGCTTCAAAGCTGTTCTTGCCGCCGCGATCAAAGGTGCCCACGCAGTTCACCACCGCCGAGGCCCCCGCCATCGCCGCCCGCACCGAGGCATCATCGCGGATGTTGCAGAACACCGGCTCGACCTGCCCGACAGCGCCGTAAGATTTGACAAAAAGTGCCTCATTCGGACGCCGGCAGGCAACGCGAACGCGCCATCCCGCTTTCGCCATTCGCCGCGCAATATAGCGACCGACAAAACCTGAACCGCCGTAGATCGTGACAAGCTTGTTCATGGGATACCCTCTTTGACAGGCTGAAAAAGTCTTTGCCTGAATAATCCGCATGAGCGCAGGCGGCAAGTGCAATCGCCGCCGCGATTTCAGTTGGAATTTTGTTAAATTCCACCACAGACCCCGTTGACTCCCCGCAGCGGCTTGTCTACATCGCCCCTCACGACACCTGCCCTGGTGGCGGAATTGGTAGACGCGCTGGTTTCAGGTACCAGTGTTCACAAGACGTGGAGGTTCGAGTCCTCTCCTGGGCACCACTTGTCGCAATGAAAGCCCTGTAACCTTAACTGGTTAC
>CAJXWJ010000002.1 GCA_913062925.1 uncultured Pseudorhodobacter sp. | reverse complement strand
TGGTCTAAATGGTGCCCGGAGACGGATTTGAACCGCCGACACGCGGATTTTCAATCCGCTGCTCTACCGACTGAGCTATCCGGGCACTTATGCGAAGCTGTTTCGCTCTGTGAGGGCCTGATACGCGAGGTGGGCGGGGCTGTCCAGAGGGTTTTGACAGAATTTCTGCGCTTTTTCAGGTCATTGCTGGGGCAGGGGATCGAGGGGGCGGTTCCTGCGCGCTGGGGCTTGCGTCTGGGGCTTTGGCAAGGGCTGCGAAGCCTGTGGTGCAGGGCCTCTGGCGGCAGACGCTGCCCTTAGGTCAAGCTGTGCTGGCGAGGCTGGGGCCCTTCTTGGGGGGTGGTTTTATCAAGGATCGAAAGGCTTTTGGCGGCGTGGCATGCATCAGGCGTTGCAGCGTATGGCTCTGATTTAGTTTGGGAAATTTCCTGACCCTGCGGCGTGATCATCCTCGACCGGGTTTTCGTCGTCGATAGCCTCGGCGGGGATGGCGTAGGCGCCGGTGAGCCATTTGCCCAGATCAATGTCCGAACAGCGGCGCGAGCAGAAGGGTTTGTATTTTGCATCTGCTGCGCGGCCGCAGATTGGGCAGCTCATGCCAGCAACTCGCGCAGCGGCAGGCGGTCGCGCTTGCGGGTCATCTCGTGCAGGCCAAGCGTGGTCCAGCCGGCGATATTGACCTCGGTTTCGGCCTTGAAGGCGGCGCGGATGACTTGATCAAGGATCGCGCGGTCTTTCTTGGGCATCGGCGCGTAATCGACCACGATCTGCCCGCCCAAACCGCGCAGGCGCAGCTGACGCGGCAATTCGCGGGCGGCGGCGATATTGACCTTAAGCGCTGCCGCGGGCGAGGTGTCATTGCCGGTGTTCACATCCACCGCGATCAGCGCGCGGGTGGGTTCGATCATCATATGGCCTTCGCCAAGTGCGACGCGCGGGGCCAGCAGATCGTCGATCATCTCAAGCACGCCGTGGTCGGCAAAGCCGCCCTCATAGACATCATCGGGCGCAGGGTCTGCCCAGTCGCGCCAAGCGGTTTCATGCGCGCCGGCGCCTTCGACCAGCAATTCGGGCGGGCCGGTCAGATCGGCCAGCACGGCCTCGGCCAGCTCGCGCATGGCGGTTATGTCTTGGCTTACCTCGTCAGGCTCGGCTTCGGCGGCAGCCGAGCGCAGGATCAACCCCAGAGTTTCATCCGCGCCCTGCATGGCGGCGGCGGCCAGCGCCTCAAGTTCGGCGCGCAGCTCTTCATCCCGAATGCGGCGCGAGACATTCAGCCCCGGCGCATTGGGGGTGACGATGGCATAGCGCGATTTGAACAGCAGCCGCAGCGTTACCGGATAGGCCTTGCCCGCCTCGGCAGGGCCGGTGATCTGCACCAGCAGGCGCTGCGCCGGAGCAATGCCTGCGGTTTGGCGCAAAAAGCCCGAGCCTTGCGGCAGTTTCACAAACAACCCGCCTTGGCCCTTCATCGGCCGGTCGGCCACGGCGCGATAGATCGCCCCCGGGATCGGCGCATCGGTGATCGGGTCAATCGCCAGATCCTCCAGCCGCCCTTCCACGATCAGGGCTGCGGCGGGGCGGTCTTGCAGGGTGTCAAGCAGAACAAGGCGAGTCATTTTTGGGTCCAGACCGGATAGCCTGCTGCGGTGAGCAGGGCGGTTGTTTCGGCCAAAGGCAGGCCAACGATGCCGGTAAAACTGCCGGAAATCCACGGGATGAAAGCCGAAGCAATGCCTTGGATGGCATAGCCTCCGGCCTTGCCGTCCCATTCGTTGCTGGCAAGATAGGCGTTCAGCTCGGCATCCGACAGACGCTTCATCTTGACCGCCGAGACGCTTTCGCGCGTCCAGATCCGGTCGCCGCGCCGCACCGCCACAGCGGTGATCACCTGATGCCTGCGCCCGCCCAGATCGGTTAGAAACCGCGCGGCCTCGCCTGCATTGGCGGGCTTGCCAAGGATACGGCGCCCAAGGGCCACGGTGGTATCGGCGCAAAGCACGATGTCATCAGGCTCTGCCTGCACCGCAAGCGCCTTTTCGCGGGCAAGTCGCGCGCAATAGGGGCGCGGCAGCTCGGCCTTGATCGGGTCTTCGTTGATGTCGGGGGGCAGGATCGCGTCGGGAACAATGCCAAGCTGGGCCAGCAATTCGCGCCGCCGTGGGCTGCCTGATCCGAGGATGAACCGCATCAGGCGTCTCCACGCTGGTGGGCCCGCAGCGCGGACCCCAGATTTCGCTTGTCGCGCACGCTTATTTAAAGCGGTAGTTGATGCGGCCCTTTGACAGGTCGTAGGGGGTCATTTCCACCTGCACCTTGTCGCCTGCCAGAACGCGGATGCGGTTTTTGCGCATCTTGCCTGCCATCACTGCGATCAATTCATGGCCGTTGTCGAGTTCAACCTTGAAAGTCGCGTTGGGCAGGAGTTCCTTCACGACACCGGGGAATTCGAGGATATCTTCCTTGGCCATGGTCTCTCCAATAGGATTTAGCCCGCGGAAACCGCAGGCATCGCGGCGATATGCGCCTGTTCTGTCAGATTTTCAAGCGGAAAATGCAGGGCGATTTCACTGGGTTGTGACGCGTCGCAGCGGCTGGGCTATGCGCGGGGCTTGCTCGGCCCAATGCAGATGGTTCAGCACACCGCCATCGCGGCGCAGATCTGCAATCGCGGCCAGATCAACCTCGCCGTAAGCCCAGCCGGGCGCGTCATAGTCGGTTTCGGCCAAAATGCCGCTGGCCGGAAAGCCGCGATCGGGCGGCGCATAGATTGCGGCGCGACCGTGGTTTTGGTCAACCGCAGGGCAAAAGGCACAATCGCCCACAGTGGGGCTGTGCACGGTGATGCATTGGTTTTCCATCGCCCGCGCCATTGATCCCAGCCGCACGCGGGTAAAGCCTGCGGCACTGTCGGTGCAAGACGGCGCCAGCAAAATCTCGGCCCCCGCCTCGACCAGCGCGCGCGCCAGCAGCGGAAATTCGCTGTCATAGCAGATCACCACGCCGATTTTGCCCAAGGGCGTGTCAAACAGCGTCAGCGGCCCGTCCGGCACCACATCCCAAGTTTCACGTTCAAACCGTGTCATAATCTGCTTGTCTTGATGCCCCAAAACCCCCGCAGGCCCATAAAACACCGCGCGGTTCGACGGGCGCTTGCCGTCAAAAGCAGGGCCAGAGGCGCCAAGGATATAGATGCCATGCTTCGCCGCAAGCTTTGTGTAAAGCGCATCGACCGCAGGCTGGTGGCGGGCAACCTCGTGCAAGGCCGCCTCGATATCCATCGAAACCGCGCGCCCGCCCAAAGAGGCCAGCTCCATCGCGCCATATTCGGGAAACACCAAAAGCTGCGCGCCTTGGCCGGCGGCTTCGTCCACCCAAGCGGTCAGCTTGGCGTCATATTCGGCAAAGCTTGCGAATTCGGTCAGCGGATAGGCGGCGGCGGCGATTTTCATATCAGTCCTTACAGGTGACGTATCCAGAATTGCAGCTGTTTCACGCTTTCGGCGCTGTCGCCGACGTCTTTCCAGCTAAACTCGGCCAAGGCGCCTGCCAGCGGCGCATAGCCGTTGCGGCGCCAAAAGCCATCGTTCGACCGCGCGTCCGCCGGCTTTAGCGGGTGGTCGTCAGGCCGCAGCACCGAGCAAAAGGCGACATAGCTGCGGCCATGTGCGCGGGCATGGGCCTCGCGGTATTGAATGAACTGGCCGCCCAAACCTTGGCCGCGATAGGCGGGCAGGATCAGCGATTCCGCGCCGTAAAGCATATCTGTCAGCGCGATGTCGCGCCCGGCAAAGGGGGCTGCAAATTCCGCCGCGTGATCTTCCATCATCGTCGAGGTCGAGGCCCCCACCAGCCGATCGCCGTCAAAGGCCCCCACCAACAAAGCGCCGGGATTGTTGCGATAGCTTTCAAGATAGGCGCGCTCGTAATCTAGCGTGCCGTCGTACAGATAGGGCCAGTCGCGAAACACCGTGATGCGCAGACGCGCAACATCGTCGAGCGCGGCTTCCAGATCGGCTCCGCTCAGGGCGCGCAGGCTGATCATGCCGAGACCTGAGCGATCCAGTCGGCAAGGTTGTAAAAGGTGGTGATGCGGGCGATTTTGCCGTCGCGAATGTCAAAAAACGCCCCCGCGGGCAGAATATAGCGCTGGCCATGCGCTGCGGGCAGGCCGGGGTCGGTTTGCAGATATGCGCCATGCACAACGAATTCTGCCGCAGCACGGTCGCCGCGCGAATTGACGAAAATCTCAATATCTTCAAGCCGTTCGCGGTAAGAAACCCCCATATGGGCGCAAAATTCGGCAAAAGCTGCGCGGCCGTGGCGGACAGCACCTTCATTGACGCGGTGTTCAATATCGTCGCTGACACAGGCCAGCATTCCAGCAGGGTCTTCGGCGTTAAAGGCGGCGTAATAGGCGGCAATCAGACTGTGCGACATGGTGGTTTGGCCCTTGCGATTTTGACCAAGCTTGGCACGCGCGGGCGGCAAGGTCTAGCCCGCCTCTGGTCCAAAAGGTCCAGAGGCGGGCAGGGCTTAAAGCGCGGCTGTGATCGTTTGGCCAATTGGCGTGGTGGGGCGGCCAATCAGGCGCGACAAGCTGTGCGAGTGGTCTTCCAAAGCGCCGTTTTGCACATGCGCATCGACATCGGCCAGCACCATGGCAAAGCCTTCGGGCAGGCCAAAGCCTTTCAGGGCGGCGGCAAAATCGGCCTGTGGCATATCGACAAAGCCCACCGCTTTGCCCGCAGCCTTGCTGACCTCGGCGGCAAAATCGGCCATGCTATGGGCTGTGTCGCCTGCCAACTCGTAGGTCTTGCCGCTATGGGCTGCGTCCAGCGCGGTCACGGCGATGGCTTCGGCGTAATCGGCGCGGGCGGCCATAGAGATACGGCCCTCGCCGCTGGCGCCAATGATAGCCCCATGCTGCACGGACATCGCCAGAGTGCCGGTGTAATTTTCCGTATACCAGCCATTGCGCAAAAGCGTCGTCGCCAACCCCGAGGTCTGAAGATAGGCCTCGGTGGCGATGTGATCGGCGGCCAAAAGCATTGGCGAGGCCGCGCCCTTCAGGATCGAAGTATAGATAATCCGGCTGACTCCTGCGGCGCGGGCGGCATCAATCACCGCGCGATGTTGTCCAGCGCGGTCGTTGAAATCATTCGAGGAAATCAACACAACTGTGCTGACGCCTTGCAGGCCGGCGGCAAGGGTTTCGGGCTTGGTATAGTCAAAGGCCCGTGCCTCGGTGTCGCTGATTTTGGCAGGATCGCGGGCAAGGGCGATCACTTTGGCCGCAGGGTCGCGGGCTTTGATTGCGGTAAGGGCAAGTTGGCCAAGCTGGCCGCTGGCTCCGGTAAGGGCGATGGTCATGGGTCTCTCCTGTGTTGCTGGATCAGAGATACGGCTTTACTTCCGAAAAGGAAGTACCTACATTTTTGTAAGTATAAACCACAGCCGCACAGGAGATGTGCATGGACGGAAACCGGCCCTCGGATGTTTTGTCGCCAGAATGCCCCTCGCGGCAGGTACTGCGGCATTTGACCAGCACTTGGGGTGTTTTGGTGCTGATTGTGCTGCTGAAGGGCGAGCATCGGTTTTCAGCGCTGAAACGGCGGGTTGGGGGCGTATCGGAGCGGATGTTGGCGCAGACGCTGCAACAGCTGGAAGGCGATGGCATGGTGCTGCGGGTCGCGCATCCGGTGGTGCCGCCGCATGTGGTCTACTCGCTGACCGATCTGGGGCAGGGCGCGGCGCTACGGGTGCAGGCGCTTGTCGGCTGGCTGGAGTCGGCTTTGGATGACCGCGCCATTGCGTCAGGCGACGGCAAAATTGGCCGGATTTGCCAGGTCTAGGCGCCGTCCTTTACCGCCTCCATCGCCACATAGGTCGAGGTCGCGGTGACATGTGGCAGCGCTGAGATCGCCTCGGCCAGCACGCGGCGATAGTCTTGCATATCCACCGTGCGAACCTTCAGCAGGTAATCAAACCGCGAGGCGATCATATGGCATTGCTCGACTTCGGGCACCAAAACCACAGCGCGGTTGAACTCTTGCAGTGCGGCCTCTCGGGTGTCGGACAGGCGCACTTCGACAAAGGCCACATGCGCCAGACCGATCTTGGCCGCGTTCAGCGTGGCACGATAGCCCGTAATCACGCCTTCGTCTTCAAGCCGTTTCATCCGCGCTTGGGTGGGTGATTTTGACAGCCCGATTCGGCGGCCCAGTTCGGTGGCGCTGATCCGGCCATCGGCCGAGAGTTCGCGCAAGATGGCATGGTCAAAGCGGTCAAGATCATACGGCATGCAAAAGCCCATTTTCGCAGGAGATACGGCTGAACAGGCTTATATCTTCGGGAATACAGCCTGTCAAACTTGCGATACATAGGGCAAAATCGGTAAGGAGATCTGCGATGTCGACAGTCGAAACTGCGTGGAATGTGATCGAGCGGCAAAGCCTGCGCGATGAGGCGGATTTGGTGGCTGATCTTATCGCAGAGGCGGGGCTGGATGGGCCGCGCCGCGCCCAGATCACCGAAGCGGGGGCCGAGCTGGTGCGCCAGATCCGCGCCTCCTCCAAGCCCGGTTTGATGGAGGTGTTTTTGGCCGAATACGGTCTTTCGACCGACGAGGGCATCTCTTTGATGTGTTTGGCCGAAGCCCTGCTGCGGGTGCCTGACGCCGAAACCATGGACGCGCTGATTGAAGACAAAATCGCGCCCAGTGATTGGGGCAAGCATTTGGGGCAATCGACATCCAGCCTTGTGAATGCCTCGACCTGGGCCTTGATGCTGACCGGCAAGGTGCTGGACGAGGGTAGCACTTCGGTGGTGGGTCATCTGAAAGCGGCGGTCAAACGGCTGGGCGAGCCGGTGATCCGCAGTGCCGTCACCCGCGCGATGAAAGAGATGGGGCGCAACTTTGTCTTGGGCGAAACCATTGAAAAGGCAATGAAACGCGCCACCGAGCTCGAGTCCAAGGGCTATACCTATTCCTATGACATGCTGGGCGAGGCCGCGCGCACCGAAGCCGATGCACGCCGCTATCACCTGAGCTATTCCGCCGCGATCACTGCGATTGCCAAGGCCGCAACCAGCGGCGACATTCGCACCAATCCCGGCATTTCGGTCAAGCTTTCGGCGCTGCATCCGCGCTACGAGGTCGCCAAGCGCGCCCGTGTGATGGAAGAACTGGTGCCGCGTGTGCGTGCGCTGGCAGGTTTGGCCAAGGCCGCCGGTCTGGGCTTTAACATCGATGCCGAAGAGGCCGACCGTCTGGCGCTGTCGCTAGAGGTGATCGAAGCGGTGCTCAGCGATCCTGCCCTCAAGGGCTGGGAAGGCTTTGGCGTTGTGGTGCAGGCCTACGGGCGGCGCGCGGGGGCGGTGATCGACTGGCTTTACGCGCTGTCGCAGCGGCTGGATCGGCGCATCATGGTGCGGCTGGTCAAGGGCGCCTATTGGGACGCCGAGGTCAAGCGCGCGCAGGTCTTGGGGCTGACCTCGTTTCCGGTCTTTACCCGCAAGCAGGCCACCGATGTCAGCTATATCGCCAACGCGCGCAAACTGCTGGGCATGACCGACCGGATTTACCCGCAATTTGCCACCCATAACGCCCATACTGTTGCCGCTATTCTGAACATGGCAACCGATAAAACCGCCTTTGAATTCCAGCGCTTGCACGGCATGGGGGAAAGGCTGCACGACATCGTGCTGACCGCCCAATCCACCCGCTGCCGCATCTATGCGCCGGTGGGCGCGCACCGTGATCTTTTGGCCTATCTGGTGCGGCGGCTGTTGGAAAACGGTGCGAATTCGTCTTTCGTTAATCAGATCGTCGATGAAGATGTCGCCCCCGCGCAGGTGGCGGCCTGCCCGCTGAACGCGATGCAGGCGATGGATCGGGTGCCCAGCCCAGCTATCCCGACAGGGGCGCAGCTTTTCGGGTCGCGCGCAAATTCGCGCGGCTGGGATCTGACCGACGCAGGCGATCTAGAAGCCATCGCCGCCGCCCGCATGCCCTTTGAGACGGTTTTGTTCGAGGCAGGCCCGATGTTGGCGGGCCCCCTTGCCTCGACCGAGCGGGTCGAGGTGTTCAACCCCGCCACCGGCGCTGTGGTCGGCCATGTGCAGCATGCCTCGCCTGCCGATGTCGAAGTGGCGCTGGCCACGGCGGGCGTCTGGACGGCCGATGCTGCCGCCCGTGGCGCTGTGCTGCGCCGCGCGGCTGATCTTTACGAGGAAAACTTTGGCCAGATCTTTGCGATTTTGGCGCGCGAGGCGGGCAAAACCTTGGCCGATGCGGTCTCGGAACTGCGCGAGGCGGTGGATTTCCTGCGCTACTACGCCGATCAGGCGCAGGGGCTGACCCATCCGCCGCGCGGGGTGTTTACCTGCATCAGCCCTTGGAACTTTCCTTTGGCGATCTTTTCGGGGCAAATTGCGGCGGCTTTGGCGGCTGGCAATGCTGTGCTGGCCAAGCCCGCACCGCAGACGCCGCTGATTGCGGCCTTGGCGGTGCGGCTGCTGTATCAGGCCGGCGTGCCGGTGCAGGCGCTGCAACTCTTGCCCGGCGATGCAAGCGTGGGCGCTGCGGTGACGGGCGATGCGCGGTTGGCTGGTGTCGCCTTTACCGGATCGACCCAGACCGCGCTGCGCATTCGGGCGCATATGGCAGAACATTTGGCCCCAACCGCGCCGCTGATTGCCGAAACGGGGGGCTTGAACGCCATGCTGGTTGACAGCACCGCGCTGCCCGAACAAGCCGTGCGCGATATTCTGGCCTCGAGCTTTCAGTCGGCAGGCCAGCGCTGTTCTGCGCTGCGCTGCCTTTATGTGCAAGAAGATGTTGCCGCCGTGGTGCAGCACATGCTGTTTGGCGCGATGGACGAATTGGCGCTGGGCGACCCTTGGGATCTGGCCAGCGATGTGGGGCCGGTGATTGACGCGCAAGCCCAAGCCGGCATTGCCGATTACATCGCCGCCGCGCGCGCCGAGGGGCGGGTTTTGCGCGAAATGGTCGCGCCTGTGGGCGGGCATTTCATCGCGCCTACCGTCATTCGGGTGGGCAGCATCGCCGATATGCCGCGCGAGATTTTTGGCCCCGTGCTGCATATCGCCACCTTTAAGGCGGGCGAGGTTGATCGGGTGATCGCCGAGGTCAACGCCACCCGCTACGGGCTGACCTTTGGTCTGCACACGCGGATCGACGACCGCGTGCAAAGCGTGGTCGAGGCGCTGCAGGTCGGCAATGCTTATGTCAACCGTAACCAAATCGGCGCGGTGGTGGGCAGCCAACCCTTTGGTGGCGAAGGGCTTTCGGGCACGGGCCCCAAGGCGGGTGGGCCGGAATATCTGCACCGCTTTGCCCAGCACAGCCTTGATGTGGTGGCGGGCGAGGATACCGCGCTTGACGAGGCGGGCATTGCCGCAAAGCTGGCCCAGCCGCACAGCAAGGCCGCCGTGCTGGAGCAGCTGTTGCCCGGCCCCACCGGGGAAAGCAACCGTCTGACCCTGATGCCGCGTTCGCCGCTGTTGTGCCTTGGGCCAACCCCGCATGCGGCCCGCGCGCAGGCCGAAGCGGTGCGCGCGCTGGGCGGCTATGCGATTGAAGCCGCAGGACTTGCCCCCGATGCGCTGACACGCTTGCAAGGCTTTTCGGGCGCGCTTTGGTGGGGTGATGCCGCAGCGGGGCGCAAGCGCGCGCAAGCCTTGGCGGCACGGCAAGGCGCGATCCTGCCGCTGATTGGCGGCATGCCGGACAAGGGCTATGTGCTGCTAGAGCGCCATGTCTGCATCGACACCACGGCTTCGGGCGGCAACGCGCAGCTTTTGGCCGAAGTCTCTGACACCTAAGCGGGCAGGGGGGGCGATCTGCCCCCCTTCTTGCTTGACGAAAGCTGCGGCATGGGCAGGATGGCGGCATGTTTCCAATTCGCGACCATAACCCTTCGGGGCGCACACCCTTTGTCACCTATGCTTTGATTGCGATCAATATGCTGGTGTTTCTTGGCTATTGGGGCCAGTTTTCGGCCCCAGGTTTGGATCAGTTTTTCTACACTTGGGGGCTGGTGCCCGACGAAATCCTGTCGGGCCGGGGTGGCCTGACGCTGATCACCCATATGTTCTTGCATGGCGGCTGGATGCATTTGCTGGGCAATATGCTGTTTTTGTGGATTTTTGGCGATAATATGGAGGATGCCTTTGGGCATCTGCGTTATCTGGGCTTCTATATCTTGTGTGGATTGGCGGCGGCGGCTTTGCAGATTGCGGGCGATCCCACCTCGAACGGGCCGATGGTGGGGGCCTCGGGGGCGATTGCGGGGGTTTTGGGCGGCTATCTGCTGCTGTTTCCGCGCGCCAAGGTCGATGTCTTGCTGATTTTCATCGTGTTTTTTCGGATCTTTGCGATTCAGGCTTGGATCGTGCTGGGGATCTGGTTTGGCTTGCAGCTGATGAACGGTCTGGGTGCTACCCAAGACGGGGTGGCGTATCTGGCGCATGTGGGCGGCTTTGTGGCGGGGGCGGTGCTGACATTTCCCGCACTCGTGCGGCGGGGCGGTCTGCGGTTCTGGCGGCAAAATCACGGCCAACCGCCGCACCCGCAGGCGAAATATCGACTGGTCCCCAGCCATATCCCCCGCGTGCCGCGCAAATAGCGCCATAAAAAAGCGCCCCGCAATCTGGGGCGCTTTGGGTCTTGCAGGCAAGGTGGCGATCAAACGTCGCGGATGATCTTTTTCAGCGGCTCGAACAGCGGATCATTGGCGCAGATCAGCGCGCCTTTTTCCAAGATGTCATAGCCTTCGCGAACAGGGGCCACCATGCCGCCGGCTTCTTTCACCAGCAAGATGCCCGCCGCGATGTCCCAAGCGTTCAGCTCGCGCTCCCAATAGCCGTCAAAGCGGCCCGCAGCCACATAGGCCAGATCCAGCGAGGCCGCACCCCAGCGGCGCACGCCAGCACAGGTTGGCATCAGCCGTGCCAGATCGCCCAAAGTGGCGGGCAGGGTCTTTTTGGCACCAAACGGCACGCCGGTTGCAAACACTGCCTCGTGCATCTGACGCCGCCCCGAAACCCGCAAGCGGCGGTCGTTCATCCATGCGCCCGAGCCTTTTTCCGCCCAAAACATCTCGTCCTTGGCGGCATCGAACACCACGGCCGAGACGATCTCGCCCTTATGCTCCAGCGCGATCGAGACCGCCCAATGCGGCATGCCGTGCAAAAAGTTGGTGGTGCCGTCCAGCGGGTCGACGATCCAGCGGCGGGTTGGGTCAACGCCTTCGGTCTCGCCGGTTTCTTCGCCCAGCCAGCCATAGGTGGGGCGCGCGCCCATCAGGTCTTCTTTGATCAGCCGTTCGGCTTCGCGGTCGGCCTTGGTGACAAAGTCGCCGGGGCCTTTGGTCGAAACCTGAAGGTTTTCGACTTCGCGGAAGTCTTTCACAAGGGCTTTGCCCGCGCGGCGTGCGGCCTTGATCATGATATTAAGGTTTGCGCTGCCCTGCATGGGAAATCTCCGGTCGGTTCAAGCATTGGGGCATACACGCGCAAGCGCGGTATGTGAAGGGGGGGTGGCAGGCAAAAGCATCGCCTGCCGTCTGGGCGCTTTAGTCATGCGCCACGGGGGCGGCCACGGCGGGTTTTGGGCTAAGATCGGGCTTTTTCAGCAGCAAAGCCAGCGGCATCGCGCAAAGGGTAACGATCATCATCAGCTTGAAATCATTGATATAGCTGATCATCAGCGCCTGCACCGTCACCAAGCCTTCGACCTGCGACATGGTCACAAGGCTGCGCGCCGCTCCGGGCAGGGCATTGGTGAAGTTGGGGTTAAAGGGCGAAATCTCGGCCCCCAGCACCGAATGGTTGATCTGCAAATTGCGTGTCAGCATCAAGGTCACGATCGAAATCCCGATAGACGAGCCGATATTGCGCACAAGGCTGAACAGGCTGGTGGCATCGGCGCGAAAGATCGGGTCGATGGTGGCAAAGGCAATCGTCGACAAGGGCACAAACACCAGCCCCAACCCCAGCCCCTGCAACACCCCTGTCCAGATGATCAGTGATCTGTCCATTTGCGGCGTGAATCCGGTCATGAAATACAAAGACGCCGCCGTCAGGATCAGCCCCAGCGTCACCAAAAGCCGCGCATCCACCGTGCGCACCAATTTGCCCACCACGATCATCGACACCATGGTGCCTACCCCGCGCGGTGCCATCACCAGCCCCGTGGTGATCGTCGGATAGCCATAGATCCGCGCCAGCATCGGCGGCAACAGCGCAAGGCTGGCCAAAAGGATGATGCCGATCACAAAGATAAACACCAAACCCGTGGCAAAGTTCTGGTCCAGAAACATCCGCGGTTCCAGAAACGGTTTCTCGGCGCCCAAGATATGGATCACAAAGACCCACATGCCGGTCAGGCACAAAAACAGATAGATCCAAGTCTCGGTGGCTGAAAACCAATCAACCTCGGCGCCACGGTCCAGCATCAGTTGCAGCGCGCCAATGCCAATCGACAGCATGGCAAAGCCAAAGAAATCAAAGCGGCGCATGCGGGTGACAGATTTCGGCAGATAGGCCGCACAGCCCAGCAAAGCGATAATCCCCACCGGCAAGTTGATGAAAAACACCCAGCGCCAGTTAAAGCTTTCGGTCAGATAGCCGCCCAAGGTAGGGCCAATGATCGGCCCCACCATGATGCCAGCCCCCCAAAGCGCCATCGCCGAGCCTGCCTTTTCGCGCGGGTTGATGTCCAGCAGAAAGGTCTGCGACAGCGGCACAATCGCTGCGCCAAAGACGCCCTGCATCAGACGAAACGCCACCATGGAATTCAGGTTCCAGGCCACACCGCAAGCCATCGAAAAGATCACAAATCCGGTGATCGAGATCATAAAGAACTCGCGCTTGCCGATGCGGTCTGACACCCAGCCCGTCACAGGCGTCATAATCGCCGAGGCGACGATATAGGACGTCAGCACCCAAGTGATGGTGTCTTGGCTGGCTCCCAAATCGCCCGTCATCGTTGGCAGCGCCACATTGGCGATGGTGGTGTCCAGCACCTGCATGATCGTGGCCAGCATGATCGAGACCGTGATCAGGCCTTTATGGGGCACTTGGGTTGGATCG
Organism: uncultured Pseudorhodobacter sp.; assembly: GCA_913062925.1. Classification (GTDB taxonomy): domain Bacteria; phylum Pseudomonadota; class Alphaproteobacteria; order Rhodobacterales; family Rhodobacteraceae; genus Cypionkella. Next base: position 90,917 of record CAJXWJ010000002.1, on the reverse strand, counting down.
GATGTCATGGCTTTACTTCAAAAAGCCGGGCAGCAGGTCTGACAGGCTGCGGCTTTGGCCGGTATCAACCGAGACGCTGGCCGAAAGACCCGAGGCAAGCCCCGCAGCTTCGGCCGGATTGGTCAGGCGCAGACGCACCGGCACGCGCTGGGTGACCTTGACCCAATTGCCGGTGGCGTTTTGCGCCGGCAAAAGCGAGAATTCCGATCCCGTGCCCGCGCCAATCGCCTCGACCACAGCGGCCAGCTTTTGGCCGCCTTGCAGATCAATGCTGATCTCGGCAGGCTGGCCTGCATGGACAAATTCCAGCTGGGTTTCTTTGAAATTCGCCTCGACCCAGACATCATCGGTTTGCACCAAGGTGAACAGGCTTTGCCCTGCGGCCACCATCTCGCCCGCCTTAAAAGAGGCGGCTTGATAGATCACGCCATCGGCAGGCGCGCGCAGGCTGGCATTGCCAAGGTTATAGGCGGCCTGATCGCGCGCGGCCAAGGCTGCCTTGACGCTTGGGTGATCCTCCGCGGCGATGTCTGCTGCACCCCCCAAAGCCGCCAGCGCCATCGCCAGTGATTGTTTGGCCAAATCGCGTTGATCCAGTGCCACGCTTTCTTCGTGACGCGCGTCATCCAAGGCCGCATCTGACGACACGCCCTTATCGCCAAGGCTTTCAACCCTTGCGCGGGCGCGGGTTTTATAGGCGGCGGTATCCTCGGCCAAGGCCAGGGTTTTCTGGGCGGTGCGGAGGTTCAGCTTTAGCTGTTCGACCCCAATGCGGGCGGCGGCAACGGCGGCATCGGCTTGGGCCAAGGCGATCTGGAACGGGGTTTGATCCAGTTCAAACAGCACATCGCCTGTCTTGACGATCTGGTTGTCAGCGATCAGCACCTTGTCAACCCGCCCGCTGACCGAAGTTGCCACGCCAATGCGGGCTTGGTGCAGATAGGCGTTCTCGGTGGTCTCATAGCGCCCCCCCATCAGCCAATAGCTGCCAGCGGCGACCAAAAGCACCAAGGGCCCGGCAATCATCAGCACACGGCGTTTCGATTTTGGCGCAGCTTTGTCGGCTGGGGCTGCGGCGGCATTGGTGCTGGTGGCGGTCATGATGGGTCCTTGCTGCCAGCGGCAATCGCGTCTGACAGATTGTTGTTCAGGGTGATAAGGGTGTCGATCAGGGTTTGGCGCAAGCCGGGGTCAAGGCCAGCCATAGCCTCGCCGTAGACCTCGTCGGCACTGCGATAGAGCGAGGCTTTGATATCAAGCGCGGCTTGGGTGGCTACCACTTGGCGCACGCGGCGGTCTTGCGGGTCTGCTTCGCGTGCGATCCAGCCGGCTTGCTCCATGCGGTCCAGCAGGCGCGAGACGGAAATCGGTTCAATTTCAAGCCGTTCGGCCAAGCGCGCTTGGGTCACACGTTCTTCGCGCAAAACATGGATCAGCAAGCGCCATTGCGCCGAGCTCAGCCCCAGATCTGCCGTATGCTGTTCAAAGCGGCGGCGGATCAGGCGGGCGGCATCATGCAGCAAAGGGCCAAGCGAGGGGGCATCGGTTTTCATAAGCGCGGTATACTATAAGCCTGCTTATGATTGCAATTGCCACCCCGCGCCTAAGCCATGCATGAATGACAAGGCCGCTATGCCAAATTGCGCTGCAACTTCACCGCCTCGACCCGCGCAAGGCGCAGAAAATGCGCGATAAACGGGCGGGCGGCGTCTTCATCGCGGGTCACACCATAAAGCCGCTTGATCACCTGATGCGGCCCCAGCGGGCGGGTGATGTAATCGGCGTTGGATTTCACCTCGCGCAGCACCCAATCGGGCAGCACCGCCACGCCGCGGTTCGATCCGACCAGCATCAGGATCACGGCGGTCAATTCGACCGGACGCTGGGCCAGCGGCTCGACCCGGGCCGGGGTCAGCAGCTCGGTAAAGACATCCAATTTGTCGCGCGCCACCGGATAGGTGATCAGGGTCTGATCGCGAAAATCCTCGGCCTCGATCATCGCCTTGGCGGCCAGCGGGTTTTGCGCCGCGCCGACAAACACTGGATGATAATCAAACAGCGCATTGGCCGTAATGCCCCCCAGCGGTTCGGGGTTGGAGGAAATCACCAGATCCACCTCTTCGCGCAGCAAGGCGGGAAAGCTGTCAAAGGCTAGCCCCGCGCGGATATCGACATCGACTTCGGGCCAGGCATGACGGAAAAGTTCCAGCACCGGAAACAGCCAGTCAAAGCAGGCGTGGCACTGAATGGCGATGTGCAGACGCCCGGTCTTGCCCGATTGCAGCGCGCGAAATTCATCTTCCAGCGCGGTGATTTCGGGCAAAATCCGCTCGGCGGTGCGCAGCATCCGAATGCCTGCGGCCGAAAGCGTCATCGGCTTTGACCTGCGCACGAACAATTCCATCCCCACCTGCGCCTCGAGCCCCGCGACTTGGTGGCTCAGCGCCGATTGCGTCATGTTCATCATATCGGCAGCACGCGCCAATCCGCCGGCCTGCTGAATGGCGCGGATGGTGCGTAGGTGGCGTAACTCGATATACATGCGGCATTCTCATGTTGATGTTGAAAACTATGAATTGGATTCATTTATCGCCTTGCGGCATAAAGAGGCAAGTAAAAGGAGACGTCCCATGACCGCACCGCGCATTTCTTTCGAGTTTTTCCCGCCGCAAAGCCTTGAGGCTTCGTTCAAGCTTTGGGAAACCGTGCAGGTGCTGGCACCGATGGCGCCCGAGTTTGTTTCGGTCACCTATGGCGCGGGCGGCACCACCCGCAAGCTGACCCATGAGGCGGTGGCCACCATCAAGCGCAATTACGGGCTGAAGGTGGCAGCGCATCTGACCTGCGTGGACGCCAGCCGCAGCGAGACGCTGGAGATTGCCGAAGCCTATGCCGCCGCAGGTGTCACCGAGATCGTGGCGCTGCGCGGCGATGCGCCAAAAGGGGCTGCGCGCTTTACGCCGCATCCCGATGGCTTTGCCTCTTCGGTGGATCTGGTGGCGGCCTTGGCGAAAACCGGCAAGTTCAAGCTGCGCGTCGGGGCCTATCCCGAACGTCACCCCGATGCGGGCGATGCGCGGGCCGATGTGACCTGGCTCAAGCGCAAGATCGACGCGGGGGCAACCTCGGCGATCACGCAGTTTTTCTTTGAGGCCGATACGTTTTTGCGCTTTCGCGATGATTGCGCGGCGGCAGGCATCACGGCGCCGATCATCCCGGGGATTTTGCCTATTCAAAGCTGGCAGGGCACGAAGAACTTTGCCGCCCGCTGCGGCGCGCAGGTGCCCCAGCGCTTGGACGAAGGCTTTGCGGCAGCAGCGCGCGACGGGCGCGAGGCTTTGCTTGCGCTGACCCATTGCACCACGCTTTGCACAAGGCTGATCGAGGAAGGCGTGCAGGATCTGCATTTCTACACCCTGAACCGGCCCGAACTGACCCGCGATGTGGTGCGCGCGCTGGGCATTGTTCCTGATTTGGCTTTAAGCAAAGTCGCCTGAGCTGTCGGTCTCCCTGACAGGGGCGCTTGCGCCCAGAGACCCCTGCGCGCCCTTCCCGATCAGGAGGGCGCGTTTTTTGTGTGGCAGCACGGTCGCGATGCGCTATCAAGGGAAAAATCGCCAAGGATGATGCACCGTGAAGCCTATTTTTCTGATCAACGGCCCGAATTTGAACCTGCTGGGGCTGCGCCAGCCCGAGATCTATGGGTCCGAGACCCTGGCCGATGTCGAGGCGAAGGTTGCAGCGCTGGCGGCAGAGTTTGGCATGCCGCTTGAAGCGATGCAGTCAAATCACGAGGGCGGCTTGGTCGAGATGATCCACCGCGCCCGCACTGAGGCGGCGGGGATTATCATCAATCCGGGCGCCTATTCGCATACATCGGTGGCGATCTTGGATGCGCTGAACGCTTTTGACGGGCCGGTGCTGGAGGTTCATATCTCGAACATCCACAAGCGCGAGGCGTTTCGGCATCATTCCTTTGTCTCGGCGCGGGCTGAGGGGGTGATTGCGGGCTTTGGCACGGAGGGCTATTTGCTGGCGCTGCGCCGGATGCGTGGCTTGGTCGCGGGCTGAGGCGGTGGGGCCTCCGGCGGGGATATTTGGGCCAAGATGAAAGCCTTTGCTTGGCATCCTGAGGCGCAGGTTTGGGGCAATGATGCGGGCTTGCGCGGTGTTTTGGCGCGCGGCGGCGCGTTTCGGATTGGCGGGGCGGGGCCGCAGCCTGAGGGTGAGGCGGTGTTTGAGACGCTGACTTCGGGCTCATCGGGGGCGCCGCGGCGGATTTTGCGCAGCATGGCCAGTTGGACCGCGAGCTTTGCGGTGAATGCGCAGATGTTTCAGATTGGGCCGGGGCGGCGGGTGGCGGTGCTGGGGGAACTGGTGCAGTCGCTGGCGCTTTATGGTGCGTTGGAGGCGATCCATCTGGGGGCGAGCTTGCAGCTTTTGGGCGGCATGCGGCCTGACCGGCAGGCGGCGATTTTGGCGGCGGATCTGATCTATGCCACACCTGCGCAGCTGCGGTTGCTGCTGGAGGCGGGCTGGCGGCCTGCGGGGCGGATCTTGGTTGGTGGATCAAAGCTGGATCTTGGTTTGCGCCAAGCTTTGGCGGGGGCGGAGGTCTGCGAGTTTTATGGCGCGGCCGAGGCGAGTTTCATCACGCTTGCAGGGCCCGATGCGCCTGAAGCCTCGGTGGGGCGCGCCTATCCCGGGGTTGAGATCGAGCTGCGTGCGGGCGAGATTTGGCTGCGCAGCCCCTATCTGTTTCAGGGCTATGCTGGCGCTGATCCGGGCGGGGCGGTGTGGCGAGAGGGCTGGCTTTCGGTGGGCGAGATGGGGTTTTTGCGCGACGGCTATCTTTATCTGTCAGGACGCAAGGGGCGGATGGTGACGGTTGCGGATCAGAATGTGTTTCCCGAGGAGATTGAGGGCTTTCTTCTGGGGCTTGCAGGTGTGACGCGGGCGGCAGTTTTGCCAAAGTCGGATGCGCTGCGCGGGTCGGTTTTGCTGGCGGTGTTGCAGGGCGATCCGGGGCAGGAGGCGGCGATCTTGGCGGCTTGTCGTGCGCGCTTTGGCGCGTTGAAGGCGCCGCGCGCGGTGATTTGGCGTGGCGACTGGCCGGTTTTGGCCTCGGGCAAGACCGATTTGCAGCGTCTGGCCGTGGAGGTCGGGCTGTGAGCGTGATTTTGGCGGCAAAGCGTTTGGCGGTGGTGCCGCGTGGTGGGGCCTTTGCGCGGCTGCGGATCGAGGATCTGGGCGCGCCGGTTGTGCGGGCTTTGCTTGATCAGGCGGAGATTGCGCCGGAGGCGGTGGATGAGCTGATCTGCGCCAATGCGCTTGGGGCGGGGGGCAATCCGGCGCGGCGGCTTGCGCTTGCGGCGGGGCTGCCCGAGCGGGTGGCGGGGTTGTCGATTGACCGGCAATGCGTGGGCGGCTTGGATGCGATTTTGCTGGCGCATGCGCTGGTGCAGGCGGGTTTGGCCGAGGTGGTGATAGCGGGCGGGGTGGAAAGCTATTCGCGCGCGCCAGAGCGTTTTGCCACCGACCCTGACGGTGGGCCTGCGCGGCGCTACACCCAAGCGCCCTTTACGCCTTGGCCCGAGCGCGACCCCGAGATGTCGGCGGCGGCGGCGGCTTTGGCCGAACGCTTGGGGATTGCGCGGGCGGCACAGGATGCTTGGGCGGTGGCAAGCCATGCCACGGCGCGGGTCTGTCCGGGTGAGATTGTGGCTTTGGCGGGGGTCGAGCGCGATGTCTTTGCGCGCGGCTTGACGCCTGCGGTGGCGGCGCGGGCCAAGCCGATGGTTGGCAGCATCACGCCAGCCAATGCGGCGGTGGCCGCCGATGGCGCGGGCTTTGTGCTGGTGGTTTCCGACCGCATCGCCGCTGGGCGGGGCCTGCGGATTCTGGGCGGGGCGACGCTGGGGGGCGATCCTGAAGAGCCGGGGCTGGTGCCGGTAGCGGCCATAGCGCAGGCCTTGGCGCGGTTGGGGCTGCGGCCGGAGCAGCTTGCTGTGGCCGAGGTGATGGAGGCCTATGCGGTGCAGGCGATGGCCTGTGTCGCGGCGGCGGGCTTGGGGCGCGTGCCGGTCAATATCGGTGGCGGCGCTTTGGCTCGCGGGCATCCGATTGGCGCCTCGGGGGCGATTTTGGCGGTGCGTTTGTTTTACGAGCTGCGCGCAGGGACCGGGCTTGCAGCGATTGCGGCGGCGGGCGGTTTGGGCACGGCGCTGGTGGTGCAGCGCTAGCCCCCGCGCAACGGCCCGCTTAGGCGCGTGACAGCAGTGCCGCGGGGCGCATTTTGGCGATGGATTGGGTCAGCAGGCCCGCAAGACCCGCCTTAATGCTATCGCCGATCAGAAAGGGGGCTGCCAGAAGGGCGGCTTCGGGCAGGGTTTTGCCTAGCATCACCGACATGCCGATCACGCCAAGGCCATTCAGCACCAAGACGCCACCAAGGGCTGCGCCAAGGCCTGCGGCAAGACCGATGTTGGCTTTCAGATGCGTGGTGACAGCGCCGGTCACATAGGCCGCGACCGGAAAGCCGATCAGATAGCCGACGGTGGGCGAGGCCAGCAGCCCCAAACCGCCGCGTCCGCCCGAAAGCAGGGGCAGGCCGGCCAGTGTCAGGCCCAGAAACAACAGCACCGCCAAAGCCCCACGCTTGGCCCCCAGCACCGTGCCACAGAGCATGATGCCAAGACTTTGCGCCGTGATCGGCACGCCCGAGGCGAGGTCAATTTTCGGCACCAACCCCAGCACGGCGATCAGCGCGGCAAAAAGGGCGATATGGGTCAGATTCTTTTCCAAGGGCGGGCTCTCCTGTTGCGCGCCCATCTACTCTGTTCCGCCGCGCGCGCGCAAGGCCTCGGCGACCTGCTCGGCATCGTCTAGGGCGGCAAGCGTGGTGGGCAATAAGATCCGCCAGCGCGGCGGGCGGGCCGCGCGCGCCTGCCAGCTTTCGCGGATGGTTTGGCTGCGCGCCAGCATGGTGGGGATAAAGCGCAGCGTCAGCGCGATGGCCAGCGCCAGCGCTTTGGGGGCGATCAGCGGGCGTAGCGGTTTTGCAAGCCGCTGGATCACCGCGATCATATCGCTGAGCCGCGTGGTCATGGTGACGAAATTGGCAGCAGCGACAGCCGTGATCATGCGCAAAATAATCGTCACACCCAATGCATCTTGCGTGATCAGATGCCAAAGTGCGACCAGCGCGACAAAGGGCAGCAAAGGCCGCAGCATCCGCGCGCTTTCAAGGCCAAAGCGCTTGCCTGCCGATGCGATCACGCCGGCAGCCAGCAGCGCGCAAAGGCCAAGCCAAAGCGGTGAGCTGAGCGCAAATAAGATCAGGGTAAAGCCGCACAGCGCTGCCAGTTTGCGACCCGCGCGGCAGTGGTGCGCCCAGGTTTCAATCGGCGAGGTCAGTGTCAGCATCGCGCTCTCCGATCAAGGTCATGGCTTGGGTGAAGGCGGGCAGGATCTGCGCAGGCGTCCCATCGGCATGGATGCGGCCGGCCTCGATCCAGATCAGCCGATCACAGGCGGCCACGGCGGCGGGGTCGTGGCTGATGGTGATCAGGCGCTGCGGCAGGGCGGCAAGACGGCGCGCCAAGCGGGCTTGGGTTGGCAAATCAAGCCCTGCAAAGGGTTCATCCAGCAAAATGCTGCGCGGTGCCATCAAAAGCACCGCCAGCAGGCAGAGGTAATGCTTTTGGCCCTGGCTAAGGCTATGGGTATTGGCGCGCGCCCAGTGGCTGCGGCCTTCGCTTGCCAGAAGGGCTGCGACGGCGGCTTCGGCCTCGGCTGCGGTTTTTCCGATTTGGCGCAGACCAAAGCTGAGTTCCTCGGTCACGGTGGGAAACAGGATCTGGTGATCGGGGTTTTGAAACAGGATACCCAGTTGCGGCAGCAGGCTGCGGCGATCTGTGGCCGGGCTGCCCTCGATCTGAACCGAGCCGGTGCTGGGCGGGATCAGCCCTGCGATCAGCCGCAGCAGCGTGGTCTTGCCCGAGCCGTTGCGGCCAAGGATGCCGATGCGGGCTTCGGTGAGGCAAAGTGAAATATCGCAGAGGATCAGCCGGCCTGAGAGGCTGACGCTTGCATTGAACAGTTCTATGCCGGCCATCGCGCGCCCCCTTGTTTGGCAGGTGATAGCGCGGTCTGCGCGGGCTTGCAAATGCTGCGGGCTTTGGCGGGCGGCGGAGCCTCCGGCGGGGATATTTGGGCCAAGATGAAAGCGCAAAGGCGGTTTTGGGCGCGCCCTGATGTGGGGGCGCGCCTTTGGGGTTTGCTTAGGCGGTGCGGGCGGCGGCGACGGCGGCTTCGAGGATGTCCATCGCTTCGGCGAAATGCGCGTCGGGGATGGTGATCGGCGCAAGGAAGCGGATCACATTGGCGTAGACGCCGCAGGTCAGCAGGATCAGGCCGCGCTTTTGGGCCTCGAGCCGGACGCGGGTGGTGAAGCCTGCGTCGGGGGCATGGTTGCCAGGGTTGGCAAATTCGATCGCCACCATGAAGCCCGGACCGCGGATGTCGCAGATTTCGGGGGTGGTGGAGCGAATGGCCGCAAGCCGCTGTTTCAGGCGGCCGCCAAGCTCATTGGCGCGGGCGCAGAGGTCTTCGTCTTCGATCACATCGAGCACCGCATTGGCGGCGGCGATGCCGAGCGGGTTGCCGCCATAGGTGCCGCCAAGGCCGCCGGGGTGGGCGGCATCCATCAAGCTGGCGCGGCCGGTCAGGGCTGCAAGCGGCAGACCACCTGCAAGGCCTTTTGCCATGGTGGTGATGTCGGCCGCGACGCCATATTGCTCCATCGCGAACATGGTGCCGGTGCGGGCAAAGCCGGTTTGCACCTCGTCTGCGATCATCACGATGCCGTTGTCGTCACACAGTTTGCGGATTGCGACGACAAGGTCTTTTGGCGCGGGGTAGAAGCCGCCTTCGCCCTGCACCGGTTCAAAGATGATTGCCGCGACCCGGGTCGGGTCGAGATCGGCTTTGAACAGCTTGGTCATGCCGGCAAGGGCTTCTTCGGTGGTGATGCCGTGCACCTCTTGCGGGAAGGGGATGTGGTAGACATCGGGCATCATTGCGCCGAAACCCTTTTTATAGGGGTCGACTTTGCCGGTCAGCGACATGCCCATCATGGTGCGGCCGTGAAACGCCCCGCCAAAAGCGATGATGGCATTGCGGCCGGTGGCGATGCGCGCGACTTTGACAGCGTTTTCAACCGCTTCGGCGCCGGTGGTGACAAAGACGGTTTTCTTGTCGAATTCACCGGGCACGGCGGCGTTCAGACGCTCGGCCAGACGGACGTAGTTTTCATAGGGCAGCACTTGGTGGCAGGTATGGGTGAATTTCGACAGCTGTGCCGTCACCGCAGCCATCACGCGCGGGTGGCAATGGCCGGTGTTGACCACTGCGATGCCGGCTGCAAAGTCGATATAGCGCTTGCCTTCGATATCCCAAACCTCGGAGTTCAGGGCGTGATCGACATAGATTTCGGTTTGCACCCCCACCCCGCGCGAGATGGCATCGGTGCGGCGGCGGGCGATTTCGGCGTTTTGCATGGCTGGGATCCTTAAGAGTATTTCCAGCAGTTTGATCGAATTGCTGGCCTGCCGCAATCTGCCCAGCCATGGTTTCGATAAGTCCAGTTTTCGATGAAATTTAGTCCAGCGATTTTACCAGCGACGTTTACCAATTGTTAACCCTGCCGGATGCAGACTGGGCCTTGTAAAGAGTGTGAGGCGGTGATGGCATTTTGTCAAAATCAGGCGCAGCGGCAGGGGTTTGCCGAGGCAGAGCCGCAAGATCCCTTGCTTTGGCTGCGCCTGATCCGCTCGCGACGGGTGGGGCCTGCCAGTTTTCACAAGCTTTTGGCCGAACACGGCGATGTTGAAGCAGCGCTTGCAGCCCTGCCGCAGGTCGCGCGGGCGGCTGGGGTTGAGAATTATGCGCTTTGCCCAATTGAGGTGGTGCGCCACGAATGGGCCACAGGGCGGGCGCTGGGGGCGCAGCTGTTGCTTTGGGGGCAGGCGGGCTATCCGCTGCCACTGATGGATCTGCCCGATGCGCCGCCGGTTTTATGGGGGCAGGGCGATGTCGGGCTGCTGGCGCGGCCGATGGTGGCGCTGGTGGGGGCGCGCAATGCCTCGTCCTTGGGGCTGCGGATGACGCGGCGGCTGGCCTTGGGGCTGGCAGAGGCAGGGCAGGTGGTGGTCTCGGGGCTTGCGCGCGGCATTGATGCCGAAGCGCATCAGGCGGCTTTGCAGGGCGGCACAGTCGCCGTGCAGGCGGGTGGGGTCGATGTGATCTATCCGCAAGAGAACGCGGCCTTGGCGGGCGAGATTGCGCGCGCGGGCTGTCTGCTGTCTGAGCAGCCGATGGGCTTGGCGCCGCAAGCACGGCATTTCCCGCAGCGCAATCGCATCGTCTCGGGCTTGGCGCGGGCGGTGGTGGTGGTCGAGGCTGCGGCGCGCTCGGGCAGCCTGCTTACGGCGCGCAATGCCTTGGATCAGGGGCGCGAGGTTTTGGCGGTGCCGGGGCATCCTTTTGATGCGCGCGCGGCGGGCTGCAATATTTTGCTGCGCGATGGCGCGACCTTGGTGCGCTCGGCCAGCGATGTGCTGGAGGCGATTGGCCTGCGCGGGCCGTTTCGCGCCCAAGCGCCGCAACCCCCTGTGGCTGTGGTCGATCTGCCGGGGCCGGTGCCGCAGCGTCGCCCCTTGGCCGAAATTGCCGCGGTGCATACCCAGATTCTTGAGCGGTTGGGCCCCAGCCCCTTGGCCGAAGATCAGCTGATCCGCGATCTGGATCTGCCTGCGGGCGGGCTTGCCTCGGCGCTGATGGCGCTGGAGTTGGAGGGCCGGATCAGCCGCCATGCAGGCGGATTGCTTAGTCTGCGCGGCTAGCGCACGCTGCCAAATTCTGCCAGCGGTGACGAGAAAGTTCCGCCGCAGCATCGGCATCTTGCCACCACCTGTTGACAACGCCGCGATATGGCCCACATGGTGCCCCGCTATCCTCGCAAGTGTTTTCAAGGGAATTCCATGCCCGTTGTCGTCGTAGAGTCGCCCGCTAAAGCCAAGACAATCAACAAATATCTTGGATCGAACTATGTCGTTCTGGCATCATACGGCCATGTGCGCGACCTGCCGCCAAAAGACGGCTCGGTCGATACCGAGCATGAGTTCGAGATGAAATGGGAGGTGGCCGCTGATAGCAAAAAGCATATCAACGCCATCAAAGACGCGCTGAAAACCGATGACGAGTTAATTCTTGCGACCGACCCTGACCGCGAGGGCGAGGCGATTTCTTGGCATTTGCAAGAGGCGCTGGCCAGCAGTCTGAAGAAAGGCAAAAAGGTCAGCCGCGTTACCTTTAACGCCATCACCAAAGAAGCCGTGACCGAGGCGATGAAGCATCCGCGTCAGGTCGATCAGCCCTTGGTGGACGCTTATCTTGCGCGCCGCGCGCTGGATTATCTGGTGGGCTTTACCCTGTCGCCGGTGCTGTGGCGCAAACTGCCCGGCTCGCGGTCCGCTGGCCGCGTGCAATCGGTTTGCCTGCGTTTGGTGGTCGAGCGCGAGATGGAGATCGAGGCTTTTCGCGCCCGCGAATTCTGGACCGTTTCGGCGGTTCTGCTGACCCCGCGCGGCCAAGAATTTACCGCCCGCCTTGTGCAGATGGGTGGCAAGCGGTTAGACAAATTCGATATTGCAACCGCTGCCGCAGCTGAATTGGCGGTGCAGGCTGTCACTTCTCGAACATTGACGGTGCAATCGGTCGAAGCCAAGCCTGCGATGCGCAACCCCTCGCCGCCCTTTATGACCTCGACCCTGCAACAAGAGGCCAGCCGCAAATATGGCATGGGGGCCAAGGCCTGCATGTCCGCAGCGCAGCGGCTTTATGAGGCGGGCCACATCACCTATATGCGGACCGATGGCATCGACATGGCCCCCGAAGCGGTGACCGCCGCGCGGGCAGCGATTGGCGCGCGCTTTGGTGCGGCCTATGTGCCCGACGCGCCACGGATCTACAAAAACAAGGCCAAGAACGCGCAAGAGGCGCATGAATGTATCCGCCCCACCGATATGACGGCGGGGCCGGATGATCTGCGCTTGACCGAGGCCGATCAGCGCAAATTATACGAGCTGATCTGGAAGCGGACGCTCGCCAGCCAAATGGCCTCGGCGCGGCTTGAACGCACCTCGGTCGATATTGGCAGTGCGGATGGCCAAGTCGGGCTGCGCGCCTCGGGTCAGGTGACGCTGTTTGACGGTTTTCTCAAGGTCTATGAAGAGGGCCGCGACGACGAGGATGAGGACGAGGGCAAGCTGCCGCAGATCATGCAGTCCGAAGCCGTCAGCCCGAAAAAGGGCGGCTTTGAAGCGGCGTTTCAAAAGCAGGCCGAGGCGGTGTCGAAGGACGATTTCGATCTGATCGACGCAGGCGCGCCGCTGGGGCCGCGCGCGATTGGCTCGGCGGTGATCAGTGCCGATGGCGCGGTTTTGGGCAACCAAAGCCACACCCAACCGCCTGCGCGCTATTCCGAGGCCACCTTGGTCAAAAAGATGGAAGAGCTGGGCATCGGGCGGCCCTCGACCTATGCCAGCGTGCTGACCACGATTGTCGACCGCGAATATGTGCGCAAAGACAAGAACCGGCTGTTTCCCGAAGACAAAGGCCGCTTGGTCACCGCGTTTTTGACCAATTTCTTCCGCCGCTATGTCGAATATGATTTCACCGCCGATCTGGAAAGCCAGCTTGACGATGTTTCGGCGGGCGAGCGCGATTACAAGGAAGTCTTGGCGCGTTTCTGGCGCGACTTCTCAGCCGCGATTGCCGAGACGGCCGATCTGCGCATTGGCGAAGTGCTGACCAAGATCGACGATTTTCTGTCGCCGCATCTTTACCCTTTGCGAGAAGATGGCAGCGATCCGCGGGTCTGCACCAGCTGCGGCACGGGGCGTTTGCATCTGAAAACCTCGCGCTCGGGCGGGGCTTTCATTGGCTGCGGCAATTATCCGGAATGTCGCTATACCCGTCCAATTTCGGGCGAAGAGGGCGGCTCGGTCGATGGCCGGATCTTGGGGCTGGATGCCGAGGGTCAAGAAATTTCGCTGCGCGCCGGCCGCTTTGGCCCCTATGTGCAAAAGGGCGAGGCCAGCGAAGAGGCCCCGAAACCGCCGCGCGCAAGCCTGCCGAAAAGCTGGCCTGCCGAAAGCCTGACGCTAGAGCGTGCGATTGAGCTGTTAAGCCTGCCGCGCCAGATTGGCCCACACCCCGACGACGGCGTGATGATCGAAAGCGCGATCGGGCGTTTTGGCCCCTATGTCAAACATGGCAGTGTTTACGCCAATATCCCCGATGTCGAAGAGGTCTTTACCATCGGCATGAACCGCGCGGTCGAAGTGCTGGCGCTGAAACTGGCAGGGCGGCGGGGTGGCCCTGCGGCCGAGCCGCTGCGCGAGCTGGGCGAACACCCAGACGGCGGGCCAATTCAGGTGATGCCGGGCAAATACGGGCCTTATGTGAAATGGGCCAAGGTCAATGCAACGCTGCCCAAAGACATCGCCCCCGAAGCGGTGACGCTGGAAGAGGCTTTGGCGCTGATCGCTGAAAAGGCGGGCAAGTCGGGCGGCAAAAAGAAAGCCCCTGCCAAGAAGGCCGCGCCGAAAAAAGCTGCCGCCAAACCTGCGGCGGCGAAAAAGCCTGCGGCGAAAAAGGCCCCTGCCAAGACGGCGGCTGCGAAAAAACCAGCTGCCAAGAAAACAGCGGCCAAAGCCGCCGCTGTGGGTGATGTAACGGAATAGGCCTTAGCCGCGCGGGTTGATCAGCTTGGCCATCAACCCGCCGGCATTGACCACGCCAATCGCGGCCCCGGCTTGGGTGACCGTCAGCTCTGGCGCGGTGGCAAGCTGCTCCATCACCGCTTTCACCGGCATTTCGGCGTCAATCTCTGGCCCTTGGCCCGCGCCTTGCTGCATCACATCGCGCGCGGTCAAAACCCCCATCGGGTTCATATGTGCCACGAAATCCGCGACATAGTCAGACGACGGATTGGCGATAATCTCGCGTGCGGTGCCGATTTGCACGATGCGCCCGCCCTCCATCAGCGCGATGCGGTTGCCGATCTTAAAGGCCTCGTCCAGATCATGCGACACAAAGATGATGGTGCGGCGCAGCTTGGCTTGCAGATCCAGCAGCTCGTCTTGCAGCCGTGCGCGGATCAGCGGATCCAGCGCCGAAAACGGCTCGTCCATCAGCAGGATCGGCGCATCGGTGGCAAAGGCGCGGGCAAGGCCGACGCGTTGCTGCATGCCGCCCGACAGCTCGCCCACCTTCCGCTCGGCCCATTGCGACAGGTTCACCAGCGCAAGTTGTTCATCCACCTTGGCACGGCGCGCCTCGGGCGATTGACCGCCCAGCTCTAACCCCAGCCCGACATTGTCGCGCACGCTGCGCCATGGCAGCAGGCCAAAGGCTTGAAACACCATGGCGATGTTTGACAGCCGCAGCCGGCGCAAAGTGGCCGCATCTGCGGTGGTGACAGAGGTCATCTGATCGCCGTCTTTCACCCGCACCTCGCCGCGCACCACCGGGTTCAGCGCATTCACCCCGCGCAAAAGCGTCGATTTTCCCGAGCCCGACAGCCCCATCAGCACCAAAATCTCGCCCTCGGCCACTGAGAGGCTGCAATCATGCACGCCCAGGATCTGGCCGGTGCTGGCCTGAATCTCGGACCGGCTTTGGCCCTGATCCATCAGCGGCAAGGCGCGGTCAGGGTGATCGCCAAAAACAATCGAGACGCGGTCAAATTCAATAGCGTTCATGGCTCAGCCCTTGCGCTGGAAGGTTGCGCGCAGGGTGATGGCGATGACCACGATGACCATGCCAGATTCGAAACCCTTCGCGATATTCATGCTTTGCAAGGCGCGCAGCACCGGAATGCCGACACCATTTGCGCCGACCATGGCCGCAATCACCACCATCGACAGCGACAGCATGATGGTTTGGTTCAGCCCGACCATGATTTGCGGCAAGGCCCAAGGCAGTTCGACCTTCCACAGCTTTTGGCTGGGGGTGGCGCCAAAGGCGGTTGCGGCCTCTTTCAGCGCAATCGGGGTGGATGAGATGCCAAGCTCGGTCAGCCTGATCGGGGCGGGCAGCACAAAGATCACGGTGGCGACAAGGCCCGGCACCATGCCAAGGCCAAAAAACACAACCGCCGGAATAAGATAGACCATGGTCGGCAGGGTCTGCATCAGATCAAGCACGGGGGCGAGCGCCTCGTTCAGGCGAGGGCGATGCGCGCAGGCAATGCCGATTGGCACGCCCAAGGCCATGCAAACCGCACAGGCCGAGACGATCAGCGTCAGGCTTTCCGTGGTTTCTTTCCAATAGCCTTGGTTGATGATGAACAAAAACCCCAGCCCAACCCCGATCACGGTTTTCCAATTGCGCTGCATGGCCCAAGCGATGGCCATGAACACCGCGATGATCACCAAAGGATTGGGGGTTTGCAGCAGCCACAAAAACCCCTCGATCAGCCATTCAAGCGCCTTGGCAAGCGCGTTAAAGGCCCAGGCCAGATTGACTTTCATCCAAAGAAAGATCGTATTCGCCCATGCTCCGATCGGGAGTTTATAGGCCGTTAGCCAATCCATGTGGTGCCCCTTTTAGACAAGATAAGGCCCCGAAGATGGCTTCGGGGCCCTGTTGGTTTACTTCAAGGCAGTGCTGACAGCTGCCATGGCATCGCCACCGTCTTTGGTGGTGACGCCGTCCAGCCATGGGCCAAGCACATCGCTATGTGCGGCCAGCCAAGCCTTGGCGGCAGCCTTTGGATCAGCGCCATCGTTCAAGATTGCGCCCATGATCTCGTTTTCCATCGCCAGCGTAAAGCTAAGGTTGGACAACAGCTTACCGGTATTGGCGCATTCAGAGACATAGCCCGCGCGGGTGTTGGTATAGACGGTTGCGCCGCCCAGATCTGGGCCAAAGAAATCATCGCCGCCGGTCAGATAGCTCATCTGAAACTTGGCGTTCATCGGGTGGGGTTCCCAGCCAAGGAAGACAATCGCCTCGCCTGCGTTATCGGCGCGCTCAACCTGCGCGAGCATGCCTTGCTCGGAGCTTTCGACGATGTCGATGCCCGCGTCTTTCAGGCCAAAGGCGTTTTGCTCGATCATATCAAGGATCAGCTTGTTGCCGTCATTGCCGGCCTCGATGCCGTAAACCTTGCCACCCAGATCGGCCGCATGGGCTGCGATATCGGCGAAATCTTTGATGCCCAGTTCGGCACCTTTGGCATTGGTCGCCAGCGTATATTTCGCGCCCTCAAGGTTGGCGCGCACGGTGTCCACGGTTTTGGCGTCGCGGTAGGCGGCGATATTGCTTTCCATGGTTGGCATCCAATTGCCAAGGAAAACATCGACATCGCCCGAGGACATGCCTTCATAGGTCACCGGCACCGACAGCACCTTGGTTTCGGTCTCATAGCCCAAAGCCTCTAGCACAAGGCTGGTCGCGGCGGTGGTGGCGGTGATGTCGGTCCAGCCCACATCCGAGAAGGTCACTTTATCGCAGCCAGCAGCAAAGGCGGAACCGGCCATGGCAAAGGTCACGGCAGAAGCAAGTAGCGTAGAACGAAGGGTCATTTGGGTATCCCTGTTTTTTGTTGATTGACGAGTCAATAAACTTCAAGATAGCTGCAGAAAGCAAGTGTTTTTCCTGAAAAGGCGCAACTATGCCAAAGCTTGGAATGGAGCCTATCCGAAAGGCGGCCCTCGTCAAAGCCACGATTGCAGAAATCGGGCGGGCGGGGTCTTTGGATGTGACGGTCAGCCAGATCGCCAAGCGCGCGGGCATGTCCAGCGCTTTGGCGCATCACTATTTTGGCAGCAAGGAAGAGATGTTTTTGGCCGCGATGCGCAATATCCTAACGCTTTACGGCGCCGAGGTGCGCGGCGCGCTTGCGGCGGCAGAGGGTCCGCAGGCGCGGCTGGCAGCGATTCTGGCGGCCTCGTTCAGTGCCGGCAATTTCCGGCGCGAAGCGGTGGGGGCTTGGCTGAACTTTTGGGTCTTGGCCCAGACCGTGCCCGAGGCGAAACGGCTTTTGAAGATATATCAGGGCCGGTTACGCTCGAACCTGATGGCGGAACTGCGGCCTTTGGCGGGGGCGCGGGCGGTTGGCATCGCCGATGGCTTGGGCGCGTTGATTGACGGGCTTTACCTGCGCGAAGTGTTGAAATCGGGCGCGCCTGATGGGGCGGCGGCGGTCAAGACCGCGTTGAATTATTTGAATTCTAAACTGGAAAGGGGGGCGTGATGATTGCGCAACCAAAAGCGAGCCATTTTGTCGATGGCGCCTATGTCGAAGACACCGCAGGGGCTGTGATCGAGGTGATCTATCCGGCCACGGGGGCGGTGATCGCGCGGCTGCACGAGGCAACCCCTGCGGTGATCGAGGCAGCCTTGGCCAGTGCCACACGCGCGCAGACCGCTTGGGCCGCCCTGCGCCCGGTGGACCGCGCAAGGATCCTGCGGCGGGCGGCTGACATCATCCGCGACCGCAATGCCGATCTGGCGCGGCTGGAAACCTTGGACACCGGCAAGCCGCTTCAGGAAACGCTGGTTGCCGATTGGCCCTCGGGGGCCGATGCGCTGGAATATTTCGCAGGTCTTGCCCCCACGATCACCGGCCAGACCATCCCCTTGGGGCGCGATTTTGTCTATACCATCCGCGAGGCTTTGGGGGTTTGCGTCGGCATCGGCGCTTGGAATTACCCCAGCCAGATTGCCTGCTGGAAATCGGCTCCGGCGCTGGCTTTGGGCAATGCCATGGTGTTCAAACCTTCTGAGGTCACGCCGCTTGGCGCCTTGCAACTGGCCGAGATCTATATCGAAGCGGGGCTGCCAGCGGGGCTTTTTAACGTCGTGCAAGGGCGCGGCGGGGTGGGGGGCAGCCTTGTCACCGATCCGCGCGTGGCCAAAGTTTCGCTTACAGGCTCGGTGCCGACGGGGCAAAAGGTCTATGCGGCAGCTGCCGGCGGAATGCGGCATGTGACGATGGAGCTGGGCGGCAAATCGCCCCTGATCATCTTTGACGATGCAAGCCTAGAGGATGCGGTGGGGGCGGCCATGCTGGCCAATTTTTACTCGGCCGGGCAGGTGTGCAGCAATGGCACCCGGGTTTTCGTGCAAAAAGGCATCAAGGCGCGGTTCTTGGCGCGGCTGGCCGAACGGGCCGCGACGATTGTGATGGGCGATCCGCTGGATGAGGCCACGCAGATGGGGCCGCTGGTGTCAGAGCTGCAACGCGACAAGGTGCTGGCCTATGTGCAGGGCGCTGTGGCCGAGGGCGCGCGGCTGGTTTGCGGCGGCGGGCAGGGTGCGCAGGCGGGGTTGTTCGTCGAGCCCACTGTTTTTGCCGATGTCACCGATGGCATGACTTTGGCCCGCGAAGAGGTCTTTGGCCCGGTGATGGCGGTGCTGGATTTTGACGACGAATCCGAGGTGGTGGCCCGCGCCAATGACACGCAATTTGGCCTTGCCGCAGGGGTGTTTACCGCCGATCTGACCCGGGCGCATCGGGTGATTGCGGCGCTGCAAGCCGGCACTTGCTGGATCAACGCCTATAATCTGACGCCGGTGGAAAGCCCCTTTGGCGGGGTGAAAGCCTCGGGCGTGGGGCGCGAAAACGGCCATGCGGCGGTGGAACATTACAGCCAAATCAAAAGCGTCTATGTCGGTATGGGGCCGGTGGACGCGCCTTACTAAGGCCCCCCAAAGACGCTCCCGCCCGCCCACCCCGCGTCTTTGGGGGGCGGCAGGCGGTGTGAAGGAAAACTGGAGAGAAGATGCAGGCGCAGTATGTGATTATCGGCTCGGGCTCGGCTGGCTCGGCGATTGCCTATCGGTTGGGCGAGGCTGGCAAGTCGGTGATCGTGATCGAACAGGGCGGCAGTGATCGGGGTCCGTTTATTCAGATGCCCGCGGCGCTGTCTTATCCGATGAACATGCCGATCTATGATTGGGGGTTTCAGTCCGAACCCGAACCGCATTTGGGCGGGCGCAGGCTGGCCACGCCGCGCGGCAAGGTGGTGGGCGGGTCCTCCAGCATCAACGGCATGGTCTATGTGCGTGGCAATGCCAAGGATTACGACACTTGGGAAGCGATGGGCGCGCAGGGCTGGTCCTATGCCGATGTGCTGCCCTATTTCCAGCGCATGGAGCATTGGCACGGCGCCAAGGATGCGGGCGGTGATGCAGGCTTTCGCGGTCGCAAAGGGCCTTTGCACATCACCCGCGGGCCGCGCAACAACCCGCTGTTTGACGCCTTTATCAAGGCCGGTCAGCAAGCAGGCTACCCCGTCACCCCCGATTACAACGGCGCCCAGCAAGAGGGGTTTGGCGCGATGGAGGCGACGATCTATAAGGGGCAGCGCTGGTCGGCGGCCAATGCCTATCTGAAACCCGCGATCAAGGCGGGCAATGTCACGCTGGTGCGCGGCTTTGCGCGCCGGGTGGTGATCGAGGCCGGCCGCGCCGTCGGCGTCGAGATCGAGCGCGCAGGCGCTATCGAGGTGATCCGCGCCAGCGCTGAGGTCATCGTTGCGGCCTCTGCGATCAATTCGCCCAAGATCTTGATGCTGTCGGGCATCGGCGATGCGGCCCAGCTTGCGCAACATGGCATCCCTGTGGTGGCCGACCGCAAGGGCGTGGGCGCAAATCTGCAAGACCATCTAGAGGTCTATATGCAGTTTCAGGCCAAACTGCCGATAACGCTTTATAAATACTGGAATATCCTTGGCAAAGCCCTGATCGGCGCGCAGTGGTTGTTCACCCGCAAAGGCCTTGGCGCCAGCAATCAGTTCGAGGCGTGCGGCTTTATTCGCAGCGATAAGGGCGTGGAATATCCCGACATTCAGTATCACTTTTTGCCCATCGCCGTGCGCTATGACGGCAAGGTGGCTGCGGGCGGCCATGGCTTTCAGGTGCATACCGGGCCGATGCGCTCGGCCTCGCGCGGGGCGGTGACGCTGGCTTCGGCCGACCCAAAGGTCGCGCCAAAGATCGTGTTCAACTATATGTCGCAGGCCAGCGATTGGCGCGATTTCCGCAAAGCGCTGCGGCTGACGCGCGAGATTTTTGCCCAAGCCGCGATGGCCGTGCATGTGAAAACCGAGATCCAGCCCGGTCAGGATCTGCAAAGCGACGCAGAGCTGGACAGCTTTATCCGCGACCATGCCGAAAGCGCCTATCACCCTTGCGGCACCTGCCGGATGGGGCGGGCGGATGATCCGCTGGCGGTGGTTGATCCTGAATGCCGCGTGATTGGCGTCGAGGGGCTGCGGGTTGCCGACAGCTCGATCTTCCCGCAGGTGACCAATGGCAATCTGAATGGGCCTTCGATCATGACCGGCGAAAAAGCCGCCGATCACATCTTGGGGCGGCGCTTGGCGAAATCCAATCTGGCGCCGGTGATGGCGCAAAACTGGCGCGAGGCGCAACGCTGAGGTTGATCAAGATCAAGGCGTTAGGCGGGAGATGCGGCTAATCTGATCCAATGATAAAAGGAGCAGACCATGTCACATACCCCGCACGCCTTGGCCGAAGACTTTCCCGAACTTGCGCAAAAGATCATGGCGCTGAAGGAAAGCGACGCGCATTTTGCCAAGCTGGTCGAGAGCTATAACGACGTCAACCATCAGGTTTACCGCGCCGAAAACCGGCTTGATCTGCTGACCGAAGCGCAGGAAGAGGCGCTGAAACGCGAACGCGCCCTGCTGAAAGACCATATCTGGCAGCATGCGAAATAGCGCTTTGGCGTCTTAGGCCGCCAAGACAATCAGATCGCGCGGGTTAAATTCAATCGCCACATGATCGCCCACCATCGGTGGAGCATGATCAAAGCGGTTAAAGGTATCCAGCGCCAGCGCTTGCCCGCCCGATTGCAGCCGCAAGCGAATGACCGCGCCCATGAATTCAACCGCCGTTACCTCGGCGGGCAGGGTGGTGATCTGGCCCAGAACCGCGCCCTTGTGGCCTTGCAGGTGCAGCGCTTCGGGGCGCAGGGCAAGCGCGATCTGGCTGCCCTTTGCGCCCTGAATCGGGGCTGAAAGCCGCAGGGCTTGGCCTGCCATGCCAACCTCGCCCGCGCTTGGGTCAAGGATGGTGGCGGTCAGGGTGTTCAGGGTGCCGACGAAATTGGCAACAAAGCGGCTGCTGGGCTGGCTGTAGATCTGAAACGGCGTGCCGATCTGCTCGGCGCGGCCATCGTTCATCACCACAACGCGGTCTGACATCGACAGCGCCTCTTCCTGATCGTGGGTGACGAAAATCGTGGTAATGCCCAGCTTTTGCTGGATCTCGCGAATTTCGGCACGCAGGCTGACGCGAATTTTCGCGTCCAGCGCCGAGAGCGGTTCGTCCAGCAACAAAACCCTTGGGCGGGGTGCCAAGGCGCGGGCTAGCGCCACGCGTTGCTGCTGGCCCCCCGACAGCTGATAGGGATAGCGCGCGCCCAGATCGGGCAGGCCGATCAGCGCCAGCATCTCGGCCACGCGGGCACGAGCCTCTGCGGCAGCCACGCCTTGAATGCGCAGGCCAAAGCCGACGTTTTGCGCCACGGTCAGGTTGGGAAACAGCGCATAGGCCTGAAACACCATGCCGATGTTGCGCTGATTGGGGCGCTGGGTGGTGATGTCTTGCCCGTCAATCACAATCGCGCCCGCCGAGGGTGTTTCGAACCCTGCCACCATGCGCAGCACCGTGGTTTTGCCGCAGCCCGATGGCCCCAGCAGGGACACAAACTCGCCCTGACCAATCCCCAGATCAAAGGATTTGACCACATGATTGCCGCCAAAGGATTTTTGCAGGTTGCTCAGATCAAGAAATGCCATCAGCGATGCGCCCTTTGATGTTTGAAAAGACGCGGGACCAGTTGGATCAGCGCCATGCAGCCCCAGGTCAGGGCAAAAGTCATAACCGCCAGTGCGGCGGGCTCGTAGGCCTTGTTGCCGCCAGCCCAGACCATAAAGGGGCCAAAGGCGGGGCGGTTCAGCAAGGCCGCAAAGACATATTCGCCAATCACGATGGCAAAGGTCAAAAACGCCCCCGACAGCACCGCCACCAGCACATTGGGCAAGATCACCCGCAGCAAGATCACCGGCCAGCTTGCGCCAAGGCTTTGCGCGGCCTCGGTCAAGGTCGAGATGTCGATCGCCGCAAGGCCAGTATCGACGGCGCGGTACATATAGGGCAGCGACAGCACCGAATAGCCCAGCATCAACAGCACATCGGTGCCAAAGGCGCTGCCGGTCATCGGCAACAGGCTCGAGGTGTTGAACAGCCGGATATAGCCGAACACGATCACAATCGGCGGGATCACCAGCGGCAGCAGGGTGATAAACTCGATCAGCGGCCGCAGCCGTGGCAGTTTCAGGCGCACCCAATAGACCGTGGGCACCACCACAAACACGCCAAAGACAATCGTCAGCAGCGCCATCACCGCAGAATAGCCAAAGGTGGCCTGAAACTGCGGATCCCCCAGCACCGAGCGATAGGCGTCAAGGCTATAGGTGCCGCGCCGCATCCGCAGCGAAAACTCGACCATGCCGACCATCGGCAAAAAGAAATAGCAAAAGCCAAAGCCAAAGGCTGCCCAAGACCAGAAACGCTTCATTTCATCCACCTTTCGGCGCGGCTGCGCATCACGATATAGACGCCGTTGGACAGGCCAGTGATCACGATCATGCCAAAGGCCAGCGCATAGCCCAGATGCGGGTCTTGCAGCACATCGCCGCGAATTTGGTTGAACAAAAGGATCGGCGCGATCGACAACAGCGATCCGGTCAGCGCAATCGCCGTGGCCACAGCCCCGAAAGAATTGGCAAACAGCAGCGCCAAAGTCCCCAGCAAAGACGGCCAAAGCACCGGCAGCGCCACCATCCGCCAATATTGCGAGCTGCTTGCGCCCAAAACCTCTGCCGCCTCGCGCCATTCGCGGCGCAGCCCGTCCACGGCGGGGGTGATGATCAAGACCATCAGCGGGATCTGGAAAAACACATAAGTCATCACCAGCCCCCAAAACCCGATCAGGTTAAAGCCCATGGTGTAGATGTTCACTCCAAACCAATCGCGCAGCAGCATGGTGACAAAGCCCACCCGCCCCAGCGTCGCCATATAGGCAAAACTCAGCGGCACGCCGGCAAAGTTCGAGGCCACGCCCGAAAACGTCATCGTCACCGCGCGCAAGCCGCGTGGCAGCCCGCCCAGACAGACCGCAAGCGCGATGGCAAAGCCGACCGAGCAGCCGATGATCGAAGAGGCAAGGCTTAGCCGGATCGACAAGGAAAACGCATTGGTGATTTCAGGGGTGAACAGATTGCCGATGTTTTGCAGCGTCAGCTTGCCCTCGGCGTCAAAAAACGCCCCCGTGACGATGTTCATGGTGGGCAGGATCAAAAACAGCAGGGCAAAGGCCAAAAACGGCACAACTCCCAGCCAGTTCAAGGACCGTCCCTTCAGCAGCGGGCGCAGCTTTGGCATCATTCATCCGATCATAGAAAAAGCCCGCCCCGACTGTTATCGGGGCGGGCTTGGGGTATTGATTACTCGACTTTAACGCCGACGACAGCTTCCCAGCCAGCGGTCACGCCTTCTTTATGCGCGCCTTGCTGTTCCAAAGTTGGGAACACGGCCTTTTCATAAGCAGCGGCTGGTGGCAGCTTTGCCATCATCTCGGCAGGGATCACATCGCGCTTTGCCAGATCGTTAAAGCGGATCGGGTGGCAATAGCCGTTCAACCAGCCCAGCTGACCTTCGTCGGAATAGATGTATTCCATCCAAAGTTTTGCAGCGTTTGGATGCGGTGCAAAGGCCGAGATCGCCTGCACATAAACGCCAGCCAAGACGCCCGAAGCCGGGATCACGACTTCTGCTTTAGGGTTGCCAGCCAGCGTGTCGCGCCATGCCAGGGCGTTATAGTCCCAAGCTGCGACGATCGGGGTGGCGCCCTGTGCGATGGTGCCGGTTTTACCGCTGACAGGAACGAAGTTGCCGGCCTTGTTCAGCGCGGCCATGAATTCCAGACCCTTGGCAGCCGAGTCAGCACCTGGCTCTGCGCCCGCAGCCATACCTGCCGACATCACCGACATCAGGCCTTGGTTGCCCGAACGTGGATCGCCCGACAAAGCAAAAGCGTTTGCATATTCTGGCTTCATCAGATCGGACCAATCGGTTGGCACATTTGCCACCAGATCGGTGTTCACGATAAAGGACATCACGCCATAGTAATCGCCATACCAAAAGCCGTCGGCGTCTTTGGCGCTGTCTGGGATGCTGTCCCAAGTTGCGACTTTGTAAGGCTGGATCAGGCCCTCTTCTTTGGCAGCGGGACCAAAGGACAGGCCGATGTCAACAACGTCTGGCGCTTGTGGGCCGGTGTTGCCTTTGTTGGCGCGGATCGCTTCCAATTCGTCAGCCGAGCTGCCGTCTGGGTTCAATTCGTTGACAGTGATCTCTGGATACTTGGCTTTAAAGCCTTCGATCACAGCGCCGTAGCCACACCAGTCATGCGGCAAAGCGATGGTGGTCAGGGTGCCTTCGGCTTTGGCAGCGGCAACCAGATCGTCCATCGATTGGGCAGCCGCCATCGAGACGCCCATCGCCAGAAGGCTGGCCGAGGTTGCAAGGGTTTTCATCAGGGTCATCGGGACTCTCCTATATCGCACGGCGTGATGTGCCAGAATCAACAGCGGTTCTGGCGGGGCCTGCTGGCGGCAGAGCTAGGCTTGCTTTGTGACGGCTCTGTAACGGATTTGCGAATTATTTAAGCAATGTCATTGGGTTGCGGGGCGTTCCTCTTGTCATCGAAGTTTCACATCGCTGAAATCTAAGCGTCATGAACACAGCCCATGCTGGTGATGACACCAAAAGTGGGGCCCCAAATATGCTGACCATCCGGAACCTGACGCGCCAGTTTGGCGCGAAAGCCGCCGTAGACAATGCCAGCTTTACGCTGGATCGGGCGGGGTTCATCGGGATCATCGGCCGCTCGGGTGCCGGCAAATCGACGCTGTTGCGGATGATCAACCGGTTGACGGACGTAAGTTCTGGCGAGATCAGCTTTGAGGGCCGTCCGGTCTCGACGCTGACCGGAGCTGCCAAGCGACAGTGGCAGGGCCAATGCGCGATGATTTTTCAGCAGTTCAATCTGGTGCCGCGCATGGATGTGGCCTCGAATGTGCTGCATGGTTTGCTGAACAAAAGATCGACACTGGCCGCGATGTTCAACATCTGGTCGGATGCCGATATTGCCCGCGCGCTGGCGATCCTGGATCGTCTTGGCATTGCCGAGCAGGCCCCGAAGCGCGCAGAGGCGTTGTCGGGTGGCCAGCAGCAGCGCGTGGCAATAGCGCGGGCATTGATGCAAGACCCAAAGATCATTCTGGCCGATGAACCCATCGCCAGTCTTGACCCAATGAACGCCCAGGTGGTGATGGACACGCTGCGCCGTATCCACGACGAAGACGGCCGCATGGTCATCGCCAATCTACATACCTTGGACACCGCGCGGCGTTATTGCGACCGCGTGATCGGAATGCGCGACGGGCGCATCGTCTTTGACGGCACACCCGATCAGCTGACCACAGGTGTCGCGCGCGACATCTACGGCGCAGATGCCTCGTTTTCCGAGGCGACCACCTCAACCGCTTTGCCCGCCGACCGCGCTTATGCCGAGGCGATGCTGTCCTGACTTAACCCAAAGCCCCCAAGTGCGGGGCGCAATTCGGAGACGACCATGAAAAAGCTGCTAGTCCTTTTGGCTGCCACCACCTGCATCGGCACCGCTCATGCGCAAGAGATCAAAGAATTCAACATCGGCATTCTGGGCGGCGAAAACGCGCAAGACCGCATGTCGTCGAACGAGTGCTACCGCGCGAAGATCGAAGAAGCCTTGGGTGTTCCGGTTCAGGTTTTCACCCCAGCCGATTATGACGGCGTTATTCAGGGCCTGCTGGGCGGCACCATCGACATGGCTTGGCTGGGCGCTTCTGGCTATGCCAAAGCCTATCTGACCGACGATAAGGCCGTTGAAGTGCGCCTGACCAAAGAAAACCTGAACGGCTCGACCGGCTATTATTCCTTTGGCTTTGCCCGCAAAGACAGCGGCATCACCTCGATGGACGATGCCAAGGGCAAGGTTTTCGCTTTTGGCGAGCCAAACTCGACCTCGGGCTATCTGGTTCCCGGTGCGGAATTGATCGCGAAATACGGCCCGCTGGAAAACTACTTCTCGGAGGTGAAATTCTCGGGCGGTCACGAGCAGACCATCGTTGGCGTCAACAAGGGTGACTTTGCGGCTGGCGTGTCTTGGGCCGACGGCGTTGGCAACTGGGAAGACGGCTATTCTTCGGGCGCCTTCCGCAAGGCCGCTGACGCGGGTCTGGTGGACATGAACGATCTGGTGGAAATCTGGCGCTCGAAACTGATCCCAGAGGGTCCGATGGTTGTGCGCGCAGCCCTGCCAGCTGACGTCAAAGACAAGGTCACCCAAGTGACCGCCGATCTGTGGGAAACCGATGCGAAATGCGCCTATGGCGTGGCTGCGGGCGATGCGAAAGACTTCGTTCCTGCAACTCACGACATGTATCTGGGCATCATCGCGGCGCGTAAGCTTCAGAGCAACTAAGATTTTAGCAGCCTCTGCCGGACCCTTTTCAAAGGGTCCGGCAATTTCTTTTCCAAAGCCAGTATCTGCGGGAGCCAGCATGGTTGATGTTTCTTTTGGGCCAAGCGGCGGCAAGCGGCCTGATCCGGCGACGCTGGAAGGGGCCTATCTGCTGCAAGCCCGCCGCAAGCGGCTTTATGGCACGATTTTGCTGGTGTTCTTTGTGGCGCTGATGGCCTCGGGGTTTCAGACTGCGCAAGACCGCAATGCGGGCGATTTTCTGGCCGGTCTGCACCGCTTGGATGACTTTCCTGGCGAAGTCTTCTCTGAGGCTTGGCGCAACCGCGCCAATCTGCCCGAGCTTTTCCTGAAGTTTCTGCCCTCGTTGATCGAGACCATCAACATCGCCGCAACCGCGACGCTGATCGGGGTGTTGCTGGGCGCGCCGGTGGCGATTTTGTCAACGCGCGGTCTGGCGCGCTGGCCGGCGCTGACCCCGCTGTTTCGTCGTATGGCCGATGTGATGCGCGCCGTCCCCGAGATTGTGATCGCGCTGGTGCTGATCTTTATTCTGGGCAGCGGGCCGGTGCCTGCGGTCTTGGCAATTGCCTTCCACTCGACCGGCGCTTTGGGCAAATTGTTTTCGGAATCTGCCGAAAACGCCGATCTGAAACCTGTTGAAGGCTTGGCCTCGACGGGGGCGAATTGGTCGCAACAGATTTGGCTGGGGGTGCTGCCGCAGGTAGCGCCAAACTGGCTGTCCTATGCGCTGATGCGCTTCGAGATCAACGTGCGGGCCTCGGCCATTCTGGGCTTTGTGGGCTCGGGCGGCATTGGCTATGATTTAAAGCTGGCGATGCAATGGGGGGGCGGCAAATACGATCAGGTGGTGGCGATTTTTCTGCTGCTGTTTCTGGCGATTGTGACCTTTGACCAAATCTCGAGTGCTGCCCGCAACCGGCTTGTGAAAGGTCGCAAAGATGTCTGATACCGCGCTTATGTCGCTGCAAACCAGCTTTCGTCGCCGCCGCCTGACGGCTTTGGCGGTGCCGGTCTTGATCCTGTTTTATCTCATCTATACCGCGATCAGCTTTGATGTTGTGGGGCTTGCGCAAAAAGCAAATCTGAACAACGCCAAGATTTTGCTGTCAGATTTCGTCAGCTATAAAACCCATGTCACCCGCAACAACCGCGACGGGGTGGTGACGGTGGCGATCGAGGGCGAAGCCAAGGGCATCTATCCACCCGCGCATTTGCCCGACTGGGTGCAGGTGAGTGGCGACACCACCACGATTGATCTGGGGCGCGGGCATATCGTCACCTATAGCCCCGATGCCGCGCGCTATCTTGTGCCCGACTACGGTGTGATCGACATCAAAAGCGATGGTTCCAAGCTGACGCTGACCGCGCCGCAGCCAGTGCCAAGCTGGATCAACGTCACCGATACCCGCATTTCGGTGACCACGGCGCAGGGGCGCTTTGCCTATTCGCGCTCAAAGGTTGAAACCTTTCGCTATCAGCCCGGGTGGGAGATGTTTTTCTTCACCCTCGACAGCCCGTTTTACGGCAAAAGCTATGGCCAGTTAACCACAATGCTGATGGGGCCACGGATTGACCCTGCGCGCAGCAATCTGGCGTTGATGACGCATGATTTTTGGACCAACCAGCTGTGGCATCACGCCGATGTGGCTTGGGCGATGTATGAAACCGTGCTGATGGCCTTTCTGGGCACCTTTGGCGCGGCCTTGGTGGCGCTGCCCTTGGCCTTTATGGCGGCTTCGAACTTTACCCCCTTCAAGGCGGTGCGCTTTGCGTTCCGGCGGGTGTTTGACTTTGTGCGCGGGGTTGATGCGCTGATCTGGACGATCATCTTATCGCGCGCCTTTGGGCCGGGGCCAATGACGGGGGCGCTGGCGATTTTGACCACCGACACCGGCAGTTTTGGCAAGTTGTTCTCGGAAGCCTTGGAAAATATTGATGAAAAGCAGGTCGAAGGTCTACGCTCAACAGGGGCGAATGCGCTGTTGCGCGCCCGCTTTGGGGTGATCCCGCAGATCGCGCCGATCTTGCTAAGCCAAGTGCTGTATTTCTTTGAATCCAACACCCGGAGCGCCACGGTGATTGGCGCGATTGTTGGCGGTGGCATTGGTCTTTTGTTGACCCAAGCCATTCAGACCCAGAAAGATTGGGAAGATGTCGCCTATTACATGATCTTGATCGTGCTGATGGTGATGCTGATGGACAGCTTTTCAGGCTGGATCCGCCGCCGCTTTATCAAAGGATAAGACATGCCAAAACTCGCCCCCAGCCAGCCGCTGATCCATGACGGCTGCCAGATTACCGCCAGCGATTTTGGCGCCTATTGCGAGGTGGGGCGGGGGTCGCGGCTGGTGCATTCAAGCTTTGCCGATTACGCCTATTGCGACCAATATGCAGATATTGCCAATACCAGCGTCGGCAAATTCGCCAATATCGCGGCGATGACGCGGATAGGGCCGACCGATCATCCGATGGGCAATGCGTCCTTGCACCACTTTCTATATCGCAGTTCGTACTACTGGGATGATATCGAAGATGACGCGGATTTCTTTGCGGCCCGCGCGGCGCGGCGCACGGTTTTGGGCCCTGATTGCTGGATCGGGCACGGCGCGATTATCAAGCCCGATGTCACGCTGGGGGCAGGGGCGGTGATTGCAGCGGGCGCTGTGGTGACCAAAGATGTGCCGCCCTATATGATTGTCGCGGGCCTGCCTGCCACGCCGCTGCGGCCGCGCTTTGGCAAAGGTGTGGCCGATCGGCTGCTGGCGCTGGCCTGGTGGGATTGGTCGCACGCAGAATTGCGCAGGGCGCTGCCCGATTTTCGCGCCCTGCCAGCCGAGGCGTTTTTAGAGAAATACCACGGCTGACGGCGATCTCGTCTATTCCGCAGCCAAGGCGGTTTGCGCGCGCCCCAGACCCATAAACCGCAGCGCCGCCTGACCCGACAGATGCGTCAGCCGTCCAGCGCAGATCGTGGCCTCGATCTTGCGGCTGGCGGCATGAACCACCACCAGATCGGCGCGGCGGCCAAGGGCGATTTCGCCGCGGTCGTGCAGGCCCATCACCTGAGCAGGGCGGGTCGAGATCAGCGCCCAAGCCTGCGCCAGATCCAAAATCCCGCGATCCACCAAGGCCCAAACCGCCAGCGGCAGTGCGGGCAGGTGGTAATCTGACACCAGCACATCGCAAAGCCCGTCTTGCACCAGATTGCTGGCCGAGACATTGCCCGCCTGTGATCCGCCACGCACCACATTCGGTGCGCCCATCAGCACCGGGTTGTTCATTGCCCGCGCGCCAGCCGCAGCGCCGCGCGTGGTCGGAAATTCGGCAATCTCGGCGCCGATCATCGCGAAATAGCTGCGGGTCTCGGCGTCGGGGTCGTCATGGCTGCCATAGCGCAGACCCATGGCGTCAAACGCCTCGGCCAGTTTGCGCAGGCTGCGCGGCACCGATTTTTCCAAGGCTGTGGCGGCTTCGACATCGCGGGTCAAATCGGCGGCGGTGCGGCCGATCTTGCGCGCCCAAGCGGTGAAATCGGCAGGGGCCAGCCGCGCCATCTGGCGGGCTTCGGCCAAGTGGTTGTTAAAGATCACATAATCTACGCCAAAGTCACGCACTGCTTCGATCAGCCGGTCGGCCTCGGCCACCAGATGGGTTTCGGCGCGGATCTGCACGCGCAGATCGGTCATCGCCTCGCGGCGATAGGCCTGCACGGCGGCCATGAACTCTTCGGCCTTGTCAGGCCCGCGCGGCCCACCTTCCCAGCTCCAGCCTTGCGCCATATAGGCGGTGGTCACGCCATGCGCAGCCGCCTCGCGGTCATAAGAGGCAAGGCCAGCTGCCAGCGCAAACCGCGCCGAGGGGCGGGGGGCGATGTGGTGTTCAAAGCCGTCGCCATGCAGATCAATGATGCCCGGCAAGACCAGATAGCCCGACAGATCCACCTCGGTCACAGCGCCATGGGCGATCCGACCCTCGGCCAGCGCGACGGTACCATTTTGCAGCGCGCCACCCCGTAGCACAAGGGCATTGGTCAGCGTCAGAGGGGGAAGGAGCGATGTCATCAGGCAAGGTCCAAGCTGAGGGGGGAAATCTGCGTTGGGCTGTGGATAAACCATCTTCGCAACGTCTTTGTGACAGATTTCGGGCGCACGGCGGTTTTGCCAAAAGGCGCCTGCGCTTTATTCGGGCTGCACCGTCAGGGTGACGCGGTCGCCTGCAAACCATGTCAGGCCATATTCCACCGCAACCCCCTCGGTGTCGACATTTACCGCAACCGAGCGTAACAGCGGCGCGCCCTCGGGCAGGCGCAGATGCAAGGCTTGCAGCGCATCGGCGGTTTTCGCGGTCAGCCGTGTCGAGGCGCGCGTGTAGTCTTTAAGCCCGCAAGCGGCGAGGGCTGCGGTGACGGAATTCGAGGCCTCGAGTGCAAACAGCAGCTTGGGAAAGCGATTGGCCGGAAACACCGAGCGGAACAGTGCCAGCGGTACGCCATCGGCAAGTGACAGACCTTCGACAACATGCACTTCGGCCCCCAGTGCCAAGGTCAGCGCTTCGGCCTCGCGCGCATCGGCCTTGCGGGTTTCCAGCCGCAGGCTTTGGCGCGACGGCGTCCGCCCCGAGGCCAGCACGTTTTGGTGAAACCGCGTGCGGCGGCCAAGCGCGTAATCAGTTGGGCTGCCTTGCACAAAGACCCCAGCCCCCCGCCGCGCCACCACCAGCCCTGCGCCCGCCATCTCGGCCAAAGCGCGGCGTAGGGTGTGGCGGTTGACGCCAAAGCGCTGTGACAGTTCGGCCTCGGTCGGCAGTTTGTCGCCCGCGCGGTACTGCCCGCCCGCGATTTCGGCGGTCAGCGTGGCGGTGATGGATTTCCAGATCGGGCTGCGGGCCATTGTTACGAAAACTTCATGTGCAATTTACGGGCGAGGGCGCTAAGAGTTATCTAGTTGTATAGTAACCTAGACAAATCCGCAAGATGTCGAGAGAGCCATGACCACAGAAAATCATCGCAAAGACTGGATGGGGCTGCTGGCGCGGGCCAAGCCTGCACGGCTGGCCGCACTGTTTCCCGATCTGCCCGACCACAGCCTGCTGCGCGCGCCCGAAGTGGGGGCGGTGATGGTCAGGGGGCGGATTGGCGGCGATGGCAGCGCCTTTAATCTGGGCGAGATGACGGTGACGCGCTGCTCTTTGGCGCTGCCCGACGGCAGGGTGGGCCATGCGCATGTGCAGGGCCGCGACAAGACCCACGCGCTGCGCGCCGCTGTTTTGGATGCGCTGTTGCAGGGCGGTCAGGCCAGCGAGGTGATCGCGACCCTGCGCGCCGAAGAGGCCGCACAGCGACTGGCGCGGGCCGAAAAGGCCGCCGCGACCCGCGTTGAGTTTTTCACTTTGGTGCGAGGAGAAGACCAGTGACGCTTTTGGCTTTACAAGGCGGCTTTGCCGATGCGCCGATCGCCTCGGCCCATGCCTTTCGCGCGGCTTTGACCGCGCTTTCGCAACCGGGGCAGATCTTGTCGGTGACGGGGGCAGCGCCACCCGCACCTGTGTCGGTGGCGGCGGGGGTTTTGCTGCTGACGCTGGTGGATGGCACCACGCCTGTGCATCTGGCGGGGCGCTATGATTGCGCGGCCCTGCGCGATTGGCTGACCTTTCACACCGGCGCGCCCTTGGTTGCGCCCGAGGCCGCCAGCTTTGCGCTGGGCACTTGGGCCGATCTACAGCCAGTGGGACGCTTTGCGCAGGGCCTGCCCGATTATCCTGACCGCTCTTGCACCTTGATCGTCGAGATGGCGGCGCTGTCAAACACTGGTTCACGGCTGACCGGGCCGGGCATTGCCGATCACGCGCGGCTGAACCTGCCCGAAGTGGCGGCCTTTCAAGCCAATCGCGCGCGGTTCCCGTTGGGGTTTGACGCGTTTTTCACCGCAGCCGACCAGATCGCGGGCCTGCCGCGGTCAACCCATGTGGAGGATTTCTGATGTATGTCGCAGTAAAGGGCGGCGAGCGGGCGATTGACAATGCCCATGCCTGGTTGGCGGCGGAACGGCGCGGCGATGCGGCGGTGGCCGAGTTAAGCCTGGCCCAGATCCGCGCGCAATTGTCGCTTGCGGTCAATCGGGTGATGGCCGAAGGCTCGCTTTATGATGCCGATCTGGCGGCGCTGGCGATCAAGCAATCGCGCGGTGATCTGATCGAGGCGATCTTTCTGATCCGCGCGTATCGCACCACTTTGCCAAGGCTTGGGGCCTCGGTTCCGGTCGAGACCGCGCAGATGGCGGTGATCCGGCGGGTCTCGGCCACCTTTAAGGATTTGCCGGGCGGGCAGGTTCTGGGGCCGACCTTTGATTATACCCACCGCCTGCTCGATTTCAAATTGGCCGCCGAGGGCGAGGCACTCGCAGCCCCCGCCACCGCTGCCGCTGATCTGGCCGATGTGCCGCATGTCACGGGGTTCTTGAACCGCGACGGGCTGATCGAGGCCAATCCGCGCAGTGCGGCCCAGCCCGCCGATCTGACCCGCGAACCGATGGAGCTGCCCGCCAGCCGCGCGCTGCGCTTGCAAGCAATCACTCGAGGCGACGAGGGCTTTATCCTGTCGATGGCCTATTCGACCCAGCGCGGTTACGGGCGCACCCATGCCTTTGTCGGCGAATTGCGCATCGGCATGGTGGCGGTCGAGATGGAGATCCCAGAGCTGGGCTTTGCGGTCGAAATCGGCGAGATCGAGCTGACCGAATGCGAGACGGTCAATCAGTTCAAAGGCAGCAAAACCGAACCGCCGCAGTTCACCCGCGGCTATGGTCTGGTCTTTGGCCAGACCGAGCGCAAGGCGATTGCGATGAGCCTTGTGGATCGGTCTTTGCGCTGGGCCGAGCTTGGCGAAGAAAACAGCGGCGCACCGGCTCAGGACGAGGAATTCGTGCTGATGCATGCCGATAACATCCAAGCCACCGGATTTTTGGAACATATCAAACTGCCGCATTACGTTGATTTCCAATCAGAATTGGAACTGGTGCGCAAATTGCGTGCCGAAGTGCTGGCAGGGACGGAGGCCGCAGAATGACCGATCAAGCCTATAACTTTGCCTATCTGGACGAGCAGACCAAGCGGATGATCCGCCGCGCGATCCTGAAAGGCGTCGCCGTGCCCGGCTATCAGGTGCCCTTTGCCAGCCGCGAGATGCCGATGCCTTACGGTTGGGGCACGGGCGGCGTGCAGGTCACGGCCGCCTGTCTGGTGCCCGAAGACCGGCTGAAAGTGATCGACCAAGGCGCGGATGATACCACCAATGCCGTGTCGATCCGCAAGTTCTTTCAACGGGTTGCAGGGGTCGCCGTCACCGAGGCCACCCAAGAGGCCACGCTTATTCAGACCCGCCACCGCATCCCCGACACAAGCCTCAGCGCGGGCCAGATCCTGGTCTATCAGGTGCCAATCCCCGAACCGCTGCGGTTTTTGGAACCCCGCGAATCCGAGACCCGCAAGATGCACGAGCTGGAAGACTACGGCCTGATGCATGTGAAACTTTACGAGGACATCGCGCGGCACGGGCAGATTGCGACCTCTTATGCCTATCCGGTCAAGGTGGAAGATCGCTATGTGATGGACCCGTCGCCGATCCCCAAGTTTGACAACCCCAAGCTTTCCAACAGCCCGGCCTTGCAGCTGTTTGGCGCGGGGCGCGAGCAGCGGATCTATGCGCTGCCGCCCTTTACCCATGTGGTCAGTCTGGATTTCGACGATCATCCCTTTGTGCCCAGCAAGGCCGATCATGCCTGTGATCTGTGTGATGCCAGCGACAGCTATCTGGACGAGGTGATCATCGACGATCAGGGCGGGCGGATGTTTGTCTGCTCGGACACCGATTATTGTGGGGGCAGGCGGGCTGCGGGCCATGTCGGGCGTTTGGGCGAGGAGGCGATATGACCATGACCCTGCAAAACTTGGCAAAAGATCAACCGCTGCTATCGGTTCAGGGCCTAAGCAAAAGCTACGGCACGCGGATTGGCTGTGCGGACATCAGCTTTGACCTTTTCCCCGGCGAGGTGATGGGGATCGTCGGCGAAAGCGGGTCGGGCAAGTCAACGCTGTTGTCCTGCATGGCGGGGCATATGGCCCCCGATGCAGGTCGGGTGATCTTTGACACCGCCAGCGGCCCGCGCGACACCGTGCAGATGGCCGAGGCCGAACGGCGGCGGATGGCGCGCACCGATTGGGCCTTTGTGCATCAAAACCCGCGCGATGGTTTGCGGATGGGGGTCTCGGCTGGCGGCAATGTCGGCGAGCGGCTGATGGCGGTGGGTGCGCGTCACTACGGCGACATCCGTGACACCGCGACCGACTGGCTGGGCCGGGTCGAGATCGCCGCCGACCGCATCGACGACCGCCCGCGTGCCTTTTCGGGCGGCATGCAGCAAAGGCTGCAAATCGCGCGCAATCTGGTGACCGGCCCGCGTTTGGTGTTCATGGACGAGCCCACCGGCGGGCTGGATGTTTCGGTTCAGGCGCGGCTTTTGGATCTGTTGCGCGGGCTGGTGCGCGAGATGGGGCTTTCGGCGATCATCGTCACCCATGATCTGGCGGTGGTGCGGCTTTTGGCCGACCGTTTGATGGTGATGAAAGACGGACATGTGGTAGAACAGGGGCTGACCGATCAGGTGCTGGACGATCCGCAACACGCCTATACCCAGCTGCTGGTCTCCTCTGTTTTGCAGGTGTAAGCGATGCTGTTTGCCTTTCGTCCCGAAGCGGGAAAGCTGACCCGACTGGCCGTTGACGCCGATCTGTCGGCGGCGATCTGGATTGATCTTTACCGCCCGCAGCCCGAACAGACCCAAGCGGTCGCGGATCTGGGGCTGGTGGTGCCCTCGCTGGCCGATATGGAAGAGATCGAGCTGTCGAACCGGCTTTATCGCGAGGGCGGGGTCGATTACATGACGGTGGTTTTGCCGGGGCTTTCTGCCACCAAAACCCCGATTTCCGGGCCCGTGTGCTTTATCGTCACGCCAGATCGTCTGCTGACGGTGCGCCACCATGCGCCGCGCCCCTTTGACACCTACCCCGAGCGTGCCGAAAAGGTGGGCGCGGGCTGCGATCGGCCCGAGAAGCTGTTTTTGGGCCTGATCGAGGAAATCACCGGACGCATGGCCGATATCCTTGAAGGCATCGGCCGCGGTCTGGATGAGGTCGCGGCTGGCATCTATCAGGGTGGCGCGCAGGGGCTGGGCGGCGAGATGCTGCAAGAGGCGCTGGCGCGGGTGGGCCGCGAGGGCGATCTGTTGGGGCGGGTGCGCCTTGGCCTGCTGACGGTAGAGCGCGCGCTGAGCTTCTTTGGTCAAACGCTGGCAGACCGCGACAATGCCACAACCCTGCGGCCCTTGGTCAAAGGCCTGATGCGCGATCTGCAAGCGCTTGAGGTGCATGCAGATTTTCTGGCCTCGCGCTTGGCGCTGACCTCTGATGCGACGCTGGGCATGATCAATCTGGCGCAGAATGCCACGGTGCGGATCGTGTCTGTGGTGGCGGCCCTGTTCCTGCCGCCAACGCTGATCGCCAGCATTTACGGCATGAATTTCGTCGCCATGCCCGAACTGCAATCGCCTTGGGGCTATCCTGCGGCGCTTGTCTTGATGCTTGCCTCGGCGGTGGGCACCTATCTTTTCTTCAAATGGAAGCGCTGGCTATGATCGAAATTGGCAATCTTTGCAAAAGCTTTACCCTGCACAACCAAGGCTCGGCGGTTATTCCGGTGATGCAAAACGCCCAGCTTTCGGTGGCGGCTGGCGAATGCGTCGGGTTGATCGGGGCCTCGGGGGCGGGGAAATCGACGCTGATGCGGATGGTTTGGGGCAATTATCTCGCCTCTTCGGGCTTTATTCGGGTTGGCGATCTGGATGTGGCCCAAGCAGCCCCGCGCCAGATCATCGCCCTGCGGCGCGAGACTTTGGGCTATGTCAGCCAGTTTTTGCGGGTGGTGCCACGGGTGGCGACGCTGGATGTGGTGGCTGAACCCTTGCTGGCGCTGGGCGTTTGCGCCGATGCAGCGCGCGCGCGCGCGGCAGAGTTGCTGGCGCGGCTGAACATCCCGCAGCGGCTTTGGGCGCTGTCGCCCACCACTTTTTCGGGCGGCGAGCAGCAGCGCGTCAATATCGCGCGCGGCTTTGCCCATAGCTATCCGGCGCTGTTGCTGGACGAGCCCACCGCCAGCCTTGATGCGGCCAACCGCGAGGTGGTGCTGGCGCTGATCGAAGAGGCCAAGGCGCGCGGTGCTGCGATCTTGGGGATTTTCCACGACGAGGCCGCGCGCGACCGCGTCTGCGACCGCGTTGCCGATGTGCGCGACTTTGCGGTGCAGGCGGCATGACGGGGCAGCTATTTGTCGTGGTTGGGCCTTCGGGCGCGGGCAAAGACACGCTGATTGCGGGGGCTATGGCTGCCAACCCCGCGCTGCATTGGGCGCGCCGGGTGATCACCCGCCCCGAGTCGGCGGGCGGCGAACCCTTTGAAGGTGTGACAGAAACCGAGTTTGATCAGCGCTTGGCGCGCGGCGATTTTGCGCTGCACTGGCAGGCGCATGGGCTGCACTATGGCGTGCCCTTGGCCGAGCTTGCGCCCTTGCACCACGGGCGGTCTGTGGTGCTGAACGGCTCGCGTGGGGCTTTGGCGCAGGGGCTTGCTGCCTATCCTGACTTGATCGTTTTGCACATCACCCTGCCGCTGCCGCTTTTGGCGCAGCGTCTGGCCGCGCGCGGCCGCGAAAGCCTGGCCGAAATCACCGACCGTCTGGCGCGCGCCGATACCGCGCTGCCGCAGGGGCTGCGGGCAGTCGAGATTGCCAATGACACCACCCCCGAGGCAGGCATCGCGCGGCTGTCTCAGGCGCTTAGGGGATAGCGGTGCAGCAGATGAAACCGCCCCGTGGCATCCTCGCCGCACAGGCACAGATCCTGCACCTCAAAGGGCTGCGGGATCAGGCCCGTGAAGTGGGCGCGCGCGGCGGGGATCAAAGCTTCGGCTTGCGGCGGCCTCAGTGCGCCCGAAAGCGTCAGATGGAACTGAAACTCTTCCATCACAAAGGGATAGCCATAGGTATCGAGCAATTCGCGCTGCCGATGGCTCAGGCTTTCGGGGCGGCGGCGGGCGTATTCGGCGGGCGTCAGTGCGGCGCGGTAAGGCTCGAGCGCGCGCACAACCTCGCTTGCCAGCGCTTGCAACTGATCTTGCGCCCCCAGCGGCGTCAGCGCCAGAAAGCCGTGGCGGTCGCTCAGTTCCAATCCAGCCATTCTCAGTGGCGCCAGTTGCCCCGCAAGCGCGCGCAGACCTTGGGTCAGATCTTGCAACTCCAGCCCCTCGGTCAGCCGAAACGGCGCTTTCAGCGTGCCGTGAAAGCCGTATTTGCGCGGATCGTCGGTCAGCTTGACCAAAGCGGCGGGCAAAGCCTGCGCAACCTCTTGACCGCGCGGCATGTCCCAGCCCAGCCAAGCCGCGGCGGCCTCGGCAAAAGCGCCCTCGCGCGGGGCGTAATAGATCGCATAGCGTTTCATCTGGTCCATAACCTGCCCTTTAAACCGCTTTTGTCACATTCCTGTGACGCTTCTATGCCCATTTGCGCCGATGCGCGACCACCTCAAGGAAAGCTTCTGACATGACCGAAACCATCCTCGCCAATGCCAAACTGATTTTGCCGACCGAGGTGGTCCATGGCAGTCTGCGCATCCAAGCGGGTGTGATCACCGCGATAGATCAGGGCGCTGGCGTGCCTATCGGCGCGATTGATTGTGAAGGCGATTTCATCAGCCCTGGCCTGATCGAGCTGCACACCGACAATCTGGAACGCCATATCGAGCCGCGCCCCAAGGTCAGCTGGCCCCATGCAAGCGCCATCATCGCCCATGATGCCGAACTTGCAAGTGTCGGGATTACCACGGTTTATGACGCGCTGCGGGTGGGGTCGGTGGTGTCAAACACCAAGGCCAACTACGGCGAATATGCCCGCCTGCTGGCCGATGAGATCTTGGATCTGCGCCACAAAGGCGCGCTGCGCATCAGCCATTTTCTGCATCTGCGCGCCGAGGTCTGCTCGGAAACCCTGACGGCAGAGCTGGCGAAATTTGGCCCCGAAGACCGCATCGGCATCGTCAGCCTGATGGATCACACCCCCGGCCAGCGGCAGTTTCGCGACATGACCCAGCTGCGCGCCTATGTCTGCGGCAAACACGGCCTGTCCGAGCATGAATTCGAAGACCATGTCGCGGGGCAAATCGCGCTGACCCAAAGGCTTGGGGTCGAACACGAGGCCGCAGCCGTGCAAGCGGCGCGCCGCTTTGGTGCGGTGCTGGCCAGCCATGATGACACCACCGCAGAGCACGTCGCAACCTCGGCCCGCCACGGCGCGGGCTTTGCCGAATTCCCCACCAGCCTTGAGGCCGCAAGCGCCTGTCGTGATGCCGGCATCGCTGTGATGATGGGCGCGCCCAACCTGATCCGCGGCGGCTCGCATTCGGGCAATGTCGCGGCTCAAGATTTGGCCAAGGCTGATCTGCTGGATATTGTCTCATCGGATTATGTGCCCTCGGCGCTGTTGTCGGCGGCGCTGCGCTTGGGCGATATCTGGGGCGATCTGGCGCGGGGGATCCGCACGGTGACGGCGGCACCGGCAGCGGCCACAGGCCTGAGCGACCGCGGTGCGCTTGGTCTTGGCCAACGCGGCGATGTGATCCGCATCAAACCTTTTGCCGACAGCGCCCGCCTGCTGGGCACCTGGGTGCAGGGCCAGCGCGTCGGCTGATGGCAATGCCTGGACCCG
Source organism: uncultured Pseudorhodobacter sp. (assembly GCA_913062925.1). Lineage (GTDB taxonomy): Bacteria > Pseudomonadota > Alphaproteobacteria > Rhodobacterales > Rhodobacteraceae > Cypionkella. The sequence continues at coordinate 51,396 of CAJXWJ010000002.1, read as the reverse complement.
CGGGGCTGGTGCTGCCGCCAGAGACGCGCGTCAGCCCTGTGCAAGCCTGTCGCTGATCCTGCCGATCACCTCGTCTTGTTCGGCTTCGCTCATGTCGCTGCCCGAGGGCAAGCACAGCCCCTTGGCAAACAACGCCTCATCCACCCCCGCGCCGTGATAGGGCGCGCCTGCATAAAGCGGTTGCAGGTGCATGGGCTTCCACAGCGGGCGGGTTTCGATCTGATGCGCCAGCAGCATCAGGCGGATGTCTTCGCGGTTAACACCCGTTTGCGCCGGATCAAGCGTCAGCGTCGTCAGCCAGCGGCTTGAGTGCTGGCCCTCTGGCTCGGGCATAAAGCAAAGGCCGGGGCGGGCAAGAGCCGCGTGATAGCGGGTAAAAATCTCGCGCCTGCGGGCGACGCGGGCCTCTAGCACTTGCATCTGCCCCAAGCCGATGGCGGCGCAGATATTGGAGAGGCGGTAGTTATAGCCAAGGCTGGAGTGCTGGTAATGCGGGGCAGGGTCGCGGGCTTGGGTCGCCAGAAAACGCGCTTGCTCGGCCCAAGCCCGATGGCGCGTCACCAGCATGCCGCCGCCCGAGGTTGTGATGATTTTATTGCCGTTAAAAGACAGGATCGCTGCATCGCCGCCCGTGCCAGCCTTGCGCCCCGCGCGGTAGCTTGCGCCAAGACTTTCGGCGCTGTCCACGATCACCGGCACGCCATAATCTGCGCCCAGCCGCTCGATCGGGTCAAGATCAACGGATTGGCCGTAAAGATCGGTTGGCACGATCGCCTTGGGCAGGCGATTTTGCCGCGCGGCTGCGGCCAGTTCATCGGCCAAGCGCGAGGTGTCGATGCTCCAGCTGAGGGGATCAAGGTCGAAAAAACGCGGACTTGCGCCAAGGTAGCTGACCGCAAAGATGCCGCCCGCAAAGGTCATCGAGGAAATCCACACCTCATCGCCAGCACCTACCCCTGCGATGCGCAACGCAAGATGTAGCGCGGCAGAGCCCGAGGTAAGCGCCACGCAGTGCAGCTCTGCGCCCGGACTGCCTGACAGATAGGCTGCGACTGCCGCTTCAAAGCCATCCAGCTGCGGGCCAACGGGGGCTATAAACTTCGAGGCGAAAGCCTTGGCCACCTGCTTTTCTTCATGGCCAGACATATGTGGGCGTGATAGAAAAATCCGCATTTTTATATTTTTATCAGGGGTTTGGCGGGGTTTCCTGCCACGGTTTCTCCCGCTGGCACATCGCGCGTCACCACCGCGCCCATGCCAATAATGGCGCCTGCACCAATCGCAATGCCTTGACGCAGCACGGCGCCTGCGCCGATATAGGCGTGGTCGCCAATGCTGATATTGCCGTTCACCTTGGCTGCGGGGGCAAGGGTGACATAGTCGCCAAGGTGACAATCATGCTCGACATAGGCGTAAAGATTGGCATGAAAACAGCGGCCGATGCGGATGTTGCTGGTCAGGCTGACAAAGGGCGACAGGCAGGCGCCGACGCCAATTTCGACTGCATCCATCTGCACAACCGAGCCGGCACGGGCCTCGATCAAGCTGATATTGGCTGTGGCAGCCTTTTCCGCCAGCCTTTGCCGCCGCTTTGGCGCGGCGACCGCGATGCTGACAGCTTTCTCGCCCGCCTCTTGTTGCAAAAACGCGGCCCAATTCAGCACCCTATGGCCGTTGATCGTTTGACCACAAAGCGTGTCATCGATGAACACCAAGCGGTCTTTTGGATATTGCGCGCGCAACAAAGGCAGGATGCCGCGGCCACAGCCTGACGCGCCATAGACGCCGATCAGCCGCGTCACGGCGGGTTGCCGGTGAACTTTGCCATCGCAGCCTCGCCCGGGGCCAGGATGCCTTGGCGTTGCACCACCCGCCAGAGCGTCAGTGCAATGATCTTCAGATCCAGCCAGAGGCTGTGATTGTCGATATACCATAGATCGAGCGCAAATTTCTGCGGCCAAGACAGCATATTGCGCCCGTTGATTTGCGCCCAGCCGGTTAGTCCGGGGCGCAGCGCATGGCGGCGGGCCTGTTCGGGAGAATAAAGCGACAAATATTCCATCAGCAGGGGGCGCGGGCCGACAAGACTCATCTCGCCTTTCAGCACGCACCACAGCTCGGGCAACTCATCCAGCGAGCTTGCCCGCAAAAACCGGCCCAAGCCCGTGAGGCGCTGCGCGTCCGGCAGCAGATGTCCGGCAGCATCCACCGCCGTGGTCATACTGCGAAATTTGATAAGCTTGAACGGCTTGCCCATTAGCCCGGGCCTGCTTTGCTGAAACAACACCGGTGATCCCAGGCGCCACCAGATCAGCAAAGCCAAAACCGCCAGCAGCGGTGACAGCAGCAAAAGCCCAAGACCCGCTGCCACACAATCAAACACCCGTTTTCGCACCTGATCCGCTCCTTTGACAGGGCAGAGAGCCCCGCGCTGCGCCAAACTCTGCTCTGCCCTCACGGCTAGTGGCAAAAGGTAAAAAATATCTGCATGGCCGCAAAAAAATTGCCTTAGGTCGTGGGGCTGAAAACAGAATAAATCTTCCCCTGCTGAGGCAGGTTCAGCGGCTTGTCGAGGACTTGCAGGCTGGCGATCGGGTGATTCCCCGCGACAATGGCTTCTAGGAAATCGCTTGGGTTGGCAGCAAGACCATGTCCAGCTTGGACTTCGCGTGCGATCCGAAGCTGGTCTTTGTCAAAGCGGGTTTCTTGGGCAATGGTCTGCCAGAGCGGGATATGCTGCTGTCGCCCAGACGAGCTATATCCACTTTAGGGTCGAACGTCCTGAAGTGGTGTTCTCGGATCGGGCCTAGACCGAAAGCTTCCATCTTGGGGATTATTCGATCACCGGCATCAACAAAGACGCCGGCGCTTTGGTGCGCTGACCGCCCCCGAGCCAAAGGCAGCCGCCGCCCTTTGGCTGTGGCGGCTTTGTGCTGCGATCAGGCTTTGGTCAAGGGTTTAAAACATATCATTCTCGCTATCTAAATATGCATATTTGCCATTTGACGGCCATATTTCGGCATTGCAAAGATAGGCTCACGCTGGCTCGAAACAGGTGGATTTCGGGCAGAGCCGGGATATGAGCCGTCGCTGCTGACGGCACAAAGGGAGGATAAAATATGCAAATTTCTAGACGGGCGCTTTTGGCGCTTGGAACGGCGTCTGTGTTCGCTTCGGCTGTCGGCTCTCCTGTTTTCGCGGGCGAGAAGGGCACCATTGGCATTGCGATGCCGACGCAATCTTCGGCCCGCTGGATCTCGGACGGCGCTTCGATGGTCGAGCAGTTTACCGCCGCGGGCTATGACACCGATCTGCAATATGCCGAGGATGATATTCCTAACCAATTGGCGCAGATCGAGAATATGATCACCAAGGGTGTCAAGGTTCTGGTCATTGCTGCGATCGACGGCACCACGCTGTCCAATGCTTTGGACAATGCTGCGGCTGCGGGCATCAAGGTTATCGCCTATGACCGGCTGATCCGCGAAAGCGGCTCGGTTGATTACTACGCCACCTTTGACAACTTTAAAGTCGGCGTGCAGCAGGCGAATTCGCTGGTTGCCGGTCTGAAAGAACGGTTTGCCGACGCTAAGCCTTGGAATGTCGAGCTGTTTGGCGGCTCGCCAGACGATAATAACGCCTTCTTCTTCTACAACGGTGCGATGTCGGTGCTTCAGCCGATGATCGATTCTGGCGATATCGTGATCCCTTCGGGTCAAATGGGCATGGAAGTGGTTGGTACCCTGCGCTGGGATGGCGCTGTGGCGCAGGCGCGCATGGACAACCTTCTGTCGTCGAACTACGCCGACAAGGCGCTGCACGGCGCACTCTCGCCTTATGACGGGCTGTCGATCGGCATTCTGTCTTCGGTCAAAGGCGTAGGCTATGGCTCGGGCGATCTGAAGATGCCAATCGTGACCGGCCAAGACTGCGAAGTGCCGTCGATCAAATCCATCATTGCGGGCGAGCAATATTCCTCGATCTTCAAGGACACCCGCGAGCTTGCAAAAGTGACCGTGAAGATGGTCGATGCGATCCTTTCGGGCGGCACGCCAGAGATCAATGACACCGCCACCTATGACAATGGCGTTAAGGTTGTGCCCTCGTATCTGCTGGAATCGCAGCCGGTTGATGGCGCAAACTACGAGGCCGTTCTGGTCGGTTCGGGCTATTACAGCGCTGACCAACTGAAGTAAGCGATAGAAAGGCTGCGCCCGTTGCTTCCAAAGCTGGAGGGGCGGGCGCAGTCGTCTTGGGAGGAAAATCATGTCAGCGCTGTTGGAAATGCGGGAGATCAGCAAGGTCTTTCCGGGGGTGCGCGCGCTTGACCGTGTGAATCTGGATGTGAAATCTGGCGAGATCCACGCGATCTGCGGTGAAAATGGCGCTGGAAAGTCAACGCTTATGAAGGTCTTGTCGGGGATTTACCCGCATGGCAGTTACGAGGGTGAGATCATTTTTGACGGCAAGCCGCTGGCCTGCCGTGGCATTCGTGACAGCGAAGATCTGGGCATTATTATCATCCATCAGGAATTGGCTTTGGTGCCGCTGCTTTCGATCGCGGAAAATCTGTTTTTGGGCAATGAAGTGGCCAAGAATGGCGTGATCAACTGGCCGGCCGCCTATCAAAAAACCGAAGATCTGCTGCGCAAGGTCGGTCTGGTCGAAGCTCCGACCACCAAGGTGGAAAAGTTGGGCGTTGGCAAGCAACAGCTGATCGAAATCGCCAAGGCCTTGGCCAAGGATGTGCGATTGTTGATCCTTGACGAGCCAACCGCGGCCTTGCAGGAAAACGATAGCCAAAAGCTATTGGACCTGCTGCTCGAACTGAAAGCGCAGGGCATTACCTCGATACTGATTAGCCATAAGCTGAATGAAATCAGCAAGGTGGCAGATCGTATTACCATTATTCGGGATGGGGCGACGGTCTCGACGCTGACAGCGGAGCAGATCTCGGAAGAGCGGATTATTCGCGATATGGTCGGGCGTGATATGGCACAGCGCTACCCAGCGCGCAGTCCGCAAATTGGCGAAGTGCTGATGCAAGTTGCCGATTGGAATGTTTGGCACCCCGAGCGCAAAGACCGCCAGATCATCCGAAACGCGGGCTTTACGGTGCGCAGGGGCGAAATTGTCGGCATTGCTGGGCTGATGGGGGCAGGGCGGACCGAACTTGCGATGAGCCTTTTTGGCAAAAGCTATGGTCAGGGCATCACTGGCTCGGTGCAGATCGGTGGCAAGCTTGTCGATGTCTCGACGGTGGATCGGGCAATTGCGGCGGGGCTGGCCTATGTCACCGAAGACCGCAAAACGCTTGGGCTTATTTTGGACGAGCCGATTTCGCGCAACATCACGCTGGCCAATCTGCTGGGAGTATCAAAGCGGGGGGTGCTGAACCATCAACGCGAGCAGCAGGTGGCCGAGGAATACCGCCGCGCTATGAACATTCGCACCCCCAATGTCGCGCAAAGGGTGGTCAACCTTTCGGGTGGCAATCAGCAAAAGGTGGTGCTGTCGAAATGGCTGTTTACAGATCCGCAGGTTTTGATTTTGGACGAGCCAACACGCGGCATTGATGTCGGGGCCAAGTTCGAGATCTACGGCATTATGAACGAGCTTGCCGCGCAGGGGCGTGGGGTGGTGATGATCAGCTCGGAGATGCCCGAGCTATTGGGCATGTGCGACCGGATCTATGTGATGAACGAGGGCAAAATAGTGGGCGAATTGAGCAAGGCCGAGGCCGATCAAGAGCGTATTATGGGGCTTATCCTGAAAAACGAAGGAACATTGCCATGAGCGGCGCAGAGAAAAAGGGCTTGGGCGCGCATCTGGGGGGGCATCTGCGCGAAAACGGCATGTTGATGGCTTTGGTGACCATCGTGCTGTTTTTTGTCGTGGTGGTGCGGGTCTTCGAGGGGGTAGATTTCCTGTCGGCACAAAACATTACCAACCTATTTTTGCAAAACTCCTATGTCATCATCATGGCTTTGGGGATGTTGCTGGTGATTGTGGCCGGCCATATTGACCTCTCGGTAGGCTCGGTCGTGGGTTTTACGGGGGCCGTGGCGGCGGTTTTAACGGTCAATCTGCATTGGCCGGTCTATGCGGTGGTGCCTGCGGTTTTGCTGGTTGGCATGCTGATCGGGGCGGCTCAGGGCTATTGGATCGCCTATTGGCGAGTGCCGTCGTTTATCGTGACGCTGGCGGGGATGCTGGTGTTTCGCGGCCTGACGCTGTGGCTGTTGCGCGGCCAGAACATCGGCCCCTTTCCTAAGGCGTTTCAGTCGCTTTCGACCGGATTTATCCCCGACATCTTTGGCGTCGGCAAACCGAATATGACCGCCTTGGTGCTGGTCTGCATCTCGGCTTTGGCCATTGCGTGGCTGGGCTGGCGGGCGCGGGCGCGGGATGTGGAGTTTGGCGTAACCCCCGAGCCTGTTGTGATTTTCGCTATTCGCAACCTTATTGTCTCGGTTGCGCTGATCTTTGTGGGCTACAAGCTGGCAAGCTTTCGCGGCCTGCCAAATGTGGTGCTGATCCTCACGGTGTTGACGGTGCTTTATGGCTTTTTCACCGAAAACATGACGATGGGGCGGCGGATCTACGCGCTTGGCGGCAATGAAAAAGCGGCCAAGCTGTCGGGGATCAAGACCGAGCGGCTGGTGTTTTTGACCTTTGTGAACATGGGGGTTTTGGCGGCCTTGGCGGGGATGATTGTGGCGGCACGGCTGAACTCGGCCACCCCCAAGGCGGGCGGCGGTTTCGAGCTTGATGTGATCGCGGCGGTCTTTATCGGCGGCGCGTCGATGTCGGGGGGCGTGGGCAAGATCTTGGGCGCAGTCGTTGGCGCTTTGATCATGGGCGTGATGAACAATGGCATGTCGATTATGGGGATCGGCATTGATTATCAACAAGTTATCAAAGGTCTTGTGCTGTTGTCGGCAGTGATTTTTGACGTATACAATAAGAACAAGTGAGGAAAACAATGCTGTTGTCGCAAATCATCCGCCCGAATGGCGAGGTTGCTGTGGTCGCGCGTGAAGGCACAGAGGCTGCCATCGTGCGCGGGGCGGCAAGCACCTATGCGCTGGCGCAAGAGGCGGTGATCTCGGGGCGCAGTCTGGCGGCGGTGGTGGCTGAACACGGTTTGGGCGAGGCAGTTGATTTGCTGGCTTTGGCCGCCGCAGGGCAGCTTGTCTTGCCGATCAGCCATCCCGATCCGGCGCATATGCATCTGACCGGCACGGGGCTGACGCATCTGGGTTCGGCCGCGACGCGGGATGCAATGCACACCAAGTTGGATGGCAGCGAAAGTCTGACCGACAGCATGAAGATGTTCCGCATGGGGCTGGAAGCTGGCCGCCCTGCCGCAGGCGAGGTGGGCGTGCAGCCCGAATGGTTCTACAAAGGCAATGGCAGCACCGCCATCGCGCCAGGCAAGCCGCTGACCAGCCCCGGCTTTGCGCTGGATGGTGGCGAAGAGCCTGAACTTGCCGGCATCTATCTGATTGCCCCCGATGGCACGCCCGCACGGGTGGGCTGGGCCTTGGCCAATGAGTTTTCAGACCATGTGACCGAGCGGATCAACTATCTGTATCTGGCGCATTCCAAGCTGCGCGAAGCCTCTTTTGGCCCCGAACTTCTGGTCGGCGATCTGCCGCTGGATGTGCGCGGCAGCTCGCGCATTCGCCGTGGCGATACGGTGATTTTTGAAAAGCCTTTCCTGTCGGGCGAAGCCAATATGTCGCATACTCTGGCCAACCTTGAACATCATCACTTCAAATATGCACTGTTCCGCCAAGCGGGCGATCTGCATGTGCATATGTTTGGTACCGCGACCCTGTCCTTTGCTGATGGCATTGCCGCACAAGCCGGTGATGTCTTTGAAATCGAAGCGGCCCCCTTTGGGCTGCCCCTGAAAAACCCGCTGGCGGTGGCCGTTGCCCAAAAGGGCGCGGTGACGGTTCGGCAATTATAAGAGGTCTGCCATGACATTCAAACCCGCCGCCTGGCCCCGCAAACTGCGCTCGCAAGAGTGGTTTGGCGGCACCAGCAAGGACTCGATTTACCACCGCGGCTGGATGAAGAACCAAGGCTTCCCGCCAGACCTGTTTGATGGTCGCCCCGTGATCGGCATTTTGAACACCTGGTCCGAGCTGACCCCCTGCAACGCGCATCTGCGTGATTTGGCCGAGCGGGTAAAGCATGGCATCTATGAAGCCGGCGGCTTTCCGGTAGAGGTTCCGGTGTTCAGCGCCTCGGAATCGGCGTTCCGTCCGACGGCGATGATGTTTCGCAACCTTGCCGCGATGGCGGTAGAGGAGGCGATGCGCGGCCAGCCGATGGATGGCTGCGTGCTGATGGTGGGCTGTGACAAGACCACGCCGTCGCTGCTGATGGCCGCGGCCTCGACCGATATTCCCTCGATCGTGGTGACGGGCGGGCCGATGCTGAACGGCTATTACAAGAACGAACGCGTCGGCTCTGGCACGCATCTGTGGAAATTCTCGGCAGCGGTGGCGGCGGGCACCATGAGCAAGGAAGAATTTGTTGATGCCGAAGCCTCGATGAGCCGCAGCCCGGGGTCGTGTAACACCATGGGCACGGCCTCGACGATGGCCTCGATGGCCGAAGCCTTGGGCATGGCGCTGTCGGGCAATGCCGCCATTCCTGCGGTGGACAGCCGCCGGCGGGTGATGGCGCAAATGACCGGCCGCCGCATCGTGCAGATGGTGAAGGACGATCTGAAACCCTCTGATATCCTTAAGAAAGAAGCCTTCGAGAACGCGATCCGCACCAATGGCGCGATTGGCGGATCGACCAATGCGGTGATCCATCTGCTGGCGATTGCCGGTCGGGTCGGGGTGGATCTGACGCTGGAAGATTGGGATCGGTGCGGCCGTGATGTGCCGACAATCGTGAACCTGATGCCTTCGGGCAAATATCTGATGGAAGAGTTCTTTTACGCCGGTGGTCTGCCGGTTGTGATCAAGCGGCTGGGCGAGGCGGGGCTGTTGCACAAAGAGGCGCTGACGGTCTCGGGCGAGACGATGTGGGAGCAGGTCAAGGATGTGATCAACCACAATGAAGATGTGATCTTGCCCACCGATAAGGCGCTGACCCAATCGGGCGGGGTCGTGGTGGTCAAGGGCAATCTGGCGCCCAATGGCGCGGTGCTGAAGCCTTCGGCAGCAACGCCTGCGCTGATGACACATCGCGGCCGCGCGGTGGTGTTTGAAGATATTGATGACTACAAGGCCAAGATCAACGACGACGCGCTGGATATTGATGCAAGCTGCGTGATGGTGCTGAAGAACTGCGGCCCCAAAGGCTATCCCGGCATGGCAGAGGTCGGCAATATGGGCCTGCCGCCCAAGCTGTTGAAGCAGGGCGTCACCGATATGGTGCGGATCTCGGATGCGCGGATGTCGGGCACGGCCTATGGCACAGTGGTGCTGCATACCTCGCCCGAAGCGGCGGCGGGGGGGCCATTGGCGGTGGTGCAAAATGGCGATTTCATTGAATTGGATGTGCCAAACCGCCGCTTGCATCTGGATATCTCGGAAGCCGAGCTGGCCGCGCGTCTGGCGAAATGGCAGCCAAGCCATCTTCGGGCTGAAAGCGGCTATGCTTGGCTGCACCAGCAGCATGTGCAGGGGGCCGATACCGGCGCCGACCTTGATTTCCTGAAGGGCTGTCGCGGCAACCCTGTGGGCAAGGATTCGCATTGATGCAGATCGCGCTTGTTGGCATCGGTAAGATCGCGCGGGATCAGCATATCCCCGCGCTGGCGGCCAGCCCGGATTGGCAGCTTGCAGCCACGGTGTCGCAAAGCGGCGCGGGCGTTGACGGCGTGGAAAGCTTTGACGATTTCGCGCAGATGCTGGCACAGCGTCCACAGATCAAGGTGGTGTCCTTGTGCATGCCGCCGGTGCCGCGCTTTGCCTATGCCCAGGCCGCGCTTTTGGCGGGGCGGCATGTGATGTTGGAAAAGCCCCCCGGTGCCACTCTGGCAGAGGTGCATGCCTTGCAGGCCTTGGCCGCCGCGCGCGGTCTAAGCCTTTACACCACTTGGCACAGCCGCATGGCGCTGGCTGTGGCGCAGGCCAAGGCTTGGCTGGCGGACAAACAGGTGCTGCGCGGCCATATCTCGTGGCGCGAGGATGTGCGTAAATGGCATCCGGGCCAGGATTGGGTGTTTGAACCGGGCGGCATGGGGGTGTTTGATCCTGGCATCAACGCGCTGTCGATCGTGACAGAGATTTTGCCAAATCCGGTGCATCTGACCGCAGCCACGCTGACCTTTCCCGCCAATCGCCAGACCCCTATTGCGGCGGATCTGTATTTTTCGGGCGGGCTCACCGCCGCATTCGATTGGCGTCAGCTTGGCCCGCAAACTTGGGACATCGAGATCGACACCGATGCGGGGGCGATGGCGCTGCGTTTGGGCGGCAATCGGTTGGAAATCAACGGCGTCGAGGTGGCCGGAGAGGCGTCGATCATGGGCGAATATCCAGCGCTTTACGCAAGGATGGCTGATCTTGTGGCGCGCGGGCAAAGCGATGTCGATCTTGCGCCAATGGTGCATGTGGCGGATGCGATGACACTGGGGCGCCGTCTTGAGACGGAAGCCTTTCATTTCTAAGGATACCTCGATGCTGCATGGCAAACATCTGATCGCCGGAACTTGGGTTTCGGGCAAAACCAGCTTTCTGTCCTCTCCGGCAAGCGGCGAGGCGCAGCGCTTTGCGGTTGGCACGCCGCAAGACGTTGCCGCGGCTTGCGAGGCCGCAGAAGCCGCCTTTCCAGCCTATTGCGCCACATCGCGCGAGGCGCGCGCGGTTTTCCTTGAGCAGATCGCTGAAGAGATCGATGCCCGCGGCGCCGAGATCACCGCGATTGGCACCGCCGAAACCGGCCTACCTGCCGCGCGTCTCGAGGGGGAGCGTGGCCGCACCACCGGCCAGTTGCGGCTGTTTGCCAGCCATATTCGCAAGGGGGATTATCTGGACCGCCGGGTCGATGCCGCCTTGCCCGAGCGCAAACCCCTGGCGCGCCCCGAAATCCGCATGATGCAGCGCCCAATCGGGCCGGTGGCGGTGTTTGGGGCCTCGAACTTCCCCTTGGCGTTTTCGGTGGCGGGGGGCGATACGGCCTCGGCGCTGGCGGCGGGCTGTCCGGTGGTGGTCAAGGGCCATTCCGCCCATCCCGGCACGGGCGAGATCGTGGCGCAAGCGATTGATGCGGCGATCAAGGCCTGTGCAATGCCGGCAGGGGTGTTCAGCCTAGTGCAGGGCGGCAATCGCGAGGTCGGCGAGGCGCTGGTGCAGCATCGCTTTATCCGCGCGGTTGGCTTTACCGGCTCTTTGGGCGGTGGTCGGGCGCTGTTTGATCTTTGCACCGTGCGCCCCGATCCGATCCCGTTTTTTGGCGAGTTGGGCTCGGTCAATCCGATGTTTTTGCTGCCCGAAGCCTTGGCCGCACGCGGGGCCGAGATTGCCGCAGGCTGGGCAGCCAGTCTGACCATGGGGGCAGGCCAGTTTTGCACCAATCCAGGCCTTGCGATCGTGATCGAGGGGCCCGAGGCCGATGGCTTTGTCGCAGCGGCCAAAGCCGCAGTGGCGCAGGTGGGGGCGCAGATGATGCTGACTGACGGCATTGCCGCCGCCTATCGGCAGGGGCGCGACCGCATCGCGGCCACCGTCGGCGTGCAAGAGGTGCTGACCTCGGTCTGCGATCAGCGCCATGCCACGCCCTATCTCTTTGCGGTCTCGGGCGCGGATTGGCTGGCCAATCATCAGCTGGGCGAAGAGGTCTTTGGCCCGCTGGGGCTGATCGTCAAGGTGGCTGACGCCGCGCAAATGCTGGCGATTGCGCAAAGCCTTGAAGGGCAGCTGACCTGCACCCTACATCTGGAGGCGGGCGATTATCCGGCGGCTGCGGTTTTGCTGCCGGTGCTAGAGCGCAAGGCCGGACGGCTGCTGGCAAACGGCTTTCCCACCGGCGTCGAGGTCTGTGACGCGATGGTGCATGGCGGGCCCTATCCAGCATCGACCAACTTTGGCGCAACCTCGGTAGGGTCGCTGTCTATCCGGCGCTGGCTGCGGCCGGTGTCTTATCAAAACCTGCCGCTGGGGCTTTTGCCCGAAGATCTGGCGGCGGTTTAGCCCGTTTGCGCCAGCCTTTGGGCAAAGCGGCGGGCCTCTGCGGGGGCTTGGCCCAGACTTGCCGCCTTGATTGCGGCCCAATCCAGACTGGGGGTCTCGGCGCAGGCAAGCGTTGCAAGGCTTTGGCGCTGCGCTGCTGCCTTGGCCAAAAGCGCCTTGACCTGCGCTTCGGCCTGCGGGCGTGGCATCTGGCGGGCCAGCGCAAAGGTCAGCGCCTCGGCCATCAGACTGCCCTGCGAAGTCTCCATCTGCGCCTGCATCGCCTCGGGTTCGGGGCGCAGCGCATTCAGGCAATCTTGTGCCAAACCCAGCATCCGCCCCAGACCAGCGCAGCATTGCGGCAGCGTCAGCCATTCGGTGAACCAAGCCGCACCATCGCGTTGCTGACGGTGCAGTCCCGCGCCTTGCAAGATTGCCGCCTGCCCAATCACCATCCGCGCCAAAGCAACCAGCGCCGAGGCCGCCACGGGGTTTTGCTTTTGTGGCATGGTCGAAGAGCTGCCACCGCCGCCCAATGACACCTCGGCCAGACCTGACTGACTGAGCAAGATCAGATCCTCGCCAAGCTTGCCTAAACTGCCCGCCAACGATGCCGCAAAGCCCGCCAGCGCCGTAATCCCCGAGCGATCCGCATGCCAGCTGTGGTCTGGGTCGGCAAGGTCTAGGGTTGCGGCCAGACCCGCGCGCACCTCGGGGCCACGCGGCCCCATTGCCGCAAGCGTGCCGGCCGCACCCGAAAGCGAGACTTGCAGCACCAAGGGCCGCAGCTCGGCCAGCCTTGTGCGCGCCGCGATCAGTGGCCAGCCCCAGCCCGCCGCCACCGCGCCAAAGCTGGTGGGCGTGGCGATCTGGCCATAGGTGCGCGCGGCCATCGGCAGCTCGGCATGGGCTTCGGCCAGCTGGGCCAAACGCGCCAGCACCGCCTGTATCCGGCTCTCCCAAAGCGCCAGCAACGGGCGCAGGCGCAGCGCGAGGCCGGTGTCCATGATGTCCTGACTGGTCGCTCCCCAATGCAGATAGTGCATCTGCGCGGGGGCCTGAGCGGTGGCGCGCAGCGCGGCCAGCAGGGCCGGCACCGGCACACCATTGCGCGCGGTCTCGGAGGCCAAAGCGGCCGGGTCAAGTGGTAGGGTTGCGGTTGCCTGCGCGATAAATCCGGCGGCCTCGGCGGGGATCAGACCCAGATTGGCTTGTACCTGCGCCAAAGCGGCTTCGACCTTCAGCATCGCGGCCATTTCGGCGCTGTCGCTGAACAGCGCCTCGATCTCGGGGTCGCCAAACAATTGGCCATAGATCTGCGACTGGGCAAGGCTGAGGGGCACGCTGGATCCTATCGCAATTGCGGCATGGGCAGGCCAAGCAGCGTGCGGGATTGCTGCCATGTGGCCACGGGACGAGACGCGCGGTCGCAAAGATCGACCACCCGCTGTACCAAGGCAGCATTTGAAGGCGCAAGCCGGTCGCGGTCAAGCCTTACGTTATCCTCGAGCCCCGTGCGGGCATGGCCGCCCGCTGCAATCGCCCATTCATTCAGCACAATCTGCGCCGGACCAATGCCCGCCGCACACCAAGGCGCATCGGGTCCAAACAGGCGTTTGACAGTGGCGATATAGATATCGAACACCGCGCGATCGGCGGGCATCGCGTTCTTGACCCCCATGACAAATTGCACATAGGGCAGGGCGCGGATCTGACCTGCCTGCCACATCTGATGCGCTTTCAGAATATGGCTTAGGTCAAAGGCCTCGATCTCGGGTTTGACGTCATAGCGCAGCATCTCGGCCGCCAGCCAATCGACCAAATCTGGCGGATTTTCATAGACCCGCGTCGGGAAATTGTTGGAGCCCACCGACAGGCTGGCCATATCGGGGCGCAACGGCAGCATGCCGCCGCGCGCCTGCCCGGCGCCCGAGCGCCCCCCCGTCGAGAGCTGTACAATCATGCCCGGGCAATGCTGCTCGAGCCCCGCTTTCAAGCGGGCAAAGCGATCAGGGTCCGAGCTGGGCAGCCCCTGATCGTCGCGCACATGGCAATGCGCGATGCTGGCGCCGGCCTCAAAGGCGGCATGGGTGCTTTCGATCTGCTCGGAAATCGTGATCGGAACCGCAGGGTTATTTGCCTTGGTCGGCAAAGATCCGGTGATGGCGACGCAGATGATGCAGGGGGTCATATGTCGATAAACACTGTCTCGGCAGCGCCCTGCAAATGGATGTCAAAGCGGTAGCTGTCTGGTCCTGTGGCCACAGCAATCAGTGTGGCAGCGCGCGCGCGCTGTTCGATGCTGGCCAAGACCGGATCGGTGGCATGGGCGTCTTGATCTTCGGGGAAATACATCCGCGTGTTCAGCCCGATGTTGATCCCGCGTGAGACCAGCCACAGGTTCAAATGCGGTGCCTGCATGCGGCCGGCGCGCCCTGCAACCGCCCCCGGTCTTAGGGTTTCAAAGCAAAATTGGCCGCTGTCAAAATCCGAGATCACCCGTCCCCAGCCGCGAAATCCGGCGGTACATTGTGCAAAACGCGGATCCTCGGGATGTGGATAGATGCCCTGCGGATCGGCCTGCCAAACCTCGATCAAAATATCCTTCACCGGTGCGCCCAAACCGTCATAGACGCAGCCCTCGATCGTCACGCGCGGCCCTGCGACCCCAGCGGGGGCAAGGGCTTGGCCCAGCTCGGTTTCAAAGGTGTGAAAGCCCGCAGCCCCCGGCGCAAGGCCGATGTGAACATAAGGGCCCGCCGTCTGCGAAGCGGTTTCGCGCAAATAGGGCAGATCTTGCACCATCTCAGTTCCCCTCCAGCCGATTTTCAAACAGGGTCGAGCGCCGCCCGCGCAGCACGATGTCAAACTTATAGGCCAGACAATCCATCGGTACCGCGCTGTTTAGATCCAGTGCTGCAATCAGCTGCTGGATCGCGTCAGGGTCGGGAATGGTCTGCACGATGGGGCATTTCGGGATCAAGGGATCGCCTTCAAAATACAGCTGGGTGATCAGACGCTGGCTGAACGAGGTGCCAAAGACCGAAACATGGATATGGGCGGGGCGCCAAGAATTGACGTAATTCAGCCAAGGGTAGGGGCCGGGTTTGATGGTGCGAAACACATAGCGCCCCTCGGCATCGGTCAGGGTGCGTCCGCAGCCGCCAAAGTTGGGGTCCAGCGCCCCTAGATAGGCGTCTTTCTTGTGTCGATAGCGCCCCGAAGCATTGGCCTGCCAAATCTCGACCAATGTATTGGGCACTGGGCGATTGTTTTCATCCAAAACCCGCCCCGACAGCAGGATTCGTTCGCCCACAGGCAGGCCGCCGTGAGCAAAGTTCAGGGTCAGATCATTGTCCAAAGCGTCAATGTCGCCATGGCCAAAGGTCGGTCCAGTGATTTCTGAAACCGTCTGTTGCAGGGTGAGCAAAGCATGGCGCGGAGAGCGTGGCAGGCTGGTCTTATAGCCAGGATGCAGCGCAGGCGGCTGCAAGCTGCGGTCGCGCATATAGAATTCGGCGGGTTTCATGGGGCATCCCTTTCTGCGTCTGCCATTTCAGCAAACACCTGTTTGGCGATGGAAATGGCGTGATTGGCCCGCGGCACGCCGGCATAGATGGCGACATGCAACAGCGCCTCCATCACATCGGCCTCGCTGGCACCCGTGTTGCGGGTGGCGCGCAGATGCAGCGCCAGCTCGTGATCATTGCCAAGCCCTGCCAGCAGCGCGATGGTCAGCATCGAGCGTTCACGCAGGCTGATCGTCTCGCGCGCCCAGACATGGCCCCAGGCGGCATCGGTGATCAGCGCCTGAAACGGCGCGTCAAAAGCCGACTTTGCCGCTTCGGCACGGGCGACATGGGCTTGGCCCAGCACGGTTTTTCGAATGGCCATGCCTTTGGCCGCAGGTTCAGTCATGGCAATGCCTTTGCAAAAAGGGCGAAACAACAGCGGCCCAAGCCTGCGGGGTCTCGACGCAGGGCAGGTGGCCAGCATCGGGCAAAAGCTGATACTCTGCCCCCGAGATCAATGCGGCGGTGGCCTGCACCAGATCGGGCGGGCTTGCGCCATCCTGCGCGCCTGCGATCACAAGGCAGGGCAAAGCTAACTTGGCCGTGGCCGTGGTTTGATCAGCACCTGCCAGCGCGCGGGCTGCGGCAATATAGCCCTCGGGGGGGGTGCGCAGCAGCATGTTGCGCCAAAGTGCCAGCTCGGGCTTGGCCAGAAAGGCTGGCGCAAACCAGCGCTGCATCACGCCCTCGGCCAAGGCCTCAAGCCCTTGGCTTTGCACCGCCTCGATCCGCGCCTGCCAGCTTTCAGCGGTTCCAAGCCGTGCGGCCGTGTTCGACAACACCAGTCCGCGCAGCAAATCTGGCCGCTTGCTGGCAAGCCTTTGCCCGATCAGCCCACCAATCGACAGGCCCACAAAGACCACCGGCCCGCAGTTCAGCGCTTCGATCAGCGCAATCGCATCCTCGGCGTGATCGTCAATCTGATTGCCCCCGCCCAGATCGGACAGCCCATGCCCGCGCTTGTCATAGCGCGCAAAACGCAGCCCCTGCGGCAGCAAGGGCAAGACCTGATCCCAAAGCCGCAGATCCGTGCCAAGCGAATTGGCAAAGACCACCGTCGGCGCGGTGTTGGGTCCGTCAATCTGGACATGAAGTTGGCCAAACGGCCGCGTCAGGCTTTGCATGAAATTCTCTCCTGTCCATAAGATATGCGATAGGTTTTCAGCTGTAAAATGCATAAACCGCGCGAGATTATACCGATAAGATTATGAATTCAGCAGGTTTGGCGCCTAACTTTGCCTAGCCGCCCTTCAAAAGACCCAATTTGGTGAGCCGGTAATCCAGCTTTGCCCGACTAAGCCCAAGCGCGCGGGCGGCGGCCGAGATATTGCCATTGGCCGTGGCGAGGGCGGCGCGATAGGTGTCGCTTTCCAGCTCGTCAAAGCTGCGGGGGGGCAAGGAGGCCGAGAGCCCGTCTTGCGCGCGACGCCGCACGATCCGCCCCGAGGCATGCAGCCCATCGACAAATTCCGGCATCTGTTCCATCCCGGTGAACATATGCGAGATCTCGAGATCGCCCCCCGGTTCGGCATAGATCACGCCGCGCTCGATCATATTGGACAATTCGCGGACATTGCCGGGGAAGTCATAGCGCATCAGCAGATCACGGGCCGCAACCGTGACATGGCGCAGGGGTTTACGGTGGGTGGTGCTGTGCAGATGCAAAAAGTGGTCAATCAGCATCGGCAGATCGTCGCGCCGGTCCCGCAGCGCGGGGATCACGATCGGCAAAAGCGAGAGGCGGAAGTAAAGATCGGCGCGAAAGGCGCCCTTGGCCACTTCGGCATCCGGTGTGGTGCTGGTGGCCGACATTACCCGAATGGCGTTGGGGCCTTTTGTTGCGTTGCCCAGATAGGTGGCTAGCTGCGATTGCAATGCGCGCGGCAGGCTGAACAGATCGTTCAGAAACAGCGTGCCGCCCTGCGCGCGCTCGATCGCGCCGTCGCTGCCAAACAGTGCCAAATCCGAGCCGCCAGTGGCATAGGCATCGCAGTTCACTGTGACAAAGGCGGCTTTTGGGGTGCGGCCGATCTCGTGCAGGCGGCGGGCAAAGAACTCTTTGCCGGTGCCCGGCTCGCCCAGAAAAATCACCGGCTCGTCATAGCCTGCAACCCTCTCTAGCAGCCGTCTGGCCCGCTCGATGCCAAGGGTCTTGCCGATGATTGCCAGCGGCACTTCTGGCTTGCGCGGGCGCGGCTCGGTGCTGGCGGGGGACCAAGGCTTGCTGCGTGGGCGTGGCGCGGCGCTGGTGAATTCGTGCAGCTCTGGCACATCGCTGCCCCAAGCGGCGGCGTTGCGCCCGATCACCACGCAGCGCTCGGCCCCCATGCCCATGCATTCCACCTCCCGAAAGATCACCGGCTGACCCAAAAGCGCCGTGGTGAAGCCCGCAGGCACGCCGACTTGCATCCAGCAGGTCGGGCAATCCGAGACGCCAAAGGCGCGCAGATGCTCGACCGCTTCGGTGCTGTCGTGCCAGTGAAATTCGCCGTGATAATGCCCACGCTTGATGTCAAATTCAAAGCGCTTGGTGGTGACTTTAACAAAACCCTCCATCGTGTGCAGCCGTGGCCCTGCGGCCAATGCAGCGGTAAGGTCGTCTTGCTGAAAGCGTTTGGTGACCAGATCGGCATAAAGCTTACCCTGTTGCCAGCCGGTGCGATAGAACATGCTACGCGCGGTATCGATGCCGACGGTCTTGATCAGATCGCTGCGCAACCGGCCCAAAACCTGCGTCTGCATCATCACCATGCGCGCTTCACTAAGCCAGATGCGGCCATCGCCAAGCGCGAATTGCAGCGCACCAGCCAGATCAGCCAGCGTTGGGGCGGCCCCCTCTTCCAATAGGGCGCTGTCCCCCCGCGCCGTGATTCGTGGCGCTCTGCGCGAGGCCTCGGTCAATGAGATGCGTTCGACCATTTTTCACCATTTCATGAAGCATCAACCCTGTTTCATCTGTTTCATGAAATTGGTGTTTTGGCAAGTACTTCAATTTAAATATATGTTATATATTAGTTTTTTGCTTAATATGAGTAAGTTATAATTATTTATTGCCAAACATATTTTTTGGACATTTACATAGTTCAAAGCGCTCGAGGAGGAGTGTTTCCGATCGCAAATCTTGCGTTGCAACAGATGCGGATCGGATCAAGTTTGGCGATATTGGGAGGTTTGCATGGACGGAGCGACACCGGTTTTTCTTGCACAAGAGGCTTGGGCAGGGATGATTTTCTCGAGTGGTTGGGGCAAGGCCGCAGGCGGGGCCTATGAGGTCACAGCCCCAGCTGACGGTAGCCTTGTGGGCTTGGTTGGCAATGGCAATGCGGCAGATGTTGCGCTTGCCGCAGCCGTCGCCGCCGCCGCCCAGCCCGCTTGGGAGGCAACCGCCCCCGAGCGCCGCGCCGCGATCTTAAGCCTTGCGGCAGATGCTTTGGAGCAGCATCGCGAAGAGCTGATCCCCTGGATCATCCGCGAGTCTGGTTCGATCTATCCCAAGGCCGCAATCGAAATCGAACATTCAGCGGGGTTTTTGCGCGCAGCAGCCGAGGCCGCGATGGAGCCAACCCGCCGCCTTGTCGCCTCACTTGACGGGCGCGACGAAGAGGTGATCCGCGTTGCGCATGGGGTTGTTGGCGTGATCTCGCCGTTTAACTTTCCGCTGATCCTGTCTATCCGCGCAATTGCAGCGGCCTTGGCCACCGGCAATGCAGTGGTCCACAAGCCCGACCCGCGCACCCCGATCAGTGGCGGCATCATCATCGCCCGCATCTTCGAAGCAGCGGGTCTGCCCGAGGGCATTTTGCACATCATCCCGGGTGGGGCCGAGGCGGGCACGGCGCTGTGCGAAGATCGCAATATCGCTATGGTGTCCTTTACAGGATCGCCCAATGTCGGGGCCAAAGTGGGTGAAATTTGCGGCCGTAACCTGAAAAAGGTGCAGCTGGAGCTTGGTGGCAAGAATGCGCTTATCATCCAAGACGATGCCGATTTCGCGCTGGCTGCGGCCAATGCGGCTTGGGGCACTTGGCTGCATCAGGGCCAGATTTGCATGGCGACGGGGCTGATCCTTGCGCCAGCTGCAACCGCTGAGGCCTTTGCAGCCGAGCTTGCCGTTAAGGCCGCGCGTCTGCCGGTGGGCAACCCTGCCACCGAGCAATGCGCGCTGGGGCCGCTGATTTCTGACGGTCAAGTGGCGCTGGTCAAAGCAATTGTCGATGAGGCCGTGGCCAAGGGTGCCAAGCTTTTGGCGGGCGGCACGCCGGTTGGACGGATGTTTCCGGCAACGGTGCTTTCGGGGGTCAAACCCGGCATGCGCGCCTTTGAGGAAGAGATCTTTGGCCCTGTTGCGGTGGTGGTGGCCTATGACAGCGACGATCACGCGGTCGAACTGGCCAATATGACCGAATTTGGTCTGGCCGCTGGCATCATCGCCAAAGACATCGAACGGGCGCGCAAACTTGGCATGCGTTTGAAGGTTGGTCATCTGCATATCAACGATCAAACGGTTATGGCCAGCCCCAACGCGCCCTTTGGCGGGCGTGGTAAATCGGGCAATGGCAGCCGGATCTCGGGGCCTGCGATTTGGGAAGAGTTCAGCCAATGGGTCTGGATTACCTCGCGCCCCGATGCCGTGATGTACCCGTTCTAATCTGATCCCCCTCACTTGTAAGCGATGCTGCCGCCCCTTTGGGGGCGTTGGCGACTTGCAAACTAAAACTGGAATAAAAACATGGACTTGTACGGAAAAACACTTGCAATCACTGGGGCATCTTCGGGCATCGGCGCCGAGATTGCACGGCTTGCGCGGTTCAAAGGGGCGCAGGTGATCGGCTTGGATCGCAATGATCCGATGATCACGCTGGATGGCTTTATCAAGATCGATATGGGCGATACCGCGGCAATTGATGCCGCCGTGCAGGCGCTGCCGGCTGGCATTGACGCTCTGGTAAATGCAGCGGGCGTTTCTGGGATGCTTGATCGCGAGATTGTGGCGCGCGTCAACTATTTGGGTTTGCGGCATCTGACCGAGGCGGCGCTTCCCAAGATCGTCAAGGGCGGGGCTGTGGTGAACATTACCTCGATTTTGGGCGTGGAATGGCCCAAGCGTGTCGATCAGCACAAAGCGCTGGCTGCGACCAAAAGCTTTGCCGAGGGCGCGGCTTGGCTTGCGAAAAACCCTGTGCCGCAAGCAACATGCTATCAATACTTCAAAGAGGCTTTGGTAGTTTGGACCAAAAAGCGCGGCTATGATCTTTTCATGCAAAATGACATCCGCATGAATGCGGTCGCCCCGGGGCCGGTGTTCACGCCGATTTTGGGCGAGTTTGTGCAGATGCTGGGCGAAGATCGTGTTGCCGCTGACGCTGCAAATATTAAGCGCCCTGCAATTGCCGATGAAATTGCGCCGCCCGTGCTGTTTTTGTGCTCGGACGCGGCGCGCTGGATCACCGGGATCAATCTGCCTGTCGATGGCGGCATCGACGCACTTTACGTTTAACCCAAAATCCTTTGCAAAAACTGCCACCAATTTGGTGGCAGGCCAAAGTCAAAAGCTCTGAGGAAGGCCCTCTGATGATGCCTATATTTGTCATTGCTGCCAGTTTAGCCTTGTCGCTGGCTTTAGGCACCGCAGAGGCCCGCGAGCCAAGCACACCCGCTGCGATGCCTGGTGGCGCCACAATCGGCGTGCCCGTCGGCGCAAACCTGCCGCGCGGTCTGTGTTTTGCCAGCCGCTCCGAGCTTTTTTATGGCGACATCTATGACGGTGCGGGCACCAATCTGCCGGTGCCGCTGGATGTGTCTTGGATGCTTCAGGCCAACAGCTTTGAAGCGGGCAGTGAAATCTTGGTCAACACGACGGCGCTGAAGGCCGTCGCCAATAACCAAAGCATTGGTGTGGTTGGCTATTATCGCCAGCAACTGACCAAGGACAAGCTGGCAGGCGCGGTCTTTGGCACGGGCAATAGATCGCAAGCTTTGGCGCTGGGGATTGGCTATTCGAAACGCTTCAGGCCGTCCGAGGTGAACATCAACGCAATGCACGATGTTTCGGCCATGAATGAAGCTGGCGGCGCCAAGGCACAGAGCAACTTTTTTACACCGATCAAAGTTTAAGCACCCTGACTGCCGCCATGCCTCTGCGCAGTGGCAGTCCTATCAAACAACGGGAGGACAATATGAATAATAGTTCCAAGGCCATACCCGCAGCGAACATCACGCGGCGACAGTTCAATCGCCTGATCGGCGGGTCCGCCCTTGCGGCACCGTTGATCGGTAGCCGGGCTTTTGGTCAAGACGCAGCCACCTTCAAGATCGGCTACATCGGCCCGCAATCGGGGCCTTTGGGCATCTTTGGTGCGGCCGACAGCTATCTGATCGACACCATCCGCGCCAATCTGGCAGGCGGCATTGATGTCAACGGCAGCAAGATGATGGTCGAGATCATCACCGCCGACACCCAATCAGACCCGGTGCGCGCCAGCCAGATCACCCGCGACATGATCAACTCGGCAGCCCCCGACTTGATCTTGACCCATTCAGCCCCCGAGACCGTCAACCCTGTCTCGGACGCCTGCGAAGCTGGCGCCACGCCCTGCCTGTCAACCGTTGCCCCTTGGGAGGCATTTTACTTTGGCCGTGGCGGCAAACCAGAGGCGCAGTCGTTCAAATGGACCTTTCATTACTCCTTTGGCTCGCAGAATTTCTTGAACCTTTACAACGGACAATGGAGCCTTCTTGAGACAAATAAGAAGGTTGGCGCGCTGGTGCCTTCGGATGCTGACGGCAATGCAATCCGCGCAGGCCTGTTGCCCGCACTTGCTGCCGCCGGCTGGGATGTGGTCGATCCGGGCCCTTACGAGAATATGACGCAGGATTTCAGCACCCATATCAACGCCTTTAAAGCGGCAGGGGTCGAGATTGTGGTCTGCTTCCCCTTCCCACCAGATTTTCCGGTGTTCTGGCGTCAAGCTGCACAGCAGGGGCTGGCCCAGCAGTTGAAGATCATGCAGATGGCCAAAGCGGGGCTTTTTGCCGCCGAAATGGAAGGTCTGGGCGATCTGGGGCAAAGCCTTTGCACCGGGGTTTATTGGCACCCTGCCTTCCCCTTTGCCTCGGCCGCCGCAGGATTGAGCAGCGCCGATCTGGCCGCAGGTTACGAGGCCGCAACCGGCGCGCAATGGGCGCAGGCGCTGGGGGCTTCGGCCTCGTTGTTTGATGCGGCCTTGGCATTGGCCGTGCAGGCTGGCAGCCCCAAGGACAAAGAGGCGATGGCGGCTGCATTGCCAAAGCTGAAGGCAGATACGGCCGTTGGCACGGTCGATTTTGGCAACGGCCCGATGCACAATTGCGCCGTCAGCGGTCTAGCAGGCGGTCAGTGGAACAAGGCCAGCGATGGGCCGTTCCAGTTCCAGCTGGATCTGGTCTCGAATGCCGATTTCCCCGGTCTGCCGCTGACTTCGGCGTTCAAGCCTCTGGCCTTTGGCTAAGGCATGCCGGTGGCGGGCGCGCAGCCCGCCGCCAGTTTTTCGCGGGGCAAAAGGGAACAAAGGGCATGATGATGCAAGCCATGACGGCAGAGCCTATGCTGCGCGCAAGCGGGGTGAATAAATCTTACGGCGCGCTGAAAGTGTTGTTTGATGTGGATTTTCACGCCATGCCGGGCGAGGCGGTTGGCATTGTGGGGCCCAATGGCGCGGGCAAGACCACGCTTTTTGGTGCGCTTGCGGGGTCGTTTCCGGTCAGCTCGGGCAGCATTCATCTGGCGGGGGAAAACCTGTCGGGCACCTCTGCTGCCGAGCGCTGCCGCCTAGGGCTTGCACGCACGCATCAGGTGCCGCGGCCGTTTTTGGGCATGTCGGTGTTTGAAAATGTGCATGTGGCCGCGCGGTCGGGTGCGGGGATGGATCAGGCCACCGCCACGGATGAGGCGGCAGAGATCTTGCGCCGCACGGGCCTTTTGGCTTTGGCCAACCGCTCGGCGGCCTCTTTGGGCCTGCTTGATCGCAAACGGCTGGAGGTGGCGCGTGCTTTGGCCACGCGGCCGTCGGTGATTTTGCTGGATGAAATCGGCGGCGGGCTGACCGAGGCCGAATTGGGCGCGCTGATTGATCTGATCCGCAGCCTTCAGGCCGATGGCATGACTGTGGTCTGGATCGAGCATATTTTGCACGCGCTGTTGCGGGTGGTGACGCGGCTGGTCTGCATGGCCGAGGGCCGGATTTTGGCGCAGGGCGATCCCCGCGATGTGATGGCCCATCCGCAAGTGCAGCGCGCCTATTTGGGGAGCAGTCCAGAATGACCGATGCCCTAACGCTTACAAATCTTAGCGGCCGCCATGGCCAGTTGCAGGCGGTCAAAGGCGTGTCGCTGCGCCTTGCCGCCAAAGAGGTGCTGGCGGTGATCGGCGCCAATGGGGCTGGAAAAACCACCCTGATGCGAATGATCTCGGGGCTGCACCCGGCAGCTGAGGGCGAGATTTTGCTGCATGGTGCGCCTGTCACCAGCTTGCCCGCCCATGCGCGGCTTAAGGCCGGCATCGCGCTTTCGCCCGAGGGGCGGCGGCTGTTTGGCGATATGACGGTGGCGGAAAACTTGCAGATTGCAGCCGAAAATGGCCGCAAGGGCGATTGGAGCATGGCCACGGTTTGTGACGCGCTGCCGCAGCTGACCGCTTTGTTGCATCGGCCTGCTGGCGGGCTTTCGGGCGGGCAGCGTCAAGCAGTGGCAATTGCGCGCGCGCTGATCTCGAACCCCAGTGTGATGCTGCTTGATGAGGTGTCTTTGGGCCTCTCGCCTGCGGCGGTCGAGGGGCTTTATCAGTCTTTGGAAACCCTGCGCGGCCATGTCACGCTGATCTTGGTCGAACAGGATCTGACCCGCGCCATGGCGTTTTGCAGCCGTCTGATCTGCATGGCCGAGGGCAAACTGGAACTGGATGGCCCCCCTGCGACTTTGACCCGTCAACAGATCACCGATGCCTATTTCGGCATCCATAAGGCCAAGGAGCCAAGCCATGCTTGACAGTCTGATCCAAGGCATCCTGCTTGGGGGCTATTACGCGGTTTTGGCCGCTGGGCTGTCGCTGATGTTTGGCGTGGTGCGCTTTATCAATCTGGCGCATGGCGACATGGCGGTGCTGGGCGCACTTTCGGCGCTGTGGCTGGTGCAAAGCTTGGGGCTTGGCGTGCCTTTGGCGATTGTGATCACGCTTTTGGGCATGGCGGCGCTGGGCTGGCTGATGCAGCGTTTTATCTTCGAGCGCGCCTTGGCGGGCGGGTTTTTGGTGCCGATCCTGACCACCATTGGCCTTGGGGCGGCGCTGCAAAACGGCATGTTCGCGGTGTTTGGGTCAAATACCAAATCCTTGGGCGCGCATATCGGCTCGCTGTCTTGGGCAAGCTGGCAACTGCCCGGCGGGATCTATGTCGGCCAACTGCCGGTCTATATGTTTGTCACCGCCGTGCTGGTTTTGGGGGCGCTGCATCTGACCCTGACGCGCACCGCCTTTGGCCGCGCGCTGCGCGCCACCTCAAGCGATGCCGAGGCTGCCAGCCTGTGCGGGGTTGATCCGCGCCGCGTGCAGCGCGGGGCAGCGGCGATTGCTGTGGCGCTTGCGGGGCTGGCTGGGATCTTTCTGGCCATGCGGGCGCAAGTGACCCCGTTTTCGGGCCCGATGATGCTGATCTTTGCCTTCGAGGCGGTGGTGATCGGCGGCATCGGCTCGCTGCGTGGCACGCTGATTGGCGGCATCATTCTGGGTGTGGTGCAATCGCTGGGGGCGCTGCTGTCGCCGCAGATCTCGATCCTTGCGGGGCATCTGGTGTTTCTGGCCGTGCTGGGCTGGCGTCTGAGCCAGCTTGCCGCTGCCGAGCGCGGAGGCTGGCGGCTGGCACTGCGAGCGCTGACCCATAAACCTGATGTGACAGGGAGAAAAGCATGACCCCCGCCCAAGTTTTGCCGATGAATACCAAGGACCGCAGACTGGTCGGGCTGGCCTGCCTTGCGGTGCTGGGCCTTGCTACCCTGCCTTGGCTGGGCTCGGCGCTGATCGTGGACAAGCTGATCTATCTCTTCATTCTGGTGATGTTTGCGGTGATGTGGAACTTGCTTGCAGGCTATGCAGGCTTGGTTTCGGTGGGCCAGCAGGCTTTCATCGGGCTGGGAGGCTATGCGCTGATCCGGCTGGTGGATGCGGGACTGCCGCCGTTTGTGATGATCTTTGTTGCGGCAATCGGCGCGGGTGCGGTGGCATGGCTGCTGTCGTGGTTCGTGTTGCGCATGAAGGCGGGCGAGTTCGCGATTGCCACCTGGGTGATTGCCGAAACCATCCGGTCCCTTGTGATGTTTGACCCGATCGTGCAGGGCGAAACAGGCACATCGCTTTTGGCGCTGAACGCTTATGACCCTGATCTGCGCCGTCTGGTGCTGTATCTTTTGGCCCTTGCCAGCATGGTGGTGATGGTCTGGGGCACTTGGGTGCTGTTGCAGCGCCGCATCGGGGCGGAAAGTCAGGCCATCCGCGATGACGAAGACGCCGCCGCCTCGGTCGGGATATCAACCTTTCGGGTCAAGCAGCGGATTTATGTCATCGCCGCCATTGGCTGTGCGCTGGCGGGGGCGCTGTGGCTGGCCTCGGCGATCACATTTCAGCCGCGCACCTCTTTTGGGGTGCAGTGGTCGGTGTTCATGTTGTTTATGGTGTTGGTCGGCGGCATTGGCACCTTTATTGGGCCGATCCTTGGCGCGCTGGTGTTCTTTGGCTTGCAAGAGCTGTTTGGCGATTTTGGGGCCTGGTATCTGGCGGGCGTGGGGGGGCTTGCGATCTTTTTTGCCCTGTATCTGCCCAATGGCATCGTTGGGCTTTGGCTGGATCGTGGCAAGGACGAACCCTTGTCGCTGCGCAAACGTCTAAGGATGTGACGCATGCAAGACCTTTGGCTTACGATTGACGGCTGTGCGATACGCTACCGCGATACGGGCGGTGCGGGCGTTGCCGTGCTGTTCAGCCATGGGATCGCAGCCTCGCTGGAAATGTGGGATCTGCAAATGACGAAAGGCTTGTCGCATCTGCGCCTGATTGCATGGGATTTTCCCAATCATGGTCTGTCGGATATGACGGGCAAGACCGAGGATTTCGACAGCTATGCGCTTTGGGCGCAAAAGTTTGCGCAAGCACTCAACCTGGATCGGTTTATCGCTGTAGGCAATTCTATGGGGGCTGCGGTGTCGTTGCGCCTGGCCACCCAGCTGCGCCTGCGGGGGGTGGTTTTGGCAAATGCTGCCGCGCTTGGGCCAGAGGTTACACCGGTGTTTCGCCTGTTCAGCCTGCCCTTTGTTGGCGAGGCGCTGAACAAGCCCAGCGAAAAGACTGTTGCCTTGCAGATCAAGGCGATTGTCAAAGATCCAAACGTTGTAACGCCCCGACTGCGCGCCGCAATTGCCCGCAATGTGGCCAAACAAGGCGGCACCGCGGCGTTCTTGGCGACCCTGCGTGCGACCCTTACTTTGCGCGGGCAAAACAAGGAGGTTTGGCAGAAAAGCCATGGCATCCTGTCTGCACTGGACTGCCCCGCCTTGGTGATCCACGGCAAAGACGATGCTGTTTTACCACATAAACACAGCGCCATTGCCGCCGGACTTGCAGCGCAGTCTCAGCTGCTGATCGTGCATGCCTGCGGACACACACCGCAAGTCGAAAAGCCCGAGCTGTTCAATCAGGCCTTGGCCGATTTCGCAAGATCCTTGGGTTAAGACGTCATCGGTGAGATGCGACTGGCTTGGAAACTATCGGCCAAGCGCGTCAGATCAACCCGCGCGATCACGCCGCCCTGTGCAAAGGGGTCGCCTTGGGCAAAGGCGCGGGCGGCGGCCTCATCTGCGGCCTCCAGAATACCGAAATTGCCCATGCCTTGGCCCGCATCATCCCAAAGCGCAGAGCCGGTCAGCACCTTGGCCAAACCGGCGCCACCCGAGGCCACCCAAGCGCGGTGCTGCGGGCGCAAGGCATCGCGCAAAGCCGCAATCTGGGGGCCTTGGTGATGCGGGCAGATCATGAGAAAATACATTACAGATTCTCCAACAAAACCATGCCGGCGCCGGTCATCGAGGCCGGAGCAAAATAGTGGCGAAACAAGGTCTTGACTTGGCTATCCATCGCGCCGCGCATCACCAGCCACATGATCAGCTCTGCCCCCTCCGAGCCAAAAACCTCGACATAGTCTTCGCGCGTCATATCGCGGTAGCGTGCGGGGTTTGGACCAATATCGGCGATCCATTTGCGGTCTTCGGCGGGGTTGATATAGCCCGCTCGCGCGCCCTGCAATTGATGTGAGAGGCCGCCCGTGCCCAGCACAACCACTTTTTCATCCGTGGGCCAGCTTTCAATCGCTGCGCGCAGCACGCGGCCCAACTCCCACATCCGTTGCGGGGTGGGGATCGGATATTGGATGGTATTGACCAAGATCGGCACCACCTTGACAGGCCAAGCCGCTGGCCTGCCAAAGATCAATTCCATTGGCACCTGCATGCCATGATCCACCTGCAATTCGCGGCAAATCAGCGGATCAAAATGCCGCGCCACCATCTGATCGGCCAAATGCCAAGCAAAATCCGCAGCCCCCTGAAAAGACGGCACTGCGCGCGGCCCCCAGCCTTCATCGATGGGATCATAGCTTTCGGCCACGCCCAAAGCCAAGGTCGGCACGCGGTCCAAAAAGAACGCATTGCCGTGATCGTTAAAGATCACCACGGCGATGTCAGGCGCTGCGGCCGCTGCCCAGTCTTGCGCCGGGATATAGCCGTCAAAAAACGGCTTCCATTCGTCGGTGTTGCGCAGACCCTTATCCAGCGCCGCCGCAATCGAGGGCACATGGCTGGTCCCGATGCCGCCAATCAACCTAGCCATTTGTGACCTTTCCCAGTCTTGTGTCGAGAAATGCATCCAAACTCATCCCCGCTTGCGCCGCGCCAATGGCGCGGATCGGGGTTGGGTCCACGGCAGAAATCTTCAGGATATAAAAAAGGTTCCCCCCCAGCCGCACCATCTCGGCCCAATCGCGGCGCGCCACTGCTGCGCGCTGTTCCTCGCTCAGCTCAAAGCGGTTCAGATAGGCGGCTTCATCGGCCAAAAAGGCCGCGCGCCCCTCAGGGCTTGACAGGCTCATCGCCATTTTGTTCAGCGCATAGCCCAAGTTGGCACGGGGGCGGTCAAACAGCGGCGTGTCGGGAATGCGGTCTTGGCCAGCATCGCGGTCTGCCACGCCCTGCGCCCAATCGGCCAGCAGTCTTGCCACACTGTCAGGCTGCTCTACCGGCGCAAAATGGCCGGCATCCTCGATGATTTCCAGCCGAGCCTGCGGGCAAATTCTGGCAATGTCCTGATGTTGGGCAATCGGGCTCCAGATATCCTGGCGACCAACGACCAGCAGCATCGGCCCCTGATAGTCCAGCGTCGCCGCCGCATCTGGCCGCGCCAGCAAAGCGCGCAACTGGCGCTCGTGGATTTCGGGCGTCATGCGGCAGACCATTGCCGTCAGATTGGCGATCACCTGCGGATCAGGCACGGCTTCGGCATTCATCATGCCCGGCACCCACTGGGCGGCCAGCGCCGCCATGCCGTCGCGGTTGCACAGATCAATCATCGCTTGGCGCTTGGCCTCTTCGCCCTCCCGTTTGGGATGTGTGCCGGTGTTCAGCAGCGCGATCCCCGCGATCCGCCCGGGCGCCATCCGCGCCATCTCAAGCGCCACGCGCCCGCCCAGCGAATGGCCCGCTAAAATCAGCCTGCCTGAGTGGCGCGTCAAAAGATCCCGTGCCATTTCGGGGATGCTGGCGTGTTGCGTGATGCAGGCCACCACGGCAGGCCGCAGCGTTTGCAATGACCTCCAGACAAAGTCATCCGACACAAGTCCCGGAATCAAAAGCAAAGTTGTCATGCCCCACCCCTCCGTAAAAAAGGGCCGCCCCGAAAGCAGGGACGGCCCGCTGCCTTAGCTTCTGCTGCGCCAGCTGTCGGCGTAATTCGTCCGCGCCTCGGCTGCATAGGGGGTGGCTGCGACCCGAACCCGAATTTCCGTCTGACGGTGCGGCTCGGTCGAAGTTTTGCCGGTGGTTTCCGGCTCGCCCCACTTCAGTGTCAGGATGTCATTTTCCTGCACCTCTTGCGAGACAACGCCCAAAGACAGCATGCAGCGCTCATTATAGGAATAGCCGTTAAACATGCTCATCCCGACCATTTTATCGCCCAACATCACCATATCGGCGCTAGAGGAGGCGTAATTGGGCTGCGGAAAGTCGATCCATTTGAACGGCACGCCAGATTCAAAATTAGAGGCGATCACCTTCATCACATCCTCGCGGTTCCATTCGAAAGTGACTTTTTTGCGGTTTGATGCGCTACCTTTCATTGCGGCTAAGGCGGATTTTCCGATGAAATCCTCTTTTTTCCAGCCAATGTAGAAATCATAGCCCAGCTCAAACGGATTAACGTAATAATCCTCGATATTGTCGCTGACAAAGCTGCCACCAATCGCGCCGGCGGACTCGTAGCTGTCAGCACCCAGCCAATCGCGATAGTCTTTCAGCATGCCGTCACCGGTATAGATGCCTGGCAAGGGCGAAGGAATCCAGCCTGATTCCAGAGTGTTGGTCGAATAGGCGCGGCTGCCACATTGCACCAGATTGACGCCCGCATCGCGCGCGGCTTGCAAGATGGTGGACTGGATGTAATCCTTATCCTTATAGGGGCCCCAAATTTCTAGCCCAGGTGCGCCGGACATGCCGTGGCGCAGGGCCTGCACCTTTTTGCTGCCGATATTGATCCAATCGACATGGAAAAACTTAATATCCGGCACGGGGCCGCCATTCATCTTTTCAAAGATTTTAGGCGCATCCGGTCCTTGGATTTGAAAACGGTAATGCTCGCGCAAAACCCTTTCGCCTTCGGGGCGGCTGGGGCTGCGTGGATCGTATTTAAGCCGCACGTTCCATTTGCCATAAGCGGCGCAGAACATCAGCCAATTCGAGGTGGGCGCGCGGCCAACAAGGATATATTTATCCTCACGCTCGCGGAAAATAATATGGTCGCCGATGACATGGCCATTTGGCGTCACGGGCACGAAATGTTTGGCGCGGTTTAGATCAAAATTGGCAAAAGAATTCACGCCGTGATGCGACAAAAACGCTGTGGCATCGGGGCCTTCGACGATCAGCTCGTCCATGTGATGTGATTGGTCAAACAGCACAGCGGTTTGGCGCCAAGCGACCTGTTCGTTGCGCCAGTTCTGAAATTCGGGGGCCACCACGGGATAGACATACATCCCGGCTTTTGAATTGCGCAGCATCGTGACGGGATCGCCCGCGGCTGCGATTGCGGTTGTCAGGCTTTGTGACATCAAACTTGCTCCCTGCTTGTGTGTATACACTAGGCCGCAGTTCGGATTGAAAATCAAGAGTTGCGCAGCGGTTTGACTGCGGAATTCCCCCAAAATGTATACATAGATCTTCTAGGAGCTAAGGATGGCCAAGCTTTGCACGCCTTCGCGCAGCGCAGCCTCATGTGAGAGCAGGAATTCGACGTTGCGTCTTGCGGCGCGGGCGTGTTCGCGGGCCAGTGATTCGGCGCGAAACCCCTCGCGGGCTTCGATTGCCTCGATCAGGGCGCGGTGCTGACCCTGCGCTGCCGAAAGGGTTTTGACCAGCTCGGCCTGCCGTGATTGGTCGTCAAGAAAGGCCGAGGGCGAGGCAAAGGGCAGGGCGGTGATGCGGTCAATTTCCCGGATCAAAACCGCACTTTGCGACAGCTGCGCCAAGAGGTGGTGGAACTGGGTGTTAAAATTTGAATATGCCTCCATATCAAAGGATTGCACTAAGAACAATGCGTCGATCTGATGCAGAATGCTGCGGGCTTGGGCTAGGTGATCGGCCGAAACGCCGCGCTCTGCGGCCAAACGGGCGGCGGTGCCCTCGAGTACGCCGCGCAGCTCGATGGTGTCGACCACATCGCGCACCGCAAAGCCGCGCACCACAAATCCGCCAGCCGGCGCGCGGTCAAGCAGCCCTTCGGCGCCCAGCCGTTGCAGCGCATCGCGCACCGGCGTGCGCGAAATACCCAGATCCTCGGCCAGCGCCACTTCGAACAGGCGGGTTCCGCCCGGGTAAGCGCCGCCCAAAATGCGTTTGCGCAATGTGATCAAGGCCCGCTGCGCATGGGTAGAGGTTCGTTCCAAGCCTGCCATCTTTGTCCTCATGTATACAAGTTAAGGCTAGCAGGGTGTGCGCGCCCTGTATACATGCAGAGATTACATCTTCAGGATACGGCGCGCATTTTCTTTCAAGATCAGTGGGCGCACATCGTCTTTGATCGGCAGGTCAGCGAAATCGGCCAGCCAGCGGTCTGGCGTGATTGCCGGCCAATCCGAGCCAAACAGCATCTTTTTCTTAAGGATGGTATTGGCGTAATGCACAAAGATTTGCGGGAAATATTTTGGCGACCAGCCCGACATATCAATATAAACATTGGGTTTGTGCTGGGCCACGGCAAGCCCCTCTTCGGTCCAAGGGAAGGAGGGGTGCGCCAGCACGATGGTCATATCGGGGAAATCTACCGCGACATCGTCAATGTGTATGGGGTTCGAGTATTTCAGCCGCATCCCCATGCCGCCCCGCATCCCCGAGCCAACACCGGTTTGGCCGGTGTGAAACAATGCAATCGCGCCTTCTTCGGCAATCGCCTCATAAAGCGGATATGCCATGCGGTCATTGGGGAAAAACCCCTGCATGGTGGGGTGAAACTTGAAGCCCTTCACGCCAAAGTCGCGCACCAATCGCCGCGCCTCACGCGCGCCAAGCTTGCCCTTGGCGGGGTCGATGCTGGCAAAGGGGATCAGAATATCGCTGTTTTCCGCTGCAAGCCGCGCGATTTCTTCGTTGTTGTGGCGGTGAAAGCCGGTTTCGCGTTCGGCATCGACGCCAAAGATCACCGCCGCGATCTTGCGCGCGCGGTAATAGGCGGCGGTTTGCGGCACGGTGGGCAACATGCCATCTGCGCCGGCGGGGTTTTTGAAATAGGCCGCCATACCGGCCTGAAAGTCATTATAGCCGTCGTCGCGGTGGCAATTGCACGGCTCTTCGGCATGGGTGTGAAAGTCGATGGCGATGATGTCGTCAAGGTTCATGGCGCGGCCTTATTCCGTGGGCGCTGCAAGTTTGGCGGTGCGCTTTTCCAAAAACGCGCGCAGCCGCTCGGTGGCCTCGGGGGTCACTGACGTCAGGGCCGACATCAGGCTTTCGACGAAAAGACCATCTTCAGAGGACATATCGCGGATGCGGGGCAGGGCGTTAATGATGGCGTAATTCGACATCGGTGCGTTTTGCGCGGTGGCTTTGGCCAGGGTGATGGCGCGCTCCAGCGCTTGGCCTGCTGGCACAACATAGCTGACGCCGCCCCATTGCTCCATCTGCACGGGCGAGACGGTACGACCGGTCAACATCATATCGCCCATGCGCTGGGTGCCGATCAGCCGCGCGATCCGTACCGAACCGCCGCCGCCGACGAAAATGCCGCGCGTGCCTTCGGGCAGGCCAAAGAAGGCGGTTTCATCTGCCACGCGCACATGCGCTGCGGCGGCAAGTTCAAAGCCG
Organism: uncultured Pseudorhodobacter sp.; assembly: GCA_913062925.1. Lineage (GTDB taxonomy): Bacteria > Pseudomonadota > Alphaproteobacteria > Rhodobacterales > Rhodobacteraceae > Cypionkella. Next base: position 18,038 of record CAJXWJ010000002.1, on the reverse strand, counting down.
CCACCAACGACCGCGCCTTGCAGGGCCACCACAAAGGGGATGCCGCCGCGCTCGATGCCGTCAAAGATCCGATGCCAGCGCCGCGAGCCCTGCACCGCTGCGATCAGCGGCTTTTCGGAATGCTCTGCCAGGTCAAGACCAGCGCAGAAATGCGTCCCCTCGCCATGAATAACAGCTGCCTTCGCTTCGAGTTGAGCGCGCTCAATCGCAAGGTTCAGCGCCTCGACGACGCGATCTGAGACCGCATTTCGCTTGGCCGGACGGTTCAACCCGATCAGCGCGATTTCGTCGCGCAGCTCGTAGGTTACCAACTGATCCATGCTTCCGTCCATGCTGCACCTCTGATTCCTGCCTCCAAAGAGGCGTTCCGCTTGTTCTCATTATTAGTTATATGATATAAATATTATGCTGTAAACACCTGTTGCAAAGATCTTTCGGGTTCATTACTGTTATGTTTGATAACTAAATGCTGCCGCAGGGCGGGGCGCTGTGTTTCTTGGGGGATGTTATGCAAAGTGAGTTGGTGCAAGCAAAAGCTTTCGAGGGGGGGCAGCTGGTAAGCGAGACCCGTGCGGATGGGTCGGTGCTGATCTGGCAGCGCGAGGCTTTGCCCGATTGGCCGCGTTGCATGACCGCGCGGTTTTTGCATTGGGCTGAAATTGATCCCGAGCGGATCTGGATGGCCGAGCGGGATGCCCAGGGCGAATGGCAGCGTGTCAGCTATGGGCAGGGCGCGCGCGCGATCCGCGCTATTGGCGCGGCATTGCTTGCGCAGGGGCTTTCGGTCGAGCGGCCCTTGCTGATCTTGTCGGGCAACAGTCTTGCACATGCTTTGATGGCGCTTGGCGCGCAGCATGTCGGTATTCCCTCGGCAGCGCTATCGCCAGCCTATGCGCTTTCGGGTGAGGATCGCGGCAAGCTGTCGACAGTGGTCGCCCAGCTGACCCCCGGGATGGTCTTTGCCGATCATGCAGCCAAATTCCTGCCCGCAATCGAGGCGGTTCTGGGCTTGGATGTGGCGCTGGTCAGCCTAACGGGGACCAGCGAAAAGCGCGTGTCGCTGTCGTACCAAGATCTGCTGCAAACCCCGCCCTCGGCCGAGATGGAGGCCGCCCATGCAGCCGTTGGCCCTGATACAGTTGCCAAATTCCTGTTCACTTCGGGCACGACTGGCAGCCCCAAGGCCGTGATCCAGACCCAGCGGATGCTGTGTTCCAATCAGGCAATGGTGGCCAAAGCCTATCCGTTTCTGGCCGACGAGCCGCCGGTTTTGGTGGATTGGGCGCCTTGGAACCACACTGCCAGCGGCAATAAGGTCTTCAATATGGCGATTTATCACGGCGGCACCTATTACATCGACGATGGCCGCCCCACCGCTGATGGGATCGCCCGCACCATCCGCACCCTGCGCGAGGTTGCGCCGACTTGGTATTTCAACGTGCCGGTCGGCTATCAATTTCTGCTGGATGCGATGGAGCAGGATGCGACTTTGGTCAGCACCTTTTTTTCGCGGCTTAAGATGATGATGTATGCGGGCGCAGGTATGAGCCAACCGATCTGGGATCGCCTAACCGCAGTGGCTGCGCGCCAAATTGGCGGGGGCGTGCCGATTGTCTCGGGTCTGGGGGCGACCGAGACTGGCCCTTTTGCGCTATATTACAGCGAGAAAAAAGACCGCCCCGGCAATATTGGCGTGCCGGCCTTGGGGGTGACATTAAAGCTGGTGCCAAAAGAGGGCAAGCTTGAGGCGCGGGTCAAAAGCCCCTCGATCACGCCGGGCTATTGGCGCAACCCCGAGCTTACCGCGGCGGCTTTTGACGAGGATGGCTTTTACATCTTTGGCGATGCGCTGCGCTATGCGGTTGAGGGTGAGCCTGCGGCGGGCTTTATCTTTGATGGCCGTTTGGCCGAGAATTTCAAGCTTTCCACCGGCACTTGGGTGGCGGTGGGCGCGTTGCGGGCGGGCTTGGTTGATGCGATGGCGGGCTTGATTTCGGATGCGGTGATTGCGGGCGAGAATAAAGACGATCTGCGCGCGCTTTTGCTGCCCAACCGCGCCGCTTTGGCCCAGATTGCGGGCGGGGAAGAGCCTGTGTTCAGCCATCCCGCTGTGATTGCTGCGCTGCGCGACCGTCTGAGCGCACATGCGCGTGCCGCGACGGGCAGTGCGGCGCGGGTGGTGGCGGCCTTAGTGGTGCAACAGCCGCTGAGTTTTGACAGGGGCGAGGTCACCGACAAAGGCTCGGTCAATCAGCGCGCGGTGTTGCGCGAAAGGGCGGATCTGGTGGCGTCGCTGTGGTCAGAAGATCCCGCCTTGCTGCTGGCCGACTGGAAGCGGAGGCCGTGATGCAGATCGCTCAGACACATATTGCCGTCACCGGTGGCGGCTCGGGCTTGGGCGAGGCGGTCGTGCGCGCGCTGGCAGAGCGTGGCGTGCAGGTGACGGTGATTGACCGCAACGCCGAGGCCGCGCATCGGGTGGCGGTATCGGTTGGCGGCCATGGCTTGGCGCTTGATGTCACCGACGAGGCGGCGGGCGCGGCGCTTGATGGTGCGATTGCGGCGAAGGGGCCTCTGCGCGGGCTGGTCAATTGCGCAGGCATTGGCGGCGCCAGCCGGATTGTGGGCCGCGAGGGGCCGATGCCGCTTGCCGATTTTGCCCGCACCATTCAGGTCAATTTGATTGGCACCTTTAATATGATGCGCCTTGCGGCGGCGCGGATGCAAACCAATGCGCCCGACGCCGATGGTGCGCGCGGTGCGATCGTCAACACGGCTTCGGTTGCGGCCTTTGATGGCCAAATCGGGCAGGCGGCTTATGCGGCCTCGAAAGGGGGGATCGTCTCTTTGGCGCTGCCAGCGGCGCGCGAGCTGGCGCGCTTTGGCATTCGCGTCAATACAGTGGCCCCTGGCATCTTTCTGACGCCCTTGCTGGCAGAGCTGCCCGCCGAGGTGCAAGCCGGTATTGCGGCCTCGATCCCCTTTCCAAACCGGCTGGGCGCTGCCAGCGAATTTGCCGATGTGGTGCTTTTGTGCCTGACCAACAGTTATCTGAACGCCGAAGTGATCCGGCTGGATGGTGGCGTGCGGCTGCCGCCAAGATAGTGGGCTTGCGGCGGTTTTTGCCGCAGCCGCAAGTCTGTTTCTATAAAATAGGTCTGTTTTACCTTTTTTGGCACTGAGAATGATGATACTATAGAACTGATATGCTTTAACATTTTGGAGCAGGGGCAAGATGGACACGAATGTGGCGAAAACTGGCGATGAAGTCGAACAGCTTGGGGTAGATCGGCGGTTGTCGGGCTTTATCGGCTATACGATGAAACGCGCGCTTTCGATTGTTCACGCCGATTTCTCGCGCACTTTGGCCGAATATGATCTGCGCGCGGTATCATTTTCTGCGCTGACGATCATCGTGGGCGAACCCGGTCTGACCCAGACCCAATTGGCCGATAGCTTGCAGATTGAACGCTCGAACCTTGTCACGATTATTGACGAGCTGGCAGGGCGCAATCTGATCCTGCGTGCGCCGGTCGCTCAAGATCGCAGGCGACATGCTTTGATGCCAACCACCGCTGGAAAGCAGCTGGCTGCGGCCGCCTATGACCGCGTAGCCGAGCATGAGCGCCAGCTTTTTGCTTGCCTATCCCCGACCGAGTGCCAAGAGTTGCAGCGCATTTTGCGCAAGTTTCGCAAGGCCACAATGCCCGCCTAATCGGACGCGATTTCGGCAACCGCGGCGCGTAGGGCTGCGATCATATCGTTTTGCGCCCGCGTCGGATGCCAGTCGCGCCGTGTGGTCAGCCCAATCGGGCGCAAAGTGCCTTGGGCGGTCTGATAGGGCAGGCGCAGCAGCCTGCCATTGGCGATGTCGCGTTGGGCTTGCAGGGCCGAGACAAAGCCCAGATGATCCGTCCGCCCCAGCACATCGCACAGCAGTGTCATCGAGCCGGTTTCCACCAAGCGCGTCGGGCAGGGCAGCTGGGCTGCGGCGAACATCGCGGTGAAATGATCGCGCGCAGGGGTACCCATGCCCGCCACCACCCAGGGCCAGCGCGTCAGTTCGACCGCAGGCGCGGTGATGCGCGCCAAAGGGTGATCGGGGCGCGCGACGATTGCCATTGCATCTTGCAACAAGATCTCTTGGTTGAAATCGGGCAGGGGGGGGCGCAAAGCCCCCACCAGCATATCCACCTCGCCGCGCAGCAAGCTTTCGGCCAAATTGTCGTAGTGCCCCTCGGTGATGCGGATCGGCAGCGCGCTCCAGTGGCCGCGAAACCGCGCGATGGCCGGACCTAGCAGCAGCGAGCGCGAAAGCGGCATGGCGCCAATCACCACCCGCCCCACCTCGCGGCCTGACAGATCCGCGACATCGGCCTCGGCTTGCTCTAGCTCGGTCAGGGCCAGACGGGTGGCGGTGGCCAGTTGGCGCACTGCGCGGCTTGCGGTCATGCCTTTGGCGCTGCGCTCGAACAGGCTGCGTCCGGCTGCCGCCTCGAATTGGCGCAGAGCGCGATGCACGCTGGGTTGTGCCAGCCCCAAGTGGCGGGCGGCAGCGGCAAAGCTTTCGCATTCGGTGACAGCGATCAGCGCGGTCAGCTGCGCCAGCGTCGCGGTCCGCTTCAGCTGCGGGTTAAGGTCGCAAAGCGCCGGGTCCAAAAGACCCAGCGCGCGCCGCAGCCGCAAGGCAACCGCCGCACCCGCCGGCGTCAGGATCAAGCCCTTGGGCCGGCGGTCAAAAAGCGCGGTACCAAGCGCGGTCTCAATGCCCTGCAAGGCCGCTGAAACTGCGGGCTGCGTGACACGCAGCTGCGCTGCGGCCTGAGTGACCGAGCCTGTCTCGATCAGGGCCAGCAAAAGCCGCAGATGGCGCAGGCTGGCTCTCATCATTTGCCCGCGGCGCGGGTGCATGCGGCCGCGTTATAGTCAAGAAGCCTCCTGTTTTTCATCGCGGCCTCACTTGTTTGCAACGGTGCAAGGCTGCCAAAGCCTGCGCAGTAATGCAACTGTCTATAGCAAAAACTTATGGCAATGCGCGTGGTTCTGAATTGGCAAAGGCCGGAATGCGCGCGCATCTTTATCGGCATATCAGCCAAGGAGACTGCCATGAGCCCTGCGCCAAAGACCGCCCTTATCATCTCGGCTCATGCCGCAGATTTCGTCTGGCGCTGTGGCGGGGCCATCGCGCTACATGCAGCAATGGGCTACCATGTCACCGTAGTTTGCCTGTCATTTGGGGAACGCGGCGAAAGCGCCAAGCTGTGGAAAAAGCCTGATATGACGCTTGACCGCGTCAAGGCTGCCCGCCGTGCCGAGGCCGAGGCCGCCGCCCGCGCGCTGGGGGTTCAGGCGCTGATCTGCATGGATCTGGGCGATTATCCCTTGCGGCTGTCCGAGGCCGACAAGCTGCGGCTGGTCGATATTATCCGCGACGTCCAGCCGGATTTTATGATGAGCCACAGCGCCTTTGACCCCTATAACACCGATCATATGTATGCGACGCAAGTGGCGCTGGAATGCCGGATGATCGCGCAGGCTTGGGGGCATAATCCGGGGCAAAAGGTGTTGGGCGCGCCGCAATTATACCTGTTCGAGCCGCATCAGACCGAGCAGATGGGCTGGAAACCGGATGTGTTTTTGGACATCACGCCGGTCTGGGACAAAAAGCGCGCTGCCATCGAATGTATGGAAGGCCAAGAGCATCTGTGGGATTTCTACACCCGCGTCGCGCAAAATCGCGCCAACCATTTTCAGCGCAATTCAGGTGGCCAGTCAGGCGGGCGCGCGGCGCTTTATGCCGAGGGCTTTCAGTCGATGTTCCCGCGCGCGGTGGATGTGCTGTGAGCGGCGCGGTTGCGCATCTGGGTCATGTCGAGCTTTATACCGATCGCTTTGATGAAAGCCTTGATTTCTTTACCCGGGTCTATGGCCTGAAACTTTCGGCGCGCAGTGCCGACAGCGCCTATTTGCGTGCTTGGGATGATTACGAGCTTCACAGCCTAAAGCTGACCCGTCACCACAGCACTGGCGTGGGTCATATCGGCTATCGTGCGGCCTCGGCGCAGGCGCTGGCCGATCAGGTCGCGGTGATCGAGGCCTCGGACTATCTCTGCCACGGTTGGGTCGAGGGCGATCTGGGTCATGGCCGCGCCTTTCGCTTTGAAGACCCCTTTGGCCATGTGTTCGAGCTTTATTGGGACAGCGTCAAGTATCGTGCCACGGGCGAGGATAGGCCTGCGCTGAAGAACATGGCCAGCCGCTACACCGGCCAAGGTGCGGCACCGCGCCGGATTGATCATCTGAACCTTCTGGCCGCGGATGTCGCCGAATTCAGGCGGTTCATGCAGCTGTGCCTTGGCTCGCGCGTGACCGAGATGATCCAACTGGACAATGGCCGCACCGGGGGCTGTTGGTTTACTGTGAACAACAAAACCTATGATCTTGCCTGCACCGAAGATCACAGCGGCGGTCTCGCGCGGCTGCATCATATCACCTATGCCACCGACAGCCGTGAAGACATTCTGCGCGCCGCAGATCTGTTCTTGGAAAACGGTGTCCACATCGAGACAGGCCCGCATAAGCACGCCATCCAAGGCACTTTCTTTTTATATGTCTGGGAGCCTGCGGGAAATCGGGTCGAACTTGCCAATGCCGGCGCGCGGCTGATCCTTGCACCCGATTGGGAGCCAGTGGTCTGGACTGAAGCCGAGCGCAAACGTGGCCAGGCTTGGGGCCTAAAGACGATCGAGACTTTTCACACCCATGGCACCCCGCCAGCCGCAAAGGAGTAATGCATGGCTCAAAGTTGCTGTTTGCCCAAAACGTCACCCCAGACGTCAACCCAGACCTTTCCTTTGTTCCCTCCGCTGGCCAAGGCTGCGCAAAGCGGCGGCGGTGCGGCATGAGCGTTGTGGTACAATCCATTCCCCGCGCGCCGCGCGCTGTGATCGAGGGGCTGGCGCGCGCCGGCGTTGCCACCGTCCACGAGGCGCAGGGCCGCAAGGGCTGTTTGCACAGCACGCTGCGCCCGATCTATGCCGGCGCCCAGATCGCCGGCAGCGCCGTGACCATCAGCGCCCCCCCCGGCGATAACTGGATGCTGCATGTGGCGATTGAGCAACTGCAAGCCGGCGACATTCTGGTGCTGGCGCCGACAAGCCCTTGTGATAACGGCTATTTCGGCGATCTTTTGGCCACCTCGGCCATGGCGCGGGGCTGTCGGGGTTTGGTGATTGAGGCTGGCGTGCGCGATGTGCGCGATTTGACCGCGCTGGGGTTTCCAGTTTGGTCGCGGGCGATCAGCGCGCAGGGCACGGTCAAACAGACCCTCGGTTCGGTCAATGTGCCCATTGTTTGTGCGGGGCAGGCGATTGCAGCGGGGGATGTGATTGTCGCGGATGATGACGGCGTGGTGGTGGTGCGCTTGGATGAGGCCGAGGCGGTGCTGGCCGCGGCCAACAGCCGGCTTGCGGCCGAAGAGGCCAAGCGCGCCAAACTTGCGACCGGGGTGCTGGGGCTGGATTTATACGACATGCGGCCCGCGCTTGCGGCCAAGGGCTTGACCTATGTCTGACACCGAAGCGGGCATCCCTTGCCTTTGGATGCGGGGAGGGACATCGAAGGCTGCGGTGTTTTTGGCAAGCGATCTGCCTGCCGCAGCTGCCGCGCGCGATGCGCTGTTGCTGCGGTTGTTGGGCAGCCCTGATCCTCGACAAATTGACGGCATTGGCGGCGGCGATCCTTTGTGTTCGAAGGTGGCGATCCTTGCTGCCTCAAGCCGGTCTGATGCCGATGTGGACTATCTGTTCTTGCAGGTCTTTGTCGATCAGGCCTTGGTCAGCACCGCCCAGCCCTGTGGCAATATTCTGGCCGCGGTTGGACCAGCCGCGTTGGAGCGCGGTCTGCTTGCGGCGCAAGAGGGGGTGACGCCGGTGCGCATCCATATGCTGAACACCGGTGAGGTGGCGGTGGCGCGGGTGGCCACGCCAAAGCGCCGCGTCAGCTATCAGGGGGGCGCGCAGATTGACGGTGTGCCCGGCCATCACGCCCCCGTGCCGCTGCTGTTTACCGGCATTGCAGGTGCGCTTTGTGGCGCGATGCTGCCAACGGGACAAGAGGTTGACCAGATCGAGGGTCTGGACTGCACGCTGATCGACAATGGCATGCCGATCGTGGTGATGGCGGCGGCAGACTTTGGACTGACCGGTCAAGAGCCGCTTGATCTGCTGGAGGCAGACACCGCGCTGCGCGCAAGGATCGAGGCCATTCGCTTGCAGGCAGGGCCGCTGATGCGGCTGGGCGATGTTGCCGCGCAATCGGTGCCAAAGATGGTTTTGGTTTCGCCGCCGATCCGAGGTGGGGCGATCCACACCCGCAGCCTCATCCCGCATCGGCTGCACGCGGGGATCGGGGTTTTGGCGGCGGTCAGCCTGGCCTCGGCCTGCCTTTTAGGCAAGGGGCCGGCCGCGGCGCTGGCAAAGCTGCCGCAAGACGGACGCTTTGCGGTCGAGCATCCCAGCGGTGCGGCAGAGGTCTTTTTGGAGGTGCAGGCGGGCAAGATTGTGGCGGCGGGCACCCTGCGCACGGCGCGCAAGCTGTTTGAGGGGGTGGTTTTTCCTGCTCCGCTGCCGGTTTAGCGGCAGGCGGCCGGGGCGCTGCCCCGGACCCCGGGATATTTAGAGACAGATGAAAGCGGTTAAGGGGGCAGCATGCGGTCGGCTGAGGCCGCGAACAGGCTGCGGGCATAGGCGGTTGTCATCTGGCCCGAGGCGAGGGCTTGGCGGCTGAGGCTTTCGACGCTGCGGCCATGTTGCATCACCAGAATGCGGTCACACATATGGTCGATCACCGCCAGGTCATGCGAGACCATCAGGAAGGTCAGGCCGCGTTCGGCGCGCAGCCGCGACAGCAGGTTCAGGGTTTCGGCCTGCACGCTGGCATCGAGCGCCGAGGTGGGCTCGTCGAGCAGCAGGATTTTGGGTTCCAGCATCAGCGCGCGGGCGATGGCAACGCGTTGACGCTGGCCGCCTGAGAGTTGGTGGGGGTAGCGAAAGCGGAAATTGGCTGGAAGGCCGACATCGGTGAGGGCTTGTTGGATGCGGCTTTCGCTGAGCGGGAGGCCGTGGATGGCCAGCGGTTCAGAGAGGGTGCGGTCGATGCTATGGCGCGGGTGCAGGCTGGCGTAGGGGTCTTGGAACACCATTTGCACCTGACGCGAGAAGGCGCGGTCGTGTCGGATCGTTTCACCTGCGATGCGGATCGAGCCGCCCGAGATTGGCGCAAGGCCGCAGATGGCGCGCAAGATGGTGGATTTGCCAGAGCCGCTTTCGCCAACCAGGCCAAAGGCGCTTTTGGCGGCCACGGCGAAGGAGACCTCTTGTACGGCGCGCAGGGGCTTGCCCTGTGCGGTGAAGGTGACAGAGAGATTTTCGATTTCGATCAACATTTTAGCCCGCCCATGATGCATCGCGTTCAAGGCTGGGAAGCATGCTGCGCGGCCCACCAATGCGGGGCAGGCAGTTCAGCAGGCCTTGGGTATAGGGGTGTTTGGCTTGCAGCAGGTCTTTTGCTGCCAGCTCTTCGACGATCTTGCCTTTGTACATCACCAGCACCCGATCACAAAACCGCGCGACAAGGCGCAGATCGTGGCTGATAAAGATCAGCCCCATGCCACGGGCGCGGACCAGATCATCAAGGATCTTGAGCACCTCTGCCTGTACGGTGACATCGAGTGCGGAGGTAGGTTCGTCTGCGATCAGCAAATCTGGATTGGGGATCAGCATCATCGCGATCATCACGCGCTGGCCCATGCCACCGGACAGTTCATGCGGATAGGCCTGCATCACGCGCTCGGGGTCGCGGATTTGCACCGCGATCAGGGCCTCTAGCGCCTTGGCGTAGGCGGCGGGTTTGGACAGCCTGTCGCGCAGCCGCAGGCCTTCGGTCAGCTGTGCGCCGACCCGCATCACTGGGTTAAGCGAGTATTTCGGGTCTTGCATCACCATGGAAATGCGCGGGCCGCGCAGGCTGCGCATGGTCTTTTCCGAGGCTTGCAGCAGGTCAATGCCGTCAAAGCGCATCTCATCAGCCGCAATCTGCCCCGGCGGGCGGATCAGACGCAGCAGGGCGCGGCCGGTCATGGTCTTGCCCGAGCCGGATTCGCCAACAATGCCAAGCCGTTCACGCCCCAAACTGAAAGAGACGCCGCGCACCGCATCGACACGCCCAGTCTCGGTGTCAAAGCTTACGCGCAGGTTTTTCACGCTAAGAAGGCTCATTTGCTGGTACTCTTGGGGTCAAGGACATCGCGCAGGCCGTCGCCCAGCAGGTTGAAGCCCAAGGAGACGATAAAGATTGCAAGGCCGGGCATGGTGGCGACCCACCATTGCTCGAACAGATATTTGCGCCCCGCCGAGATCATCAGGCCCCATTCGGGCAGCGGTGGTTGCACGCCCAGCCCCAGAAATCCCAAGCCCGCAGCCGTCAGGATCACTCCGGCCATATCCAAGGTGACGCGGATGATCACTGATGGCAGGCACATCGGGATGATATGGCCCCAGATCACCCGGATCGGGCCTGCGCCTTGTAGCTTGACGGCGGCGATGTAATCCGAGCTGCGCACGGTCAGCGTCTCGGCGCGGGCGACGCGGGCATAGGGCGGCCAAGCCGTCAGTGCAATCGCCAGCACTGCGTTTTCGATGCCGGGCCCCAGCACCGCCACCAGCGCAAGCGCGAGGATCAGCTTTGGGAAGGCCAGAAAGATATCGGTCAGCCGCATCAAGGCAATGTCGGTCCAGCCGCCGAAATAGCCTGCAACCGTGCCAATGATCAGCCCCGCCACCGGCGCAGTCAGGATCACCAGCAGCACGATATAAAGCGTGGTGCGCGAGCCATAGAGGATGCGCGATAAGATATCGCGGCCAAAGTCATCAGTGCCCAGCAGGTTTCCGGCAGTCAGCGGCGGCAGCAGTCTGCGGCCAAGGTCTTGGGTGATCGGATCATGCGGGGCCAGCAGCGGCGCAAACAGTGCCGCAAACAGCAGCACCAAAGTAATGCAAAGCCCAATCATCGCCAGCGGATTGCGGCGCAGGCGCAGCCAGTTCAGATAGCTTTGCCCCAGCCGCGATTGCATCCGCGAAGCGGGATTGGGATCGCGCAGCCATGTGATCAGCCCGCTCATGCCCGCGCCCTTGGGTCAACCAGCCGGTACAGCAGGTCTGACAGCATGTTCAGCCCGATATAGGCCGCCCCCACCACCACGGTGCCGCCCAGAACTGCGGGCATATCGGCCACCATCAGCGCATCGGTGATATAGCTGCCAAGGCCGGGCCAAGCAAAGATGGTCTCGGTCAACACAGCGCCTTCCAGCAGATAGGCATAAGACAGCGCTACCACTGTGATCAGCGGCACCATGACGTTTTTCAGGGCATGCACCCAGATCACCCGATACTCGGGCATACCTTTGACCCGTGCGGTGGTGATATATTCCTGTCCCAATTCGTTCATCATAAAGCTGCGCGTCATCCGCGAGATATAGGCCATCGAGATATAGGCCAGCAGCCCCGCTGGCAGGATGATATGCGAAAAGGCATTGGCGAACATATCCCAGCGCCCGTTCAAGGCTGTGTCTAGCAATATCATGCCGCTATAGGGGGTGATGTCGAAATCGTAACTCATCTGATAGACCGCATCCAGCCGCCCCGGACCGCCAACCCAGCCCAGATGGCCGTAAAACAGCAAAAGCCCCATCAGCCCCAGCCAGAAGATCGGCATCGAATAGCCCATCAGCCCGATCAGGCGGGTGATCTGGTCAAACCAGCTTCCCGGTTTGGTCGCTGCAATCACCCCTGCGGGCACGCCCAGCAAAACCCCCAAAACCGTCGCCAAAGTCGCCAGCTCAAGCGTGGCGGGAAAGCGGCGCGCTACCTCTTGCAGCACGGGTTCTCGGGTGCGGATCGAGGTGCCCAGATCGCCCGTCAGCGTATCGCCCAGATAGATCGCAAATTGCTGCCATAGCGGATCGTTCAGCCCCAAAGCCTCGCGGGTTTGCTCGATCTGCGCATTGGTGGCGCGCTCGCCCAAAATCGAGGTCACAGGATCAATCGGCACGACACGGCTGATGATGAAGGTCACGGCCAAAAGGCCGATAAAGGTCACCAAAAGCGTCACAGCCGTATTGCCGATCTGGCGCAGAACCGAGAGCAGGGGCGAGCGGGGGAGGGGCGATGAATACTCTGTCATTGTTTTTATAAAAAAGGCGCGCGCAAAGCGGAGTTTGCGCGCGCGGATTTCTTATTTCGACACCAGCCAATAGGCGACGGAATCGGTCGCTCCACCGGTGTAGAAGTCTTTGACTGTCGCGCGCATGCCAGTCTGATAGCCGATCTGGAACATCACGATAAACGGCGAGGTTTCGCGCGATGTCTTTTGCAGCTCTTCATACATCGCCACCCGCTTGGCTGGGTCTTTTTCCAAGACCGCCGCTTGCGAGAGCGCCGTCATTGCGCCCGGATCATAGGCATTGCGCCAAGCCAGATAGCCGGTGTTCTTACCCTCGTCAGAATTGTCGGGATTTTCGGCAAAGGTCGAAGAGTTGGTGTTCGGATCAGGATAATCCGGCCCCCAGCTTTGCAGCGTCGCCTGATGTTGGCGCGCCCGATATTCCTTCAGCTGTTCAGCGCCTTCGCCAACGTTCAGCTCGACCGTGATGCCGATCTGACCAAAAGTGTTCTGGATGGACTGCGCCATATCCATGCGGTCTGCGGCATTGCGCACCGAGAGTTTGATGGTGGTGTCGGTGATGCCAGAGGCTGCCAGTTCGGCCTTGGCCTTCTCGACGTCAAGACTATAGGGCGTGTCGGTCAGCGCACCCAGATAGCCGCTTGGCAAGAACGATTGATGCACGACCTCGGTGCCCTTCAAGAAGGTATCAACCATGCCTTGATAATCCACCGCCCAGCGCATCGCGTTCAGGAAGTGTTCGTTCTTAAAGCGTTCGTCCTTTTGGTTGAAGGCAAGATAAAAAATCTGGCCGCCGACATCTTGCTGCACTGTAATATCGGCATTGCCCGCCATGCCTTCGATATCGGTGGGCGTCAGTTCGCGCGCGATGTCGATATCGCCTTTTTCAAGCTGCAAACGCTGGGTCGCGGCTTCGGGGATATGCTGCATGAACACACGCTTCAGCTTGGCATCCCCGCGCCAATAGCCGCTGCGCGCCTCCAGCACATAGCCCTCATTCGGCTTGAAAGATTTCAGCACATAGGCGCCGGTGCCGGCCGAATTGGACTTGAGCCATTCGGTGCCCAGATCGCCGTCGACCTCATGCGATTTGACAGTCTCTTCATCGACAATCGAGGCCACGCCTGCCGTCAGACAGTTGTACAGGAAGGTTGGCGCGAAAGGCTTATCGACCTTGATCGTCACCGTGTCGCCATCGGCGGTGATCATGCTGTCGACGGTGTCTTTGGTCCAGCCAAACTGGTTCAAGATGAAGGCAGGCGATTTGTCCAGCTTGACCGCGCGCTGCAAGGAGTAGGCCGCATCCTGTGCCCGCACCGGATTGCCCGAAGAGAAGGTCAGCCCCGCTTTCATTTTAAAGCTATAGGTCAAGCCGTCATCGGCCACCGACCAGCTTTCGGCAAGACCTGCCACCAGTTCGCCCGGTTTGGTCGGGTCCAGCTCGATCAGGCCGTCATAGGTGTTGTTGATTACATCAAGGCCAGAAAACTCATAGGCCTCATGCGGATCAAGGCTTACGATGTCGTCAATCGCATCTGCGATCACCAAAGTGTCGGCGGGTGTGGCGGCAAACAGTGCCGAAGGCGCAGCCCCCAGCATCAAAGCCGCAACGACAAGCGCCCCAGCGCGACGAATGGTCGGGTCAAACAGCATTCTAAACTCCCTCGTTGTTGGTATGTTTTTGCTATGGTCCTGAAGACAGACTCTGATTTTTACCGATTGGGCAATTTTTAAGGTGGCATGTCAACAAGTGCTTTCGCTGGGCGCGCGGGCAGGCTTGACGCAGGGGCGGGTGCTGCCTAACGATAGAGCAGCGGTGGCGGCCTTGCCGCAAAAGCCCCGTCCCCTACCCGCAGCGGAGTGCGCGATGACCCCCGACCCAATGGCGCTGACCGCGTGGAAAGCCGACCGACTGCGCGCGCTGACGGCCGAAGACGGCTGGCTTAATCTGTGTGATCGCGTCGAGATCCCGCCAGGCCCGCAAAGCGTCGGGTCTGGCGCGCAAAATGGCGTGGTGATCGCAACCGGCCCCAAGGTTCTGGGCGTGATTGATGCCGCGGCGCAAAGCTTTACGCTGCCCGATGGCACAAGGCTTGATTTTGCGGCCTCGGCCGGGGGATTTGCGCAGCTACGGGTCGCGCCGTTTTTGCTGGAACTGCATGTCGTAGGGGCGCAAACTGCGCTGCGGCTGCGCGATTTGCGGCTGCCACGCCATGCCAATTTGCAGTATTTCCCCTATCGGCCCGAGTGGGTTATTCGTGCGGACTGGCAAGCATTGCCGCAGCCGCAGACCAAATCCATCGGCCAGAAAGGTGGTTCGGAGACCGAGGTGCAGCTGACCCATTTTGCCGCCTTTCAGCATCTTGGCCAGCCTGTCACCCTGCTTGCCACCCATTGGAAGGGCGACAAGCCGATGTTTGTGATCCGCGATCAGACCAGCGGCACCGAGACCTATGCCGCCTCGCGCTTTTTGATCGGAGAAGAGATCACGCAGGGCGCAATCACGCTGGATTTCAACCGCGCCTTTCATCCGCCCTGTTCTTTCACCGATTTCGCGATCTGCCCGCTGCCGCCGCGCGAGAACATCTTGCCGTTTCGCATCGAGGCGGGTGAGCGGTTTTGAACCCTAAGCGCTACAGCCCCTGCAAGCGCGGGTCAAAGGGATAGCGGGTCAGGTTTTCGCAGCCGGTTTCGGTGATCAGCACCTGATCCTCGATCTTGATCGAAAAATCTCCCCCCTCGGGCGAGACCAGCGCCTCGACACAAAGCGTCATGCCCGGTTGCAGCACATAATCAAAAGAGCCTTCGACATAACCGTCAGGGTAGGCGACATAGGGCCATTCATCGCACAGCCCGACGCCGTGCATTTTGCAGGAGTATTTCTGTTTCCAGTATTGGGCGTCAAGCTGATGCCCGCCCATCACCAGCTCGCGGATCGAAACACCCGGTTTCAGCCGCGCTTGGTGGTCGTTGATATGATCGCGGGCGTGGCCAAAGGCAGAGATCATCGCAGAAGTTGGCGCGCGCTCGCCCACCCACCAGGTGCGGCTGATGTCGATACAGATGCCATAAGCGCCGATCAGATCGGTATCAAAGGCGACAATCTCGTTGTTTTGCACCAAACGCGGGCCGCATTCCTGAAACCAAGGATTGGTGCGCGGACCCGAGGCCAAAAGCCGCGTCTCGATCCATTCGCCGCCGCGCCGGATATTGCCTGCGTGCAGCTCGGCCCAGATTGCATCCTCTGACACCCCACCCAGCGGAACCTTGGCGCGGGTAAAAGCCTCCATCTCGGCAATCGCGCTTTCGCAGGCGTGATGAGCGCAGCGCATCGCCAAAATCTCATCTGCGCCCTTGATCGCGCGGGTGTGTTCGGTGATCTCTTCGCCTTCCTCGACCTGAAAGCCTTGGCGTTCCAGCGCGCGCAGACCGGCAACCATAATCTTATCCACCGCCAGCCTGCGGTTTTGGCCCGCATGGGCGCGCATTACCTCATCGACCTGTGCGGCAAAGCTGCCCGCCGCAGCATCACCCTTATCGCCGGTGATCGAATAAAAGAACGATGCCCCCGCGCGCAACTCGGCCACCAAAGGGTTAAACCCCACAAGGAAAGGCGCGTTCTTATATTCCCACATCACCATATGGCCGTCGGCACACAGCAGGCAGGCGCGAAACGGGTTATGGCTGTTCCAAAGCTGCATATTGGTGGTGTCGGTGGCATAGCGGATGTTCATCGGGTCAAACATCAGCAATCCGCCGATGTCACGATCCACCAAGGCCTGCGTCAGCCGCGCCCAGCGATACTGCCGCATCGCCTGCAAATTCGGCAAGGTCAGCCCCGCGCTTGCCCATTCGGCAAAGGCCAGTTGCGTCGGGCCAATTTCGACACGGTCGTTGTCATTGGGCGAACCATCGCCCAGCGTCGCACCACGGCTGGGGTCGATCTTGCGGCGGTCGGCATAATGATCGGTCATGGCGCGCTCCCTTTCCCGCCAGCATGGGGCCGGCGCGCCCCCAAGCATTGCCGCCCGCGACATCGGGTGTCGGAAAGCGGACGTTCGGTGCAAGTGCGCACCCTTCACAGAGTTGCGATGAACGCAGCCATTTTAGGAGCCATTAAACGCGATTGTGAAATGAACAACATGGTTTTTGGGAAGGGGAAATCAGTTGCATATGAGAGCAATTTAGTACACGATTATATACGTTAGCATATTCTACGACTTAGCAAGGGCCTCGCCTGTTCTATGCGGGCAAGGTCGTGGGTTTCAGTATCAAAAAGTCACTGCTATGCCTAACAATAAAACAAAAATTTAGCCGAATCCATAGCCGAGCAACCTAGTCTCTACAAATTACAGGATCAAAAATGGTCAAGATAATAAACCTGTTCAATCACAAGGGTGGAGTAAGCAAGACTACCACTGTTTTCAATCTTGGCTGGAAGCTGGCGATGCTAGGAAAGAAAGTGATCATCGCTGACTTCGATCCACAATGCAATTTGACAGGCATGGTTCTTGGGTACACTGGCATCGACGACTTAGAGAGTTCATATAAGGCGTCCCCTCCAAATAACGTGAAGGACATGCTCGCTCCTGCGTTTGAGTCTCAACCGAGGCAAATCGTGGGGGCAGATTGCATGGCAGTTAAAGGAAACGAAAACCTTTTCTTACTACCCGGACACATCGGATTGGCGGAGTACGAGACGACCCTAGGTATCGCCCAAGAGTTAAGCGGCTCTCTGCTTGCACTTCGAAACCTACCAGGATCGATTCGATATGCTCTTGATGCCACGGCAACGAAATATGCTGCCGACTTTATCTTGGTTGATATGAGTCCAAGTCTTGGGCCGATCAATCAAAATTTATTGATGACAAGTGACCATTTTATAGTTCCGCTGCATCCGGATTACTTTTCTTCAATGGCACTGTCTTCATTGTCTAGGACGCTACCTCGATGGAAATCTTGGGCGATTACAGCTTATGGGGTCGAAGCGCTTTTAACTGCCGACTACCCTTTCCCAAAACCTCAATCCACCTTTATCGGTGCGGTAGTTCAAAAATACCGTCCTAGAAGTGGAAAAGCCAGTTCAGCTTTCCAGCGATGGATCGATCAACTAACCACTGGACTCGAGAAAGAACTGATACCAAGCTTGGAGGAGGCGGAAATTCTCAATACTGCTGAATTCAAAGCCATTACCCAAGCCGAACCTTGGGTTCCGATTATGGAAGTTTCGGACTTCAATAGCCTAATCGCCTTGTCACAAGAGCACCAAGTTCCTGTCTATGCGCTCACGAAGGATATGGTGCAACAAAGCGGCGCTGTGTGGGAACAATCGGAAGCGAGTATGGTAGTTTTTGACACTGCCTTTGATCAATGCGCCAGAACTGTTATCGCATTGACAGCGTAATTTCATGACACCGATTTCATATTTTGAAGCTGCATGGCGACGGTGTGATGAAATACGAGGTCTACACATTTACCTAGAAGGCGCGCTTACTGGTGCCTTATCGGAAGATGAATGACTTCGATACGAGTGGGTTGCGAGGGTAAGTGCACGTGACCTATTTGTCCATGAGCTTGTTATTCAAAAAATGGTCGAAATTTTTGAAGGGCGTCGACCCGTTTGCCCTGGATATGGACGATTTTCCTGTTCAGCTGAAACAATCCAAAGGGTGCGAAATTCGACGAGTGCTTCAGATGCAACGTCTGCATTCCATCTTGATATAAAAAGTAAGCTTGTTCGGATGGTAATCTCCCCCTTTTTAACGGGGTGCATCTGTAGAACTTATGCGGCCATTTTC
>CAJXWJ010000001.1 GCA_913062925.1 uncultured Pseudorhodobacter sp. | reverse complement strand
CAAACAAGCGGCGACGCTGTGCTTCGGGAATGGCGTAATAGGACCGCACCAGCTCTAGCGCCTCTTTGTCAGCCATCATATCGACATCGGGCTGAACAGCGTCTTTGGCATCCGACAGGCCTTCAAAGAAAAAGGCAATCGTCACGCCTAAAGCATCCGAAATATCCCAAAGCCGCGAGGCGCTGACGCGGTTCATGCCGGTTTCATATTTTTGGATCTGCTGAAATTTGATGCCGACTTTGTCTGCCAGCTGCTGCTGCGTCATGCCGATCATCCACCGACGATGGCGGATGCGTTTGCCGACATGGGCGTCAACGGGGTGCTTCATAACAGTCTCCAATATATCATTCCGTAACTGGCCTCTACAAGCAGATTTCATGCCAATGCAGGGGGCCGACAGCAGAAAGAGTAAGTATTTTTAGCAAGTACATAAACCTATCTTTTTGGATATGTCTAATTATACAAGAGTTATAGTTAATTGATCTAATTCGGCAAAAACGCCCAAAAGGGTCAAGGCACCCCTCCGCACTCGCCCCCTGCGTGCGTATCATTTATCGTTTCATTTTGCAAAGATTTGCGTCTATTTATAGCAATATGCAAAAATTCCTAGCGCAAAAAGACGGATATTCTCTGGCTTTTGTCGCCTGCGGGACTATATCCTGCCGTAAGGTCAAGCAACTGACACCAAAGGCATAAACAGGAGACCACCATGCACGCTTGGCGCGTAACGCAACTGGGACAGCCGGCAAGCCTTCAGCCTTGCCCCCGCCCCATCGCCCAAGCCGGTGAAGCGCTGATCCGCGTCAAGGCCTGCGGGTTAAATTTTGCTGACTTGCTGATGCAAGAGGGCAGCTACCAGCAAACGCCGCCACCGCCCTTTACCGCCGGAATGGAGTTTTCGGGCGTGATCGAGGCGCTGGGGCCCGATACCGCTGGCCCCGCCCTTGGCACCCGCGTTGCGGCCTTTGCGGGGTCGGGCGGTTTGGCCGATTATGCCGTGGTGCCAGTGGCGCGTCTGGTGGCTTTGCCCGCAAGCATGAGCTTTGCCCAAGCCGCAGCCTTTCAGATTGCCTATGGCACCTCGCATCTGGCGCTGGATCATCGCGCGCGCCTACAGGCAAGCGAGACGCTGCTGGTGATGGGCGCAGCCGGCGGCGTTGGGCTGACGGCGGTCGAAATTGGCAAGCGGATGGGCGCGCGGGTGGTGGCCTGCGCGCGCGGGGCGGCCAAGTTACAAATCGCAGCCCAAGCGGGGGCAGATGTGCTGATCGACAGCGACACACCCGATCTGAAGACAGCGCTCAAGGCTTTGGGCGGTGTCGATGTGGTCTATGACGCCGTGGGCGGCGCGGGCTTTCGCGCGGCACTCTCGGCCTGCCGTCCCGAGGCGCGGATTTTATGCATCGGTTTCGCCTCGGGCGAGGTACCGCAGATTGCAGCCAACCTACTGCTGGTGAAAAATCTAACCGTCATGGGGCTTTACTGGGGAAGCTATCTGGAGTTTGCGCCACATATCTTAACCCAAAGCTTGCAAACCCTATTCGCGTGGTTCGAAGCGGGCGGTCTTAGCCCGCATATCTCGCATCAATTGCCCTTCGCGCAATACCCGCAGGGGCTCGCGCTATTGCGCAGCCGACAGGCCACCGGCAAGGTGGTGATCCTGCTGTAGGCCATCGCCGCGCTCGGACACCACAGGCCTGCCGGGGCGCGCGACATAGGCCTGCCGGATCATCGCGCCCAGCGCCAAGACCGCTTCGGAATGCGCGGGATCGGCGATGTAAAGGTTCACCTTCATCCGCGACAGATCGGGCAATTGGCCACCGTGGTTGATGCGTTCGACATAGGGCGGCTCGGAGCCTTGCAAGACGGTATGCACCGCCAGATCGGCCGAAACCGTGGCCTCGACCACCCGCGTGCTGTCAGCCTCGACCGCCATTTCCCAAGCAATGCCGGCGCGGTCCAACTCGGCCTGCACGCCCTGACGGAAAAAGCAATTGTGCTCATAAGCCAGCCGCAGCGGCCGCTGTTTCCAGCGCGTGCCACCGGGCGCGCCGACCCAGATCAGATCCAGCTCGGCAATGGTTTCCCCGCCCGCACCAACATCCTTTTCCGTGGTCAGGATCACATCGCATTCCCCTCGGGCAAATTGCGCCTTCAGCACTCGTGTGAAGGACGAAATCAGACTGACCCGCATTTTCGGATAGTCTTTGGCAAAGCGGCGCAGCACCTGGGGAATCGCCGGATAAACGATGTCATGCGGCACCCCCAGCACGATTTCGCCCTCGGGTTCTGACCGCGTCAGCTTGCCGAAAATCTCGTCATTCAGCGCCAACATGCGGCGGGCATAGCCCAAAAGCTGTTCGCCCGAAGGCGTAAGCCCGACTTGCCGCGCCGAGCGATCCAAGATCTGCGTGCCCAGCATTTCCTCTAACCGCTTGATTTGCATAGAGACCGCCGATTGCGTCAGGTTCAAAAACCCAGCCGCCCGCGTCACCCCGCCCGCATCGGCAATCGCCACAAAAGACCGCAAGGAGGTCAGATCCAGATTCCGCATGACATCACAATTCCTGATGTGAGACTTCAAAAGCATTCATTTTCATAATATGCGCCTTTGCCCTATATCAATCAAGCGATGTGAAGGCCTGCCGGTCACAAAGACGAGGCGCCGCGCATCCCGTTACCGATGTTCCTGAAAGGAAAGACCATGTTCGCCTCGCTCACCCTCTCCACAATGGCTGTGTCCCATGTGCAGACGCGCGGCTTTGCTGTTGCCGACCTGATGACCCTTGCGCGCCTTGCGTTTGTCGCCCGCAGCCAGCGCCGCCACCTTGGCCGGCTTGACCGTACCCGATTGGCCGACCTTGGCCTGACCGCCGCACAGGCCCAGACCGAGGCAAAGCGCGCATTTTGGGATGTACCGACAAACTGGCGCCGCTAAGTCATTGGCACGGTTATAGGATTTTCTGCCGATATATCCTTGAAATCTACAAGCATAGTCCCAATATTGAAGGCATTCGGGGGTGCGGTAAAAACGCCCCCTCACCCTTCAACCGGAGGCTGTCATGGCTGAGTACGATACAATTCGCACAGTTGGCGTAGGCGCGCGCGCCTCGCAGATCGACGCTGGGCTTCGCGCCCATATGAATAAGGTCTACGGGCTGATGTCCGTGGCGATGATCATCACGGGCGCTGTGGCTTGGGCCGTTGGCACCAGCCCTGCGATGCTGCAAGTGATCTTTGGCTCGCCGCTTAAGTGGGTGGTGATGTTCGCCCCGCTGGCGATGGTATTTGCCTTTGGCGCCATGATTAACAAGCTTTCGGTCGCGGCCGCGCAGCTGTTCTTCTATGTCTATGCGGCGGCCTTTGGTCTTTCGCTGTCGTTTATCTTCGCGGTTTATTCCGGCGTGTCGATCGCGCAGACCTTCCTTGTCACCGCCATCTCTTTCGCGGGTCTGTCGCTTTATGGCTATACCACCAAGAAAGATCTGTCGGGCGTGGGCTCGTTCCTTGTCATGGGTCTGATCGGTCTTTTGGTGGCCTCGGTGGTCAATATCTTCCTCGCCTCTTCGGCGCTGAACTTTGCGATCTCGGTGATTGGCGTGCTGATCTTTGCTGGCCTGACCGCTTGGGACACCCAGAAGATCAAGGCCGACTATATTGAACACGCACAATATGGCGATGAAAACTGGCTTGGCAAATCGGCGATCATGGGCGCGCTGACGCTCTACCTTGATTTCGTCAACCTGTTCATGTTCTTGCTGCGCTTCTTGGGCAACCGCGAATAACCCAAAGCTATCATCCAACACAAAGGGCCGCAGGAAACTGCGGCCCTTTTGCGTTTAACCTCCTGCCCCACAATCCACAGCGGATAAACGCCTGAGGCACAAAACGAAAAACCGCGCCCAAAGGCGCGGCAATTCTAGAAAGCTGAGGGCAGATCTTACTTGATCTTGCCTTCTTTGTATTCAACATGCTGACGCTTTACGGGGTCATACTTGTTGACTGTCATCTTCTCGGTCATGGTCCGGGCATTCTTCTTGGTCACATAGAAGTGTCCGGTGCCAGCCGTCGAGTTCAGACGGATCTTGATCGTCGCCGGTTTGGCCATAGTCGTCTCTCCTGCATCGGGGAAACACCGTTGCCCCGCAAATCCTTGAGCCTGCCTTTTACTTGCGCGAGGGGCAGAGTCAACAGCGATTCCGCAAATTCAGCAGCGGAATCGACCATGCACCCAAACATTCCTGCGCAGGGGCGGCCAAGCTCTGCCAAGGGGGGATAAAATTGCGCGGATGGCCTATAAGCCGGATTTTGTCCAAGGGGTTGCCCCCTCTGGATGACCATTCCTCTGCCACCCGTGTTACCACGAGCAGTCAAGCTGCCAACCCGGGCCCCTGGGCTGAAGTGTCCCTGCCGTGGTCTCCGCTAGCGCGGACCTTACGACACAGGGCCCCTATTCGGCATTGCTCCGGGTGGGGCTTGCCATACCGTCCTTGTTACCAAGTCCGTGGTGGGCTCTTACCCCACCGTTTCACCATCACCCTGGATCCGTCAGACCGAAGCCTGACACCAAGGCAGTCTTTTCTCTGTGGCGCTTTCCCTGGGGTTACCCCCGCCGGACGTTATCCGGCACCCTTCCTTCATGGAGTCCGGACTTTCCTCGAGCGTTGCCGCCCGCGGTCATCCAGCCATCCGCGCGAGGCGGGGCTTACGCTGGCACGGGCGCGTCGTCAACCGCGAAGCGGCGGGCAAGCGCGCAGGCCATGCCTGCATCAATGCTATCCAGCGGCCCGCGCGCCGTAGGGCGAAAGCGCAGCCGAAAGGCGGTCAGCAGCGCTTCGGGGGGAGCCTCTGGGTAGCCAAAGTACCTAAGCGCGGGCAGGAAGGCCTCGGCGGGCGCAGCGGCGACGTCCGCAGGCCAGATCGACAGGCCTTGCCGCGCCAAGCGCCGCCAGTCAAACCGCGCTCCGGGGTCGGATTTGCGCAGGGGCGCCATGTCGGAATGCCCGATCACGCCTTGCGGTGCGATCTGCCAGCGCGCCATGATGCCGCGCAACAGATCCTCTAGGGCTGCCATCTGCGGTTCGGGAAAGGGTTGGCTGCCGGTATTGGCAAGCTCGATGCCGATGGAATGGCTGTTCACATCCGTGATCCCCGCCCATGCCCCCGCCCCCGCGTGCCAGGCCCGCAGCGCCTCGGGGACCAGCGCCTCGGCCTGCCCCGCCTCAGACACCAACCAATGCGCCGAGACCTCGTGTTCGGGCGCACAGAGCCGCGCGCGCGCCTCGGCACAACTGGCCATGGCGGTGTAATGGATCACGATCAGCGAAGGCAGCGCCCCACCTCGCCGATCAGAGAAATTCGGCGAGGGGAAGGCGATCAATTCTGCACAGCCGCGCGGAAGGGGGCAGGATCCCAAGCGCAGGCATAGCCGTCACCGTCTGGATCAAGGCCTTTGCGGTCACGCACTGGGCCACCCGCGTTCAAAAACGCCTCTTGCGCCAGATCGGGCGAGGCATAGCGCGCACAGGCCGCGTTATAGCTGGTCAGCCGCAGACCGCTGCGCCGGTAAACTTGCGTGCCGCGTGGGTTGCGCGAAGACAGCGCAAATTGCACGATATTTGGCCCCGCCTCGCCCACCCGCTGCGGCAAGGCAGTGGGCTGGTCGATCTGATATTGCGCGCGGTTGCGGTCTATCCGCACCTTGTCGCTCTCGATGGTTTCGCGCTGCGACACGGCGTCAAAGTCTTGCTCATCCGAAATCTTCGCAACTGATTGCATTTCCGAAGTGGTCTCGACAATGCCAGCGGGCGCATTGCCCCGTGGGCGATTGGCCGAACCGATGATCGACCCTGTCACCAAGGGCTGACCATAGCTGGAGGCCGATTGCGGCAAAGGTGCCGCCTGCTGCAAAACTGGCACCGAAGCGATCCGCGCATCGGGTGTCTTGCCCTCGGCCTTATCGATTGCGGCGGCGGCGGCAGCGGTGGAAAAGCCCGAGCCTGCCAGCGGTTGCGGCTGCATAGGCATTGCCGACAAAGGCGCCGCCGGATAGCTGCTATAGTCGGAAAACCCCACCCCAGCCGCGGAATCTGGCACCACAGGATTGCAGGCGGCCAGACTCAGAACAGCCAAGGTAAAAACGGAACGACGCATGTTTTGCCCCAAAGTTTGTTATCCTTTGGCCCTTACCACCATTTATCAGGCTTTGCCACAAAGCCCGCAGCGCGTTCCAGAACATAGGCATGATTAAGCAAACCGCCCTCATCCCATGGCCGACCCAAAAGTTGCAGCCCCATCGGCAGGCCCTTGCTATCAAGCCCCATCGGCACCGCCACGCCAGGCAAGCCAGCAAGGTTGGCGGTGACGGTGAAGACGTCGTTCAGGTAAACCTCGACCGGCGTCGCCTTGTCCATCTCGCCCAAGGCAAAGGCGCTAGACGGCGTGGCAGGCGCCAAAATCGCGTCGATGCCCGCAGCAAAGGCCTGTTCGAAATCGCGCTTGATCAAGGCCCGCACTTTGCGCGCGCGGTTGTAATAGGCGTCATAAAAACCGGCTGACAGCACATAGGTGCCAACCATGATCCGGCGCTGGGTCTCGGGGCCAAAGCCCTCGGCGCGGGTGTTTTCATACATCTCGGTGATGCCATCGCCCGATTGCAGGGTGGCGCGGTGGCCATAGCGCACCCCGTCATAGCGCGCGAGGTTGCTCGAGGCTTCGGCAGGGGCGATCACATAATAGGCTGGCAGTGCATATTTCGCATGTGGCAGCGAGATATCCACAATCTCGGCCCCGGCATCGCGCAGCATGTCGCGGCCCTGCGCCCAAAGCGCGTCAATCTCGGCGGGAATGCCTTCGATGCGGTATTCGCGCGGAATGCCGATCTTTTTGCCGCGAATGTCGCCGGTAAGTGCTGCCTCAAAGTCAGGCACGGCGATGTCGGCGCTGGTGCTGTCGCGCGCGTCATGGCCCGCCATCGCTTGCAAGAAAATCGCCGCATCGCGCACGGTTTTGGTCATCGGCCCCGCCTGATCCAGGCTCGAGGCATAGGCGACAATGCCGTAGCGGCTGACACGGCCATAGGTCGGCTTGATGCCAGTGATGCCACAAAAGGCTGCGGGCTGGCGGATAGAGCCGCCCGTATCAGTGCCCGTAGCCCCCAAGCAAAGATCAGCCGCCACGGCCGCAGCAGACCCGCCCGAAGACCCGCCCGGCGTGCGCTTGGCGTCATCAACCTTCCACGGGTTGACCGCAGGGCCATAGCACGAGCTTTCATTGCTTGATCCCATGGCGAATTCGTCCATGTTCAGCTTGCCCAGCATCACCGCACCGGCGTCAAACAGCTTGCCCGTCACGGTCGATTCGTATTCGGGCTTGAACCCCTTAAGGATGTTCGAGGCCGCTTGGGTTGCGACACCTTTGGTGCAGAACAAATCCTTAATGCCCAGCGGAATGCCGCACATATCAGGCGCATCGCCGGCCTTGATCCGCAGATCCGCCGCGCGGGCCTGTTCCAGCGCGATCTCGGGGGTTTTGTGCACAAAGGCGTTCAACCCATCGCCTGCATCAATCGCCGTCAGGCAAGACATCGTCAGATCAACAGCCGAGATTTCGCCCCGACGCAGCGCATCGCGCGCCGCAGCAATGGTCCATGTGTTCGCAGTCATTATTCCACCACCTTCGGCACAGCAAAAAAGCCTTCGCGCGCATCAGGCGCATTTTTCAAGATCGCCGCTTGGATATTGCCATCCGTCACCACATCTGCCCGCCGCTTCAACCGCATCGGCGTCACAGAGGTCATAGGCTCGATGCCCTCGACATCGACTTCGTTCAACTGCTCCATAAACCCAAGGATGCCCGACAGCTTTTCAGCCAGCGCGGGCAGGTCGGTCGTGGGCACGGCGATGCGGGCCAGTTTGGCCACCTTCCGCGCGGTGTCGATGTCAATGGACATGGGGGTCTCCGCCAATTCGATGTTTCCTTCGTTTAGCCCTCCCGCCCCAGCGCTGCAAGGGCGGCGCGGCTTTGGCTGGCGCTTTGACATCGCATTCGTCCGCCCTACTATAGATCAAAGCAATTTCAGGAGCATAAAATGCAGATCACATGGCTTGGCCATTCCAGCTTTCGCATCGAGATCGAATCCGCAGTGCTGCTGATTGACCCTTGGTTTACCGGCAACCCGATGTTTCCAGCCGAGGCGCGGGCAGAGGCGATTGCGGGGGTCACCCATATTCTGATGACCCATGCCCATGCCGACCATATCGGCGATGTCATTGCTGTTGCAAACGAGCTGTCGGTGCCGCTGGTCGGCATCTATGATCTGGTGGCCTATCTGCAAAAGCGCGATGGCGTCGCAGGGATGGGCTTTAACAAAGGCGGCACGATGGATCTGAACGGCGCCAAGGTCACGCTGGTCAACGCCTGCCATTCTTCAAGCCTTGCCACCGATGCGGGCCCCGTCGCCGCAGGATCGGAGGCAGGCTTTATGATCGCAGGCGAAGGCCATACGATCTATCTGTCAGGCGATACCGATATCATGGCCGATATGGAATGGATGGGCGACTATCACAAACCCGATATTGGCATCCTGTGCTGCGGCGGCCATTTCACCATGGATATGCAGCGTGCGGCCTATGCTTCGCAAAAATACTTTGACTTCAAGACCATCATCCCTTGCCATTATCGCACCTTCCCGCTTTTGGCGCAGAATGCAGATGTCTTGGTCGCAGCCCTGCCAAAGGTGCAGGTGATCGAGCCGCAGGTGATGCAGGCGATCACTCTATAAGGTCAGAGACCGGATAGATCGGCTCGGGCGCGCGGCGTCCGGGCTGGTTCAAGATCTGATCAAAGCTCATGCCCAGACGCGCTTCGGCCTGCAACACCACGATGGCCGCCGCCCGCGCATCTTCGCCCGCGTCGTGATGCTCGAAACTCAGGCCCAACTGCCGTTTCAGATGCGCAAGACCGTGGCCGCCATTGCCGATAAACTCGGGCCAAGCCCGCCGCGCGATTTTAACAGAATCGCCCCAGCGCCACGCGATCTCGGCCAGACCAAAGCGGGCGCAGGCCGCCCGCATTGCGCGCGCATCAAAGCTGCTGTGCTGGATCAGATGATGGCGCGACAACAAAGGCGCCAAACGCGCCAAGGCTTCGCCAAACAACGGCGCTCCCGCGACATGTTCGGCGCCAATGCCGTGCAGCTGGGTGTTAAAACCTGAAAACCGCATCTGCGGGTCAACATAGGTGGCATAGGTCTCAATCGCGCCGCCCTCGCGCACGCAAGCCAGACCGATTTGGCAAATGCTGGCGGCATCGCCGCAGGCGGTTTCGACATCCAGCGCGATAAAGCGGAACGCGCCCTGCGGCAAAGCTGCCGCCAAATGCCCGCCGCGCGCCTGCCACTCTGCCATAAATCCCCCACCCCTACTGTGGGGGGCAGGCTACGGCAGTCGCCACGGCACAACAACCCCGCGCGGCCATCGGGGGCCTTCCCAAGCGGTGAAAGCCGCCCTAAACTGAAGGCTCACCCGCGAAAGGAGCCGCAGATGAAACCGATGATCGGCGTGATTGGTGGCTCGGGCGTCTATGATATTGCGGGGCTAGAGGGGGCCTCTTGGGTCAAGGTGAAAACCCCTTGGGGCAGCCCGTCGGACGAAGTTCTGCTGGGCCGTTTGGGCGGCATCCCCATGGCCTTTCTGCCGCGCCATGGTCGCGGCCATGTGCAAACCCCGTCCAGCATCAATTACCGCGCCAATATTGACGCGCTGAAACGGCTGGGCTGCACCGATGTGGTGGCGGTTTCAGCGGTGGGCAGTCTGCGCGAAGACTATGCGCCGGGCGATTTTGTGCTGGTGGATCAATATATTGACCGCACCGTGGCGCGCGAGGCGTCGTTCTTTGGGCCCGGTTGCGTTGCCCATGTCAGCCTTGCCCATCCGACCTGCGCGCGGCTGGGGGCGGCCTGTATGGCCGCAGCCAGCGCGGCGGGGGTGCGGATCCATCCGCGTGCCACCTATCTGGCGATGGAAGGGCCGCAGTTCTCGACCCAAGCCGAGTCGAGGCTTTACCGCCAATGGGGCGCCGATGTGATCGGCATGACCGGGATGCCCGAGGCAAAGCTCGCGCGCGAGGCCGAGCTTTGCTATGCCTCGATCGCCATGGTGACCGATTACGACTGCTGGCACCCTGACCACGGCGCCGTGGATGTGGCGGCGGTGATCAAGACCTTGCTGGCCAATGCCGATGCCGCGCGCAACACCGTGGCAGAGCTGCCCAAGCTCTTGCCCGCCCGCGCGCCCTGCCCCGAGGGCTGCGACCATGCGCTGACCCATGCGATCATGACCGCCCCCGCCAAGCGCGACGCCGATCTGGTTGCGAAACTGGATGCGGTGGCGGGGCGGGTGCTGTAAGCCTGCCGCAATTCCCGACACAGAGGCCCAGCTATGAAAACCGTCAAAGACTATATCCGCACGATCCCCGACTTTCCGCACAAGGGCATCATGTTTCGCGATGTCACCACGCTGTTTGCCGATCCGCGCGGGTTTCGCATCTGTGTCGATCAATTGCTGGCCCCCTATGCTGGCCTGCCGATTGACAAGGTCGCAGGCCTAGAGGCGCGCGGCTTTATTCTGGGCGGGGCTGTGGCGCATCAGCTTTCGACCGGATTTGTGCCGATCCGCAAGCAGGGCAAATTGCCCGGCGCGGTGATCTCGCAGGCCTATACGCTGGAATATGGCGAGGCCGTGGTCGAAGTGCATCAAGATGCGATGCTGGCGGGTGAAAAGGTGCTGCTGGTCGATGATCTTTTGGCAACCGGCGGCACTGCCGAGGCTGGGATCAAGTTGATCGAGCGTTTGGGGGCCGAGGTGATTGGCTGCGCCTTTGTGATTGATCTGCCCGAGCTGGGCGGGCGGCGCAAGCTGGAGGCGATGGGCATGCGCGTGCATGCGCTCTGCAGTTTTGACGGGCATTAACCATTTATTCAGCGAATCAGTTTAAGACTGAAGGCACTCGGGCAGATGCCCAGAGGGAAGCGCTGCTTGCAACACGTGACCCACCCAACCCCAGCGCCCTGTCGGTTTTCCGGCAGGGCGTTTCTTTATGTGCCAAAGGCGGGGGTTTCACACCCCCGGGCTGCAAATCCTTGCGGCTTTGCAGCCTCCCCCGTGGGATATTTAAGGACAGATGAAAGAGCTGCTAGCTTTGCAAGATTGCGCCGGGGTTCATGATGCCATTGGGATCAAGCGCTGCTTTGATCGCGCGCATCGCGGCGATTTTACCGCTGTCGCCGTAGCGCAGAAGATCATCGACCTTAAGCCGGCCCAGCCCATGTTCTGCTGAGACCGAACCGCCTAAGGCATCCACCAGATCGTGGACGCATTGCTTGACTGCCTCGCGTTGGTTTTCGTGGTCCTTGCGGGATTTGCCGTGGTTGGGAAAAACGTTGTAATGCAGATTGCCATCGCCCAGATGGCCAAAGCAATTGATCCGCCAATCACCGATTTTCGCCAAGGCGGGGCCGGCTTGGTCGATGAACTGCGGGATCAGGCTGAGGGGAAGCGAGATGTCATGGCTGGAAACCGCACCAATGCGGCGGTTGCCTTCGGGGATGGATTCGCGGATGCGCCAAAGCGCTGCGCGCTGTGCCTCGGAGCTGGCGATGACGCCGTCTTGGCAGAGGTTTGCGGCAAGGCCCGCTTGAAACAGCGCCGCAAGGTGATCGGCGGCCATGCCAAATCCTGCGGGCAGGCCGATGTCGATCAGCACCATCCACGCCGGGGTGCCGCCGAGCGGGCTGGTCACCTCGGGCATGGTTTCGGCCAGAAAATCGAGGCCGATGCGGCTGATCAGCTCGAAGCCCGAGATCATGCCGGAAAGTCGGCTTTCGGCCAGACTAAGCAGTGCCAAAGCCGCAGCGGGGTCTGTGACGGCGATCAGCGCCGTGCCTGCCTCGGCGGGTTTTGGATAAAGCCGCAGCGAGGCGGCGGTGATCACGCCCAAAGTGCCCTCGGCCCCGATCAGCAGATGCCGCAGATCATAGCCGGTGTTGTCTTTGCGCAGCCGTTTTAGCCCGTTGAACAGCGTGCCGTCGGGCAGCACCGCCTCGATGCCAAGGCACAGATCGCGGGTATTGCCGTAGCGCAGCACATTCAGCCCGCCTGCATTGGTGGCAAGGTTGCCGCCGATCTGGCAGGAGCCTTCAGAGGCCAGCGCAAGCGGGAAGATCCGGCCCAGCTTTTCAGCCTCGGCCTGCACCTGTGCCAGCACCATGCCCGCCTCGACCACCAGCACGGATTCGGCCGGATAGGCTCCGCGCAGCCCAGCCATACGTTCGAGCGACAAAACCACAGGCAGCGGCCCCGTGGGTTGCAACTGCCCGCCGACCAGCCCGGTGCCGCCGCCCCATGGCACCACGCCGACACGGGCACGATTGGCGGCGCGCAGGATGGTTGCGACCTCGGCCGCGCTGCGCGGCAGCGCCACCGCCGCCGCCTGCCCCTGCCAGCGCCCGCGCGGCTCGGTCAGATACCGAGGCTCGGGCGGGCGCAGGCAATCGTCGGGCAACTCTGCCGCAAGGGCGTCCAGAAAAGGCAGGTCGGCAGAGTTCAGCATGTTACCTCACAAGGTGATCGTGCGCGCCAAAGCCGCAATCGCATGCGCCGAAGTCACGTTGCGCTCGGTTTTGGCCAGCGTGATACCGGTTTCCAGCTTGGCCGCAAGCGCCGAGCGGCTTAGACCATTTGGCGCCAAAAGATAAAGCGCGCGATCGGTTTGCGCCAGAGCTTCGCCGTCTTTGGCAAGGCTGGTCAGCGCCGAGATCTGGGCAGCGGGAACCGGGCCTGCCAAGAAATAGATATGCACTTTGCTACCATCAACGGCGGCCTGCTTGGCATAGGGGTTGGCGGCGACAATCGCGTCAAATTCGGCCAAATCCATCAGGAACTGCGCGGGTGCGAAGCCGAAACGGTCTTTCATCGCGGCGGTGATATTGTCTTGCAGATCGGCAATCGCCGGATCGACGAAGACCGCATTGCCGCTTTGGATATGGGTGTGGATCTGTGCCAGCCCCAATTCCAGCAGCATCTGCCGGAACTCCGGCATCGGCAGGCGATTGGCGCCCGAGACGTTTACGCCTCGCAGCAGCAGCACTTTGATCTTGGACATCGGGGTCTCCTCGGCGACTGCCGACCGCTCCGGCGTAGGGTCAGCCTACGTCCGTGCGGCCACGTCGGTCGTGCCGTAAATTTGCGTATAGCACATGGTTTCGCCAGCGCCCGTTGATTTGCAGATAAGATTGCGCCACGCCCTCATATTTAAAGCCGGTTTTTTCCAAAACTCCGCGCGAGGGGGTGTTTTCCGGCAAACAGGCGCTTTCGATGCGCGAGAGGTCCATGGTGAAAAAAGCGTAATGCACCAGCGCCAGCACCGCCTCTTTCATATAGCCGCGCCGCGCAAAGGGGGCGCCCACCCAATAGCCAAGCGTGCCCGCCTGCACCGGGCCACGGCGAATGTTGTCCAAGGTCAGCGCGCCCAGCAGGCGTTGATCGTCGCGGTGAAACATCAGCAACGGCAGCGCCGTGCCCTGCCCTTCGGCCCGACCTGCCCAATAGACGCGGTTGGTAAAGGCTTTGCGCGACAGATGGTCATGCGCCCAGACCGGCTCCCACGGCCGCAGGTGATCCGCCGAGGTTTCGCGCAGCTCGGTCCAGCTGCGAAAATCGGCATGCGTCGGCAGGCGCAGGGTCATCCGCTCGGTTTCAATGCTGATGCGGCGACGAAACCCCAGCATCAGGCAAGAAGCCGTTTGCGAATATCCTCTAGCGTCGGGGCAGCCGCGACGGGGCCATAAAGCGCAAGGGCTGTGTCGGCACCCGTCAGTTCGCCCGCAAAGCGGCGCACATCTTGCACCGAGACCGCATCAATCCGCGCAACCGCCTCTTCGATATCGGGCACGCGGTCATAGATCGCAAGCAGGCGCGCCAGACGCTCGGCGCGGCTGGAGGGGCTTTCCAGCCCCATCAGCAGGCCAGCTTTCAGCTGCACGCGGGCGCGGTTGACCTCGGCTTCGGACATGTCATCGGCGGCGCGCTTCATCTCGTCGATGGTGATCTGGGTCAGATCGCCCAGCTCTTCGCCGCTGGTGCCTGCGTAAAGCGTGATCTGGCCCGCGTCTTCATAGGCCCCCGATTGCGCAAAGATCGAATAGCACAGCCCGCGCTCTTCGCGCACCTTTTGGAACAGCCGGCTCGACATGCCGCCGCCCATCGTCATCGCGTAGACCTGCGCGGTATAGACATCGGGATCGCGGTAGCCCGGCGCGTTGAAGGCCATGGCGAAATGCGCTTGCTCCAGATCCTTGATCTCGCGCCGCTCGGAGCCGCGAAAGGTTGCGGGCTGAAACGTGCTGGCGGGTTTTGGCGTCATCGCACCAAACATCGCTTCGGCTTGGCGCACAATCGCATCATGATCGACACCGCCAGCGGCGGCCAAGATCATCTGGCCGGGGCCGTAATGTTCGGCGACAAAGCCTTGCAAATCCTTGCGGGTAAAGGCGCTGACCCGCTCTTCCGGCCCCAAAATGGTGCGGCCAAAGGCTTGGTCGGGGTAGGACACCTCTTGCAGCCAATCAAACACGATGTCGTCGGGCGTGTCCAAAGCCTGGCCGATTTCTTGCAAGATCACATGACGCTCGACCTCGATTTCCTTTTTGTCAAAGGCGGGGTTCAGCACGATGTCACCGATCACATCCAGCGCAAGGCCAACGTCGGCCTCAAGCACACGCGCATAATAGGCGGTCATCTCGCGCGAGGTATAGGCGTTGATATAGCCGCCAACATCCTCGATTTCCTCGGCAATTTGCAGGCTGCTGCGCCGCTTGGTGCCCTTGAAGGCCATATGTTCCAGAAAATGCGCGATGCCGTTTTGTTCGGGGCGTTCATGCCGCCCCCCTGCCATCACCCAAACCCCAGCGCTGGCGCTCTTCAGCCCCGGCATGTGTTCGGTAACAATGCGAAACCCGTTCGGCAGGGTGGTCAGGCGAAGCGTCAAAGCGCAATCCTTTCGCGGATCAGGGCTTGCAGCGCGCCCAAGTCATTGGCCACGCGCGTCATGCGTTCGGGGCGGTCAAACAAATCGGCCATGCGGTCAGGCAAGGCGGGCCTTGTGCCCATCGCAGCCTCGACCGCATCGGGGAATTTCGCCGGATGCGCAGTTGCCAGCGTGATCATCGGCACTTGGCCCAGATGTTCTTCGGCAACCTTGACGCCCACGGCGCTGTGCGGGCACAACACCTCGCCGGTTGTGGCATAGGCATGGGTGATGGTGGCGCGGGTTTCTTCCTCAGAGCAGCGGCCCGAGGCGAAGGTTTCGCGCAGCATCTGCAAAGCCCCTTGCGAGATGCTGAAACCGCCAGTCTTCATCTCTTCCATCAGCGCCGCAACCGCAGCGCCATCGCGGCCATAAGCATCAAACAAAGCCCGTTCAAAGTTCGATGAGACCTGAATATCCATCGACGGGCTGATCGAAGGCTTTACGCCGTTGGTCTTATACTCGCCCGACTTGATCGCACGGTCCAGAATGTCGTTCTGGTTGGTGGCGATCACCAATTGCTCGATCGGCAGGCCCATCTTGCGCGCGATATAGCCGGCAAAGATGTCGCCGAAATTGCCGGTGGGCACGGTGAAAGACACCGGCCGCGCCGGCGCGCCAAGGCTGACCGCAGCGCTAAAGTAATACACCACCTGCGCCAGAACCCGCGCCCAGTTGATGCTGTTCACCCCCGCCAGCCGCACGCCGTCACGAAAGTCAAAGTCGTTGAACATATCTTTGACGCGCGCCTGACAATCGTCAAAATCGCCGTCCATCGCCAGCGCATGCACATTCGCCTCGACAGGCGTGGTCATCTGGCGGCGCTGCACATCCGACACCCGGCCATGCGGGTAAAGGATGAACAGATCAACATTGGCAAGACCGCGAAAGGCCTCCATCGCCGCCGACCCGGTATCGCCCGAGGTGGCCCCGACGATGGTGATCCGCGCGCCGGTTTTGGCAAGGGCGGCCTGCATCATCTGACCGATCAGCTGCATGGCAAAGTCTTTGAAGGCAAGCGTCGGGCCGTGAAACAGCTCGAGCAGGAAATGATTCGGCCCCAATTGTACCAGTGGCGCGCGGGCGGCATGGCCAAAGCCCTTATAGGCGTTCGACAAAAGCACCTTGAATTCCACATCGCCAAAGGTATCGCCGATAAAGGGGCGCATCACCCGATAGGCGATTTCCTCATAGGGCAGGCCTGCCAAGCCGGCAATCTCGGCATGGGTCATCTGTGGCACGACTTCGGGCACATAAAGCCCACCGTCGCGCGCCAGCCCCGTCATCATCGCTTCGCCGAAGTTCAAAACCGGAGCCGCGCCCCGCGTCGAGATATACCGCATCTGTTGCCCTTAACTCTTTTGTCGCGTGATACGCCAGACAAGCCCCGCTGTCATCAGCGCCCAAACCAAAGCCAGCAAAAACCAGGTGATCGCATAGCCCCAATGGTCGTTGGGAATCGAGGCCGTGTCCACCGGCATCGGCGAAATGCCGTCGCCTGTGGGCGCGCGCGCCACGATGATCACGGGTTCGGTGTGTAAAATGGCCGCCATCGCATCGGCGTCGCGGGCAAACCAAAGTCCGGTCTTGGCATCAGGCGGCGGCGTATAGGCGTTGGAATCACGCGGCCACATCAGATTGCCAAGGATTTTAACATCCGTCACGGTCAGGGCTTTATGCTTGTCATCATCGACCAAAAAGCCGCGATCCACCAGCAAACGCCGCCCGTCAGTGGTTTCCAGCACCGAAATCACCTGCACGCCGGCGCCAATCATGGCTTGGCCCGACAGCACATAAAGCTGCTCGCCAGTAAAGCGGCCCTCGGCGGTGACGGGGCGATAGCGGTCGCGCTCGCGGTCAAAGCTGCGCGGCACCGGCTCGGCAGGGCTGGAAATGCCCGCCGTCATCTCATCCAGTTGCGCGCGCTTTTCATACATGCGCCCGATCTGCCAACTGCCCAGACTGCACAGGAACACAACCCCCGCCAAACCCAGCAACAGTGCAGAAACCAAACGGAACTTCATCGGTTATCCTTAAACGAAATGCGCGGGCCAAGGCAAAAGCCAGGCCCGCGCTTTTTGTCTTATGTTAGGCCTTTACTGGCCCCAGATATAGATCGAGGCAAACAGGAACAACCAAACCACATCCACAAAGTGCCAGTACCAGGCCGCGGCTTCAAAGCCGACATGCTGCTCAACGGTGAAGTGGCCCTTATAGGTACGGATCAAGCAAACGGCCAAAAAGATCGTGCCGATGATCACATGGAAGCCATGAAAGCCGGTCGCCATAAAGAAGGACGCGCCATAGATATTGCCTGCAAAGCCAAAGGCCGCATGGCTGTATTCATAGCCCTGAAAGAAGGTAAACAAAACGCCCAGACCGATTGCAAGGATCAGGCCCTGCTTGATCGAAGCGCGGTTGTTGTTCTCATGCACCAAAGCGTGGTGCGCCCAAGTCGCCGCACAGCCCGAACACAGCAGGATCAGCGTGTTGATCAGCGGCAGGTGCCACGGGTCAAAGGTGGTGATGCCTTCTGGCGGCCAAATCCCATCTTGCAGCGGCGACAAAGGCCCCATGGGATAAAGCGCGTGCTTGAAGAAGGTCCAGAACCAAGCGGCAAAGAACATCACTTCGGACATGATGAACAAGATAAAGCCATAGCGCAGGCCGATGCGAACCACTGGCGTGTGATCGCCGGTCTGGCCCTCATGCACCACTTCGGACCACCACGAGAACATGGTGTAAAGCACGCCAGCAAAGCCGATCAGCCCGACATAAGGCGCCGAGCCGTGCATCCAAAGCACCGCCCCGAACAACATGACAAAGGCGCTGAGCGAGCCGAAGAACGGCCAGATCGACGGCGGAAGAATATGATAATCGTGGTTCTTGGCGTGGGCCATGGTCGGGTTCCCTCGGTTTCTTATCGTTAGTTAACGGGCGTCGCGCGGTCAGTTTCAAGCGCAGCTTGCTTCTGTTCCTCGGTCAGCGGTGTTTCGTGGAATGTATAGGACAGAGTGATCTCTTTGATCAACTTGGCTTCTTTGTCCTGCATCATATCAGGGTCAACAAAGAAGGTCACCGGCATCAGAACCCGCTCTTGCGGTTTCAGCACTTGCTCGGTGAAGCAAAAGCACTCGATCTTTGTGAAATAGCCGCCCGCCTGATCAGGCGTGACGTTATAGCTGGCGGTGCCTGCAATGGTACGGTCGGTCGGGTTATAGGCCTCGTAGAAAGCAAGGCCGGTCTCGCCGATCCGCAGCTCCATCGACGGAACCTGTGGGTGAAATTCCCACGCCATACCCGCCTCAAGCGAGCCGTCAAAGCGGATCTTCACCACATCTTGCAAGATCACATCTGGGGCTTTTTCTGCAACCGATGTGGTGCCGGCAAAGCCCGTGGTGCGGCAGAACCAATTATAAAACGGCACGGCCGCAAAACTCAGCGACAGCATCACCGCAGCGATGCCAAGCAATCCATAAGCGGTGCGGTTCTTGTTCATGGCTTTGGCACAATCGGTTGCGTTGACCCCAGCAGGCCGGGCGCATCATTGGCGTGCATCATGTCGCCATTGGTCACCTTCACCACCGTCAGCGCAAAAACCAGCGCCACAAAGCAGCCCAAGACCGTTCCGACGCCCAGATTGCGCGAAAACCGGCGCTTGTGAATCTCGTGTTCGGGTTTGAACGTCATCTTACCAGCCTCCAAAACCATAGGGGCGCAGCGCAGCCTCGGCCAGCAATGCCCCGAAATGCAGGAAAAGATACAAAAGCGAGAAGCGGAACACCGATTTCTCGACCTTATATTTATCAGCCGCCGCTTGGTCTTCATCGCGACGCCAAATCCGGTAGGCCCCGCGCAGGAATTCAGCATTCAGCACCACCGCAACCGCCAGATAGATCGGCCCACCAATCGAGGTGAAAGCCGTGGCAATCGCAAAGGGCACCAAGGCGATGGTGTAAAGGATGATATGCTTGCGGGTGGATTTCTTGCCATGCGTCACCGTCAACATCGGCACGCCAGCTTGGGAATAGTCTTCGTTCATGAACAAAGCCAAGGCCCAGAAATGCGGCGGCGTCCACATAAAGATCAGCATGAACATCAGGCAAGCTTCGACCGAGATATACCCCGTCGCTGCAACCCAACCGATCATCGGCGGGAAAGCCCCTGCCGCACCACCGATCACGATGTTCTGCGGCGTCGAACGTTTCAGCCACATCGAATAGACCACAGCATAAAAGAAGATCGTAAAGGCCAGCAAAGCCCCCGCCAGAATATTGGTCGCCAGCGCCAGCATCACAACCGAAATGCCCGACAAAGCAAGCCCGATGCCCAACGCCTCGCCCGCCTCGACCTTGCCCGCAGGCACTGGCCGCGACTTGGTGCGGCGCATGATCGCGTCAATATCGGCGTCCCACCACATGTTCAGCGCACCCGAAGCCCCTGCCCCCAGCGCGATAAACAAAATCGCGGCAAAGCCCACAACCGGATGCAGATGCACAGGCGCCACCAGAAGCCCCACCAGCGCGGTGAAAACAACCAACGACATGACGCGCGGCTTCAGCAGCTGCACGAAATCGCCAAAGCCTGCTTCTTTCATGTCGTCAAAGGATCGGATGTCGGCCATATACTCTTGGCTTTCTGATAAGGCCAAGGCCCCGCGAAGGGGCCCCGGCGCTTGATTTCAGGATCGCTTAGTTCGAAGCAAGAACGACGTTGCCGCCCTTGGCCTGCTCTACCCATTTGTCATAGGCCTCTTGGCTTACAACCTTGACCGTGATCGGCATATAGGCGTGATCCTTGCCGCAAAGCGTGGTGCATTGGCCAAAATAGACGCCCTCGCGCTCGGCGGTGAACCACAGTTGGCCCAAGCGCCCGGGAACCGCAGATTGCATCACGCCGAAAGCAGGCATTGCCCAAGCGTGGATCACATCTGCACCCGTCACCTGCACAACGATCTTCTTGCCAACCGGGATCACAACGGCGGTGTCTGTCGCCAAAAGATAATCTTCTTTGCGGTAACCAGCTGCTTCAAGCTGGTCTTTTTCCAGACGGAAGCTGTCAAAAGCAACGCCCTGATCGGGGTATTCGTAGGACCAATACCACTGGTTGCCAGTGGCTTTGATGGTGATATCAGCGACAGGAATTTCTTGCTGCTTGAACAGCGCAGGCAATGAGAACGAACCAATGAACACAAGGATCAGAATAGGGATCAAGGTCCATGCGATTTCAAGCGGCGTGTTATGGGTGAATTTCGCCGGCGTCGGATTGGCTTTCTTGTTAAAGCGCACAATGATGTACAACAGCAATGCGGTCACAAAGACCACAATGACAGTGATGATCACCAAAATCATGTGATCCAACCACTGCAAATCGCGCGCGATATCGGTTGCGGCAAATTGATGCTCTGTCCCTTTTGGAACCGGGGCACCGATGATCTCCAAAGCCTGCGCCAAAGCAGCACCCGGCAACAGCATGCCAAGGCCCGCGGCAACACTAGCTTTCAACGTGGACAGTAGACGCATATTCATTTCCCGTATCAAAGGGCAGCTTTCACGCCACCTTTTCGACTATACCCGAGTGTCGAGCAGAATCCGATGTTTCTGGCCCTCCTGAAACCATATTCGCCGCAAGACGACAAGAGAAAGCTGCGACAAATCCGCTTCATCTGATCTAGATCAAGGCACTTTCTTTGCCGTATCAGGGTGCAAGCGATGCGCTCAGACTGTCAATCTTGCGCAAAAGCGACCGATTGCCGCAGCAATGCGTGAAAACGTCGCAGGCCTTGGCCGCTATGCTTGCGATCACCGCACCCAAGGCCTAAGTTTGTGCCAAAGGCTCGGCAAAGCGCTGACCTGTAACAGGAAAGCCCGCGCATGACCGATGCTCCCTTCCGCCCGTTTGAAACCCATGTCGATGAAGCCCAGGCGCTTGCCACCCTGCGCGCCGCCACCGCAGGCGCCGATGACGGCGAGCTGTTTTTTGAACGCCGCCGCTCGGAAGCCATCGTTTTGGATGATGGCCGCATCAAAACCGCCAGCTATGACGCCTCCGAAGGCTTTGGCTTGCGCGCGGTGCGCGGCGAGGTGGCAGGCTACGCCCATTCCACCGAGATCAGCGAAAAATCCCTGCTGCGCGCGGCAGAAACCGCGCGGCTTGCCGTGGGTGCAGGCGGCGGCACTTTGGCGGACGCACCCGCGCGCAGCAATGTCAAACTCTACGGCGATGCCGACCCGATGGCCGATGCCGCCTTTGCGGTGAAAATCGACCTGCTCAAGGAAATCGACGCCTATGCCCGCGCGCTCGATCCGCGCGTGGTGCAGGTCTCGGCGGTGATCTCGGCGGGGCTGCAAGAGGTCGAAATCCTGCGCCCCGAAGGCCTACGCTATTCCGATGTGCGCCCAATGGCGCGGATGAATGTCTCGGTGATCGTCGACGACAAGGGCCGGCGCGAATCTGGCGGCATGGGCGGTGGTGGCCGCTTTGGGCTGGCGGGATTGATGCAGCCAAGCCATTGGCAACCCCTGCTGCGCGAGGCCCTGCGCATCGCCCTTGTCAACCTTGATGCCGTGCCTGCACCGGCGGGGATCATGGATGTGGTGCTTGGCCCCGGCTGGCCCGGCATCTTGCTGCACGAAGCCATCGGCCACGGGCTGGAAGGCGACTTCAACCGCAAGAAAACCTCGGCCTTCGCCGGGCTGATGGGGCAAATGATCGCCGCCCCCGGCGTCACCGTGCTCGATGATGGCACCATCCCCAACCGCCGTGGCTCGATCTCGATCGACGACGAAGGCACGCCCTCGGCAAAAAACACCCTGATCGAAGACGGCCGCCTGGTTGGCTTCATGCAAGACCGCCAAAACGCCCGCCTGATGGGGGTGGCGCCAACCGGCAACGGACGACGCGAAAGCTACGCCCATATCCCGATGCCACGGATGACCAATACCTATATGCTCTCGGGCCCTGACGACCCCGCAGGCATCGTAGCCAGCCTGAAAGACGGCATTTACGCGGTCGGCTTCGGCGGCGGCCAAGTCGATATCACCAACGGCAAATTCGTGTTCTCTTGCACCGAAGCCTACCGCGTGCGCAACGGCGTGGTGGGCGAGGCCGTCAAAGGCGCCACCCTGATCGGCGACGGCGCAACCGCGCTCAAACAGATCCGCGCCATCGGCAACGATCTGGCGCTCGACCCCGGCATCGGCAATTGCGGCAAATCGGGCCAATGGGTTCCTGTCGGCGTCGGCCAACCCACCCTGCTGATCGGCGGGCTCACCATCGGCGGCTCGCAAACCTAAAGCCACAGCATTTGAACCAAATTTAGCTAAAATTGTTTCATCTGTCCAAAAATATCCCACGGGGGGAAGGCTGCAAAGGCGCTTGCGTCTTTGCAGCCTTGGGGGTGTGAAACCCCCTCTTACTTGCCAAACTTTCCGCGCAGCGCATCGGCAAAAGCATTGCCCGCAGCAGCCGAACCCACCTGCGTTGGCAGCGGCTTGCCGCGCGCAGGGGCCGGTGCGCGCTCCTCTGCCCGCTCGCGGCTTTGCGCGCGCGCCTCGCTGCTGTCAGATTTCATCGTCAGGCCAATACGCTTGCGCGCCACATCGACCTCGACCACCCGCACCTTCACAACATCGCCGGCCTTGACCACCTCATGCGGGTCCTTGACGAATTTATCCGCCAATTGCGAGACATGCACCAAACCGTCCTGATGCACGCCAATATCGACAAAAGCCCCAAAGGCCGCGACATTGGTGACCGTGCCTTCCAGCAGCATCCCCGGCTTCAGGTCTTTGATATCCTCGACCCCATCCGCAAAGCTGGCGGTCTTGAAACTGGGGCGCGGGTCGCGGGCGGGTTTTTCCAGCTCGGCCAGAATATCGCGCACCGTGGGCAGACCAAATTTCTCATCCACAAAGGCCTTGGCCTCCAGCCCTTTTAGCGCCGAAGGATCCGCCATCAGGCTGCGAATATCGCGGCCACAAGCAGCCACGATTCTGCGTGCCAAATCATAGGCTTCAGGGTGCACAGACGAGGCATCCAGCGGCTCTTTCCCGCCCGAGATCCGCAAAAACCCTGCCGCTTGCTCAAAGGCTTTCGGCCCCAGCCGCGCCACCTTCAACAGCTCGCGCCTTGTGGCAAAAGGCCCGTTCAGGTCGCGGTGGCTGACAATCGCCTCGGCCAGCCCCGCGCCCACCCCCGACACCCGCGCCAGCAGCGGCGCAGAGGCGGTGTTCAGATCAACGCCCACCGCATTCACCGCATCTTCCACCACCGCCTCCAACGAACGGCCCAGCCGGTATTGATCGACATCATGCTGATATTGGCCAACCCCAATCGCCTTGGGTTCGATCTTGACCAGCTCGGCCAAAGGGTCTTGCAGCCGCCGCGCGATCGAGACCGCGCCGCGCAGCGACACATCCAGATCGGGGAATTCCTTGGCCGCCAATTCGCTGGCCGAATAGACCGAAGCGCCGGCTTCGCTGACAATCACCTTCACCGGCTTTTCCGCCCCCGGCAGCACCGCCAAAAGATCGGCCACCATCTTTTCGGTCTCGCGGCTGGCGGTGCCATTGCCGATCGAGATCAGCTTGACCCCATGCTTGGCGATCAGCTGCGCGAGGACCACCTGCGCGCCGCGCAAATCGTTCTTGGGTTGAAACGGATAGACGGTGTCGGTGGCCAAAACCTTGCCGGTGGCATCCACCACCGCCACCTTGACCCCGGTGCGAATGCCCGGATCCAGCCCCATCGTGGCCTTGCCCCCCGCCGGAGCCGCCAGCAGCAGGTCTTTCAAATTGCGCGCAAAAACCGCGATGGCCTCGGCCTCGGCCCGCTCGCGCAGCTCGCCCATCAGATCCAGCGTCAAGCTGGTTTTCAGCTTGACCCGCCAGCCCCAAGCCGCCGCATCGCGCAGCCAAGCATCACCAGCCCCCCGCCCCGAAGCCGCCAAGGCCGCAGCACAGGCCCGCTCGGCCGGACTTTCGCCCTTGGCCGCATCGGCATCAATCGCCAGATCGACCTGCAAAAACCCCTCATTCTGGCCGCGCAGCATCGCCAAGACGCGGTGGCTGGGCGCGCCGGCCCAAGCCTCGTTGTGGTCGAAATAATCGGAAAACTTCGCGCCTGCGGCCTCTTTGCCCGCAACCCCCTTCGACGCAAGCCGCGCCACCTGCTTCATATGGCTGCGCAAGCGGCCCAAAAGGCTGGCATCTTCCGCCATGCCCTCGACCACAATATCGCGCGCGCCTTCCAAAGCGGCCTTCACATCCGCGACCTGTTCATTGACATAAGCCGCCGCCAACACCGCCGGATCAAGGCTGTGATCGGCCAAAATCGCCTCGGCCAAGGGGCCAAGCCCGTTTTCCCGCGCAATCATCGCACGGGTGCGGCGCTTGGGCTTATAGGGCAGGTAGATGTCTTCCAGCTCGGATTTGGTCACCGCTTTGGCAATCGCAGCCGACAGCGCATCACTCATCTTACCCTGCTCGGTGATCGAGCCCAGAATCGAGGCCCGACGCGCCTCTAGCTCGCGCAGATAGACCAGCCGTTCGGCCAGATTGCGCAGCTGGGTGTCATCCAGCCCGCCTGTCGCCTCTTTGCGATAGCGCGCGATAAAGGGCACGGTCGCGCCCTCATCCAACAGCGCGATAGCCGAGGCCACCTGCGCGGGGGCCGCACCAATTTCGCCAGCAATTACAAGGGGGATACGGCGGGTGGCATCAGGGGTCATCGGGTCTTCCTTCATCTGGAAGACCGAGCATAAACCCATGGCGCGCCAAGGCCAAGGGGTGGAAGTGAGTGCTGTTTTGAAGGAATGGTACCGACGCCCCGGCTCGAACGGGGGACCCCTAGATCCACAATCTAGTGCTCTAACCAACTGAGCTACGTCGGCACTCAAGGGGGCGTTTACCCCTGCCCCAAAAGGATTGCAAGACCCCAATCCACGCGGAACGCAGGAAGGTTACAGATCGCGCTGCCAGATCTGGTCTATCACCTGCTGACCAAAGGCCTCTGCGGCGGTTTCTTCAACCAGATCAAAGCCATTGCGCCGATAGATCCGCCCTGCCGCAACATGGCTTTGATGCGTCCAAAGCCGCATCTGGCGGTAGCCTGCGCTGCGGGCAAAGGCCATGCAGGTCTCGAGCATATGCTGGGCCAAACCGCTGCCACGGGCTTGTGGTTCGACCAAAAACAGCCGCAGTTTCGCGACCTTGGGCCCCGCCTCGGGGTCTTGCACGCAAAAGATGCTGCCCAAACGCTGATCGCCGCCCCAAGCAATCCAGCCGCGTTCACGGGCGGGGTTATGCTGGCGCAGAAATCCGGCCAGAATTTCGGCAACCAAAGCCTCAAAGCTGCTGTCATAGCCTTCGT
Organism: uncultured Pseudorhodobacter sp.; assembly: GCA_913062925.1. Lineage (GTDB taxonomy): Bacteria > Pseudomonadota > Alphaproteobacteria > Rhodobacterales > Rhodobacteraceae > Cypionkella. Next base: position 104,185 of record CAJXWJ010000001.1, on the reverse strand, counting down.
CGGCGGCATAATGCACCGCGTGGCGCGCAATCACCCAGCCCGCATCGCCCGGCTGCAAATCCCGCAACTCTGCCAATTGCCCCATCGTGCTGCCTCCTTTGCCCTGCCCCCGCAGGCTTTGCCCCGCACCCGATGCTGTCAAGCGCTTTATCCTTGCGCCACGCCCCCCAAAGCGATACCTCCGCGCCACCAGAATGGAGACAGCCATGGGCATTGACACGCAAAGCGATATCTCCGCCGACATCCAGATTGGCCCCACCGATCAGGGCATGGTGCGGATCTATATCGAAGCACAGGGCGGCATCGAGCTGCCGCTGGATTTCGATCCAGAAGAAGCCGAAGAAATCGCAGAAGAGCTGCGCGTCGCCGCCGAAGCCGCGCGTGCCTTGGGCGCAGAGGCTAAACCGAAGAAAAAGCGCTGACACCCGGATCGCGAAAGCCCTGCAGCCGCAGCGCTGCATGGCGCGCGAATTTTTGCAGCATCACCTTGCGCCGCGCCGCCGCGAGTGGCGAGGGCGGCGCCATGCGGATGATTTCGGCGCCATAAGCATCGGCCATGATCAGCCCACTGCCTTGCGGCAAAATCTCGGTCGGAAAATCGGCATCCACCGCCCAGAAAAACCGGTCGCACCACTCCAGATAGCCCTGCCATTTCTGATCGGCGCGAAAATCGGCGCGGCTGGATTTGCATTCGATCACCCAGATCTCGCCCTTTGGCCCCAAGGCCATCAGATCGACTCGCAGCCCCGGCGTGGGCACCATTTCCTCGACCGAAACGAAATCAAACTGGCGCAGGCCACGCGCCACCCCGCGCGCAAGGCGCTGTCCGGGCATCACAGGAAGAGGGGCTTCAAGGCTCATGTGCAAAATATGAACCAAAGGGGAACATGTGGCAAGCCCCTCTGCCCTTGCGCGGGGCGCGGCAAAGGCCTAGATTAGGCCTTGGCGGGTTCTGCTCTTCTCGTGAATGGCCCTTTTCCAGTGGCCGATAAGCATCTCCGAGGGAGCTGGCTCTGGCAAGATCTTGGTCTTGCTACCTGGCGACCAACCTGAACACTCAGGCTCTCGGGAAATTCACGCCGTCACGGCCGCTGCGGGCCCGCCACTTTACCCTTCGCAGTCACCTCGACCGGAATCGGGCGCAGCGTCACCGGCGCACGACTGCCGCCGCTTGGGCCTTCGGGGTCTTCAGCAAGCCGCATCACGGCGATGGCAAATTGCACGCCCGCAAACACCGCGCCGTTCATCACAAACATCATCGCCGCCGCGACATAGCCCAGATCCGAGCTAAAAATCAGATGCCGGATGCCGGCAATGTCCTGCCACAACAGCAAAGCCAAAAACGCCGCTGAAAGCCCAAAGCCAAAGGCGACGCTGGTGATATAAAGCTTGATCAGTTTCGGCATGGCGAACTCCCTTTTGGCCAAGCCTAACAGGCAAGTGTTAAAAGAAAACCACGCCTTTTGCCGCAGTCAGGCTGCGGGCGGGCTTTAGCCTGCCGGAAAGGCCGCAGGCTTGGCCTCGCGCGCCATGTGGTCCAGCACCGCGTTGACGAACTTTGATTCCTTGCCCTCGGGGAAGAACGCTTTGGCCACATCGACATATTCGGTGATCGCAACTTTTGGCGGCGTGGTCATTTCGACCAACTCGGCACCTGCGGCGCGAAACAGCGCGCGCAGCACCGGATCAATCCGGTCAATCGGCCATTTCGCAACCAAGGCGCGGTCGGTCATCTGGTCGATCAGCGCCTGAAAGTTGACGGCCTTGTCGACCACAGCGCGGAAATGCACCGAATCGCCTTCCGCCATCTCGTCGCCCTCGTAGATCGCGCCAAAGCGATGCGTCTCGAACTCGCGCACGATGGTCTCGACGGTTTGGCCCGAAGCCTCCATCTGAAAGAGTGCCTGCACGGCGTAAAGCCGCGAGGCTGACTTCATCTGTTTCTTGTCAGGCTTGCTCATGGACGAAAACCGATCCCCTTGGTGTCGGAGGCCCATTTGCGGGACAATGCGATCAAGTGCAAGGCCGCAGCGGCCGCTTGAGCCGCTTTCGCGGCCACAAATCCGGCTGCTTGTGCAGAATCTTGCGCCCAGACCACGCCATTGCCCACCGCAGCCCCCTGAAGCCCCAGCAAAGTGATCGCAGCGGCAGGTTCGCGCAGCAGGCTGTCGCCCTGCGGATCATCGCGCAAAACGCAGCCCAAGGCGACATAGCCGTCAAAGCGCGCCATCCGTTCGGCCAAGGCAATCGAGGCCGCCAGTTCCAGAACCGAGGGCATCTCGATCACCTCGACGCCCGCGCCCACCTGCGCCAACAGCGCCTGTGCCGCCTCGACCATCACCGCCCCTAGGGCATCGGGATCGTGGGCAACCACCAGCAACAGCTTTACAGGCTTATCAAAGCTGGGCAGTGGCAAAACCGGACGCGATTGCGAGGCATACATCAAAGGGCTCCTTCTGATCGGGCCAGCATAGGCCTGCTGTCGCGCAAAAACCAGCGGCACTGGCAGTTTTGGGCGACGCGACGACGGGCGTGCTTTTGCCTAAAATTTGCCGCGCTTCGTGTTTAGCGTTAAGGCAATGATAATTCCCCCGAGACTAAAGCTGTCTCTGCGGGCATCTTTGCGAAAATAGTATGAGTTTTATGCAGCTTTCGGGTCAAAATCGTCGATTTCTGTTTTTGCAAGGTCCGCATGGACCGTTCTTTCACCGTTTGGGCAAGATGTTGCGCGCGGCGGGCGCAGAGGTTTGGCGCATGGGCTTCAACCGGGGCGACCGCGCTTTTTGGCTTAACGATATCAGCTATATTCCCTTCAAAGGCAGTCTTGCCGACTGGCCCGCCGCAATCCGGCAGCTGCTGACGCGGCATCGCATCACCGATATCGTGCTTTATGGCGATACCCGCCCGCTGCATGCCGAAGCCATCGCCGCCGCGCGCGCCGCTGGCATCGAGGTGCATGTCTTCGAGGAAGGCTATCTACGCCCCTATTGGGTGACCTATGAGCGTGGCGGCTCGAACGGCAATTCGCGGCTGATGCAAATGTCCGTGGCGCAAATGCAAAAGGCGCTTGAGGGCTTGGACATAGATCTGCCTGACGCCCCCGCGCGCTGGGGCGATATGCGCCAACATATGTTTTGGGGCGCGCTGTATCATTGGTTCGTGCTGACCGGATTTTGGGATTATCGCGGCTATCGCCCCCATCGCAGCCTGAGCGTGCGCCAAGAGTTTTGGCTTTACGTCAAGCGCTTGGCCCTGCTGCCGCTGCACCGCTGGGAAAGAATGCTGGCGACGCTGCGCATCAAGCATGGCGGCTTTCCCTATCATCTGGTGCTGCTGCAATTGGAACATGACGCCAGCTTTCAGATGCATTCGCCCTTCAAAACCATGACCGAATTTCTGGCGCTGGTGATCGAAGGCTTTGCCAAGGGTGCCTCGCCGCATCATCATATCGTCTTCAAAGCGCATCCTTTGGAGGATGGTCGCGTCGCCGTCGCGCGCGAAATCCGGCGTCTGGCCAAGCATCATGGCGTCAGCGCACGCGTGCATTTTGTGCGCGGTGGCAAATTGGCAGGATTGCTGAACCACGCGCGCTCGGCCATCACGGTAAATTCGACCGCAGCACAGCAAGTTTTGTGGCGTGGGCTGCCGTTAAAAACCTTTGGCGCTGCGGTCTATGCCAAGCCCGAGTTCGTGTCGACCCAAAGCCTTCAGGACTTTTTCATTCAACCCAGCCGCCCCGACAGCCGCGCCTATCGCGATTATCGCCACTATCTGCTGGAAACCAGCCAGATTCCCGGCGGGTTTTACAGCGCACGCGGCCGGCGGGAATTGCTACGGCAGGTGGTGGATATGATGTTGCTGCCGCAAGACCCCTATGACGCGCTTTCGTCAGGAAAAGCGGCACCTCGGCAACAGTTGCGGGTGGTAAATTGAATTTGCAAAGCAATGCTGGAATTCTAGCCCGACTTTATATAGCCTTTCAGACAAAACTTGAGGCAAATCCATTTAAAGGAGCCCGGGCAGTGAAAATATCCGGTACAAAAGGGGGTAAAACCCTTGGTCTTGTGATGCTTGTTGCGGCTTTGGGGGCATGCGGTTTGCCGCGACCCGGACCGAATAAGGCAGAAATCTACAAAGGCTCGGTTCTGAAACAAGGCGATGCCTTTATCGTTCAGGTCAACCCCCGTGTCACGCGCGCAACCGCTGTCACCCCTTCATTGGGGTTTAGCGATGATTTTATGAAAGCGGGCATTATCGGCCCAGATGTGATTTCGCCAGGCGATTTGCTAAACCTCACCGTGTTCGAAAACGTCAAAGATGATCCTTTGCTGGGCAATACCGGCCAGCGCGTTTCGGGCCTGACAGAGCTTACAGTTGATGGGCAGGGCTTTATTTTCATGCCCTATGCTGGAAAAATCAAAGCAGCGGGCCAATCGCCTGACAGTCTGCGCCAGATCATCACCAAGAAGCTCGACACCCAAACCCCCGATCCGCAAGTTTTGGTGCAGCGCGTCGAAGGCGATGGCTCGACCGTTTCGATCTCGGGCTTCGCAGGGGCGCAAGGGGTCTTTCCTATTCAGCGCCCAACCCGCACACTCGCCTCTATGCTTGCCAAGGCGGGCGGCGTCGGGATTGAACCCGAGGTTGCGATCATTCGTGTCACCCGCGGTACAAAGACCGGACAAGTCTGGTTGCAGGATCTGAACGCAAACCCAGCGCTCGATATTGCGCTGCGGGCGGGCGATAAAATCTTTGTCGATCGTGACACGCGGGCCTTCACAGCGCTTGGCGCGACCGGTTCGCAAAACCGCGTCACCTTTACCACACAGACGCTTTCGGCGATCGAGGCGATTGCAACCGTGGGCGGGCTAAGTTCGGGCAGTGCCGATCCGAAAGGCGTGTTTGTGTTTCGCAATGAATCTGCCGAGATTGCCAATGCCGTCTTAGGGCGCAGCGATCTGCAAGGTGATCAGCGCATGGTTTATGTTCTGAACCTGACCGCCCCCACTGGCATGTTTGAGGCGCGCGACTTCCTGATCCGTGATGGCGACACGGTTTATGTCACCGAAGCGCCCTATGTGCAGTGGAACAAGGCCCTGTCGGCGATCACCGGCACCTCTGGGGCGGCGAAAAACCTGACCACCTTGGGCCAGTAACCCGCTTTGGCGCAGGATCTGGCACCTTCTCAAGCCGTCGGGGGCATGCCTCGACGGCTTTTCTATTACAACGCGGGCTTTTTGCGGCAAAAACGCTTGCGGCGCATCTTGGAATTGGCGGGGTACAGGCTTTGCCTTGGTCGTCCGCGCAGCGATGACGGCGTGGTGGTCTGGGGGCATTCGCCCTATGCCGCTCGAGGTGAGGCGATAGCGGCGCGGGCAGGGGTGCCGCTGCTGCGGCTTGAAGATGCGTTTTTGCGCTCGATCCGGCCTGGGCGCCTGGGCGAGGCCGCGATCGGGCTGCTGCTGGACCCGCAAGGCGCGCATTATGCCAGCGCCAAGCCCTCTGCGCTTGAAGAGATGCTGGCCAAACATCCGCTGGATGACACGGTGCTCCTGGCGCGGGCGCGTGACGGCATTGCCCGCCTGCGCGCGCTGGATCTGTCGAAATACAATATGCATCACAGCGACGCGCCCCTGCCGCCTGCGGGCTATGTCCTGGTGGTTGACCAAACCCGCGGCGACGCCTCGATCCAGCATTCGGGTGCCTCGGCCGCCCGCTTTGCCGAGATGTTGGCGACGGCGCTTTCCGAACATCCGCAAGCCCGCATCGTGATCAAGACCCACCCCGAAACCCTGCTTGGTCTGCGCAAGGGCCATTTTGGGCCCGCCGATGCCACTGGCCGCGTCAGCCTCCTCGGGGAAGCTGTCTCGCCTTGGGCACTGCTTGAAGGCGCAATTGCCGTCTATACTGTCTCATCACAGCTGGGGTTCGAGGCGATTTTGGCGGGCCACCGGCCAAGGGTTTTCGGCCAGCCCTTCTATGCCGGCTGGGGGCTAACGGCGGAAGAATTTCCCCTGCCGCGTCGAAACCGGTCGCTGACGCGGGTGCAGATCTTTGCCGCGGCGATGATCTTGTCGCCGATCTGGTATGATCCTTGCCGCGACCGGCTGTGCAGCTTTGAGCAGGCGGTCGATCAGCTGGAAGCAGAGCTGCGCGCCTTTCGCGAGGATCGTGCGGGCCATATAGCCATCGCCATGCGGCTGTGGAAACGCAGCCGGCTACAGGCGGTGTTTGGCCGTGAAAAGCCCCTGATTTTTCAAGACAATCTTACAAAAGCCATGGCGCGCGCGCAAGCAACAGGGCGTAGCCTGCTGGTCTGGGCCAGCAAAGCCCCGCGTGATCTGCCAAAGGATCTCACGCTCTTGCGGCTGGAAGACGGGTTCTTGCGCTCGCGTGGGTTAGGGGCGAATCTGGTGCCGCCGCTTAGTCTTGTCGCTGATGATCTGGGGATCTACTACGACCCAAGCCAAGAAAGCCGGTTCGAGCGTTTGATGCTGGCCCCGCCGGTGGCGGGCGGGCTTTTGCGGGCGGAAAGGCTGTTGCAAACGCTGATTGCTGCTCGGCTTTCAAAGTATAACCTGCCCAGTCGTGCCACCGCCTTGCCAGAGGGGTTTAAGATTTTGGTGCCTGGACAGGTCGAAGATGATGCCTCGATCCTGCTGGGTGCGACGCAGGTAAAGACCAATCTTGATCTGCTGCGCGCTGCTCGCCATAGGTTTCCGACCGCCAAGCTGATCTACAAACCACACCCAGATGTCGAGGCCGGACTGCGCCCCGGTGCAATCGCGCCCGCGCTTTTAGCAGGGCTTGCCGATTATACCGCCAGCCATGCCGACCCCCTTGCCTTGATCGAGGCCTGTGATGGCGTTATCACCATGACCTCTTTGCTGGGGTTCGAGGCCTTGCTGCGGGGCAAGCCTGTCACCTGCCTTGGCGCGCCCTTTTATGCGGGCTGGGGTCTGACGACCGATCTTGGTCCAATCCCTGAACGCCGCTTGCGGGCGGCAGATGGCCACCCGCTGCCACGCCCCTCGCTGCTGGCTTTGGTTCATGCCGCCCTAATCGCCTATCCGCGCTATTACGACCCGATCAGCCGCCGCCCCTGCCCGCCCGAGGTGGTGTTAGAGCGGCTTGCAACCGGCAGCCTTACCCCGCGCGGGCTGGGCCTGCGGCTTTTGGCAAAGCTCCAGGGGCGCTTTGCCACCCATGCGCGGCTGTGGCGCCGCTAGTAGATGTAACGAATCTGCTCGGTCCAATAGCGTTCAATCCGCTTGAGCGAGTGGTTCATATGCTCCATCCCCTCGGCATTCACCAAAGAGCGCTTGGCCAAACCCTCGGCATGGCGCGAGAACAGATCACTGAGCTGGCCACGCACCAGCCGGCCCTTTTCCGTCAGCCGCACCCGCACCGAGCGGCGATCGATTTCCGAGCGCTGGTGGTGCATAAAGCCAAGCTCGACCAGCTTTTTCAGATTATAGGACACATTCGAGCCTTGGTAATAGCCGCGCGATTTCAGCTCGCCCGCCGTCACCTCATTCTCGCCGATATTGAACAGCAACAGGGCCTGCACCGAGTTGATTTCCAAAATCGACAACCTCTCGAATTCATCCTTAATCACATCCAAAAGCAGCCGATGCAGCCGCTCGAGCAAGGCGATGTTATCCAGATATCCCGCCATCATCAGCTTTTGCGAGCCGTCCAGCAGGGGGTCATGTAGGGTCATTTCTTCTCTCCGAGACCGATTTACTGGCAAGGAGATTCGTCAAAAAACACAAACATATGGTAAACTCTGCTCGAGTTTGCTGAAAACTCAGGCGCGAGCCAAACGCTTGCGTGCGAAATCGCCGATTTCCCTAATAAAATCAGAGATATAATCTGGCGCAGGATTTTGCCCCAAAACCCAAGGCAGCAGGTCTTGATCGTTTTCTTCCAACAATTTGTCGTAAAGTTCCAGTTTTTCGACCGACATCGAGGCCAAATGCGCATCGGCATAGGGCCCCAAGATCAGATCCATTTCCTTGGTTCCGCGCCGCCAAGATCGCATCGACAACCGCTTTACGCGCGCTTCAGCCGTTTCCGTCATGCGTTGATACTCCGCATCTCATTTCCCAATTTCTCTTCTGCGCGCCGCAGCTTTTCGGTCAGATCCTGCAACTGGCCACGCAGCTCGGCAATTTCGGCCAAGGCCAGACGCGCGCCCAGCGGCAGCGCATCCTCGTCAACCGGACCACCAAGACCCGCGCCGCGCCCCGTCATCAGCCACATCAAGGACACGTTGAGCATCCCCGCCAGCATCTGCAAACGGTTGCCGCGCGGCTCCCATTCATCGGCTTCCCAGGCGGCCATGGTGGCATTGTTCACGCCCAGCCGCTGCGCCAAGTCGTCTTGGCTTAGGTTGGCCGCCAGACGCGCTGCCTCTAGTCGATCGCCAAAGGTGGCGACATCTTCAGAAAACCATGTCGTTTCGCTTTCATCAGCCATCTTGCTTCTCCTAATTATGATATCGCTTGATTGCTTGCCGCTTATACCTATGCCAAAGATCACCAAACCGCAAACCGTCCATTGGAGCCTGCCATGGCCTTTCTGTCTGATACCCTGTCGCGCGTGAAGCCTTCCCCAACCATTGCCGTGACCACCAAGGCGCAAGAGTTAAAGGCCGCGGGCCGCGATGTGATCGGCCTTGGCGCCGGCGAGCCCGACTTTGACACGCCAGAAAACATCCGCGAAGCCGCCAAGCGCGCGATTGATGCAGGCAAAACCCGCTATACCGCCGTTGATGGCATCCCCGAGCTGAAAAAGGCGATTTGCGTCAAGTTTTTGAACGAGAATGGCCTCAGCTATCAGCCCAATCAGATCAGCGTTGCCACCGGCGGCAAGCAAATCCTTTATAACGCGCTGATGGCGACCTGTAATCCCGGCGACGAGGTGATTATTCCTGCGCCTTACTGGGTGTCTTATCCTGATATGGTGCTGCTGGCAGGTGGCACGCCGGTGCCCGTGGTGGCCACGATCGAGACTGACTTCAAACTGACACCAGCCCAGCTTGAGGCCGCGATCACGCCGAAAACCAAATGGTTCATCTTTAACTCGCCGTCGAACCCCACCGGCGCGGGCTATACGCGGGCCGAGCTGCGCGCGCTTTGCGATGTGCTGTTGCGCCATCCGCATGTCTGGATCATGTCGGATGATATGTATGAACATCTGGTGTTTGACGATTTCGAATTCACCACGCCGGCGCAGATTGAACCCGCCCTTTACGACCGCACCCTGACCTGTAACGGCGTGTCGAAAAGTTATGCAATGACCGGCTGGCGCATCGGCTATGCCGGCGGACCGGTGCATCTGATCAAGGCGATGAGCACGATCCAGTCGCAATCCACTTCGAACCCGTCTTCGGTGTCGCAATATGCAGCGCTTGAGGCTTTGACCGGCCCACAAGACTTTCTTGCCCCCAACCGTAAGCTGTTTGAAGGCCGCCGCGATCTGGTGGTGTCGATGCTGAATGCGGCCAAGGGCATCACCTGCCCAAAACCCGAAGGCGCGTTTTATGTTTATCCCGATATCTCGGGCTGCATCGGCAAAACTTCGGCCGCAGGCACCAAGATCACCGATGATGAAGTCTTTGCCACCGCCTTGCTGGAAGAAACCGGCGTCGCCGTGGTGTTTGGCGCGGCCTTTGGGCTATCGCCAAACTTTCGCGTCAGCTACGCTACCGCCAATGAGGTGCTGCACGAGGCCTGTAGCCGCATCCAAAAGTTTTGTGCCGATTTGACGTAAGAGGGTTTATGGCCGCTGATCTTCCCGATTATTACTTCCGTATCCGCGACAATGGCGCTGTGGTGTTCAAGCTGGACACCGAAAACCGCCAACGCCGATTGGATATGGAAGAAATCGCCGTTGTGAACGTGAAGAATGGGTCGATCAAACCGCACGGCGACAGGGCCCTGTCGCCGGCGGAAACCGCTTTGATTACCAGCTGGATTGCCGAGCGCAGAGAAGTGCTTGCCAGCCGTGACATCGACGACATTTTGCGCACCGTCGATCATTTGAACCTGACCACGCAATGGGCGCAAACCCGCGCCAGCGAAGAGCAGCTGGACTTGGTGGCAAACCATCTCTTGCTGGCGATGCATGATCTGCGCACGGTTTTGGTGCGCAAACGCTCTGAAAATCTGCGCCGGCAGATGGAGGCGGGCGCAGAGCAAACAAAAGAGGCTTAGGCGCGCGACCAGAACCGCCACATCATGGTGATGGCCGCAAAGCTTAGGCCAATCACCAAACCAAGCCACAGCCCAATGCCGCCCAAGCCCAGCGGAAAGGCCAGCAGATAGGCGCTGGGAATGCCGATAAGCCAATAGCTGATTGCAGCCGCCACCATCGGCACCCGCGTGTCCTTGACCCCGCGCAACAGCCCCAGTGCCATCACCTGCATCGCATCGGCCATCTGGAACAGCGCCGCCATAGCCAACAGCTTGACACCAAAAGCTAAAATTGCGGCGCTCTCGGGGTTGGCCTCGTCCAAAAACGCGGCAATCAAAGGGGTTGGCAGCACCAGAAACAGCGTCACCATCGCCACGCCAAAGCCCACCGACAGCGCAATCGCCACCTTGGCACCGTCGCGCAAGCTGACACGGTCCCCCGCGCCCTCGGCCCGCCCTGCCCGCACTGTGGCGGCATTCGACAAGCCCAGATGCACCATAAAGGCCAGCGCTGCGATCTCCATCGCGATGCCATGCGCTGCCAGTTCAACCGTACCGATCCAGCCCATCATAAGCGCGGTTGCCTGAAACAGACCGCTTTCCATCAGCCCCGTCACGCCAATCGGCCAGCCGAGCCGAAACACCAGCCCCATCGCCTGCCAATCCGGCCGCCAAAAGCGTTGAAACAGATGAAACTTGCGCAGCTCTGGCACCCAAGCCGCATAGAAAACCAGAACCACCAACGTCACCACCTGCACCACCAACGAGGCAATCGCAGCCCCCCGCACCCCCAGCTCTGGCGCGCCCCAATGGCCAAAGATCAGCGCATAGGCCAGCGCCAGATTGACCCCAACCGCCAAAAGCGTCGTCCAAAGCACCACCTGCGTGCGCTCAAGGGCGGCAAGATAGCTTTTCAGTGTCATCACCAAAAGCGCGGGGATCATCCCCAAACCGGCAATCCGCAAGAAATCTTGCGCAAAAGCCGCCACCTCGGGCTGTTGACCCAACGCCAGAAACACCGCTTTGGCATTCCAAAACAATGGATAGGTCAAAAGCCCAAAGCCGATCGACAGCCAAAGCCCCATGCGGGCATCGCGGCGCACCTGCACCTCGTCACCGCGGCCGACCGCACTGGCCACCATCGGCATCACCGCTTGGGCAAAGCCCGAGCCAAAGATAAAAATCACAAAAAACGACGAGGCCGCCAGCACCACAGCCGCAAGCTCGCTGACCCCATACCATCCCAACAATACGGTATCGGTCACATGCAGCGACATCTGCGCCAAATGGCTGCCGATCAAGGGCAGGCCCAAATTCAGGGTGGCGCGGGCGTGACGCGAATAGGAGATTGTTTTGCTCATAAAACAGCCATACGCCTGCCGTATCACCACATCAAGACAAAGCAAGCTCTTCCCTGATCGCGCGCCACATCCTAAGCTGGGGCAAACCCGTTGAAAGGCATTTGCTATGATCACTGTTTACGGCGTCTACCGCTCGCGCGCCTCGCGTCCGCTTTGGCTTTTGGGCGAATTGAACCTGCCCTTCACCCATGTGCCAGTGATCCAAGCCTACCGGATGAAGACCGACCCGCTGGCCGCAGATGCGCCGATCAACACCGCCTCGCCGGCGTTTCTGGCCGTTAACCCGCAGGGCCAGATCCCCGCCTATGCCGAGGGCGATCTGGTGCTGACCGAAAGCCTTGCCATCACCCACCACATCGCGCGCGCCCATGGTGGCATGATGGGGCCGCAGTCGCATGCCGAAGCCGCCTTGATCGACCAGTATTCGCTGCTGGCCGCCACCGCGATTGAAACGCCCGCGCTGGAAATCCTTTACACCGATGCCACCACCCCCGAGGGCCAAGCCAGTAACGCCATCAATGCCGAAAAGCTGCGCCGCCCGCTGGCGCGGCTGCAATCAGACCTGAAGACGCGCGCCTATCTTGTCGGCAACCGCTTTACCGTGGCCGACATCAATATGGCCGAATGCCTGCGCTATGCCCAAGGCCAAACCGCCTTGCTGGCAGAATTTCCTGCTGTGAAGGCCTGGCTGGAACGCTGCCAAGCTCGCCCTGCCTTCCAAGCGATGTGGGCCGCGCGCATGGCCGAACCTGCCTGATCGGGCGCGCCATACCGTCAAAGGTCACAAAGCAGAACGCGGGCCAAGCAACGGGCCGCCGTGTAACAGTGGAGATTTCGATGCGAGTTTGCATCTTTTTGATTATCGACGGGCTGAAACTGGAAGCCCAAGCCTGCCTGCTGCTGCCAAGTCTGCGGCGGCACTTGGGCGACACCGTCTCGGTGATCGCCTACCGCCGCAAAGACGTCACCACACCACTGCAACCCGTCACTGAGCAGGTGCTGCGTGCTTGCAACGTAAAGCTGCGCGAGATCCCCGGCACCGGGCCGGATGACCCAAACCCATGGCGCGAGCCCTATCCGATTGGCAATAAAATCCTTGCCGCCAGCGATCGGCGCGATTGCGACATCTCGGTTTTTATCGACACGGATATGGTTTTCACCGGTCCGTTTGATTTTGCAAAGGTGCTGGGCAGCGCTAAAATCGCCGCGGTGGTGTCGGACTATTCAACCATGTCCAATGACGAAGAGGGCTGGACGGCCTTTTACGCACATTTCGGCCTGCCGCTGCCAGAACAGCGTGTCACCCTGCTCAAGGGCCGCGAGCTGACCAGCCTGCCCTATTTTAACGCCGGCATGATTATGTTCCGCGAGACAATTGGGCCTCAAAAACGCCGCTTTGGCGCGGAATGGCTGGCCGATACGCTGCGCTTTGATCACGAGGTCAGCTATCCCTATACCCGCGCCAATCTGGACCAATTGACATTGCCTATCACAGCGACGCGGTTGGGCTATCCGGTAAAACCTGTGCCAAATACCTTTAATCACAATCTTCAAGGCCACGGCGATCCAGTCGAGACAAATCCCTCTTTGCTGCATTATCACACCTTCGGTGTGCTGTGGTCGCATGAAGCTCGCGGCCGCGCTGCGCTCGAGGATCTGCAAAACATTCTGGAAGGCCAAAGCCTCGAGCGCTTTTACGACAGCTTTATGGCGGTCTTAAAACGCAAGCGTTTGAAAAAGCTTATGTAAAGCCGCCTCGCGAAAGTCGCACAGCCAGAGGGATCTGGCTGTGCAGAGGTGGCCTTACTATGCCGTGGGATCATCGACATATTGCCGCCAATTGTGCTGTTCTTTAAACCCCAGAACCTCGCGGATTTTGCGGTTTGACAGCAGGGTTTCATGGCTGCCCAAAGGCCGCGACAGCGGCACCTTGGGGAAAAACCGCGCCAAGATTTCTTGATTGCTTTGGCAGACCGAATTGGTGTCATTGGTTGCGTTAAACACCTGAAAGCCCAAACCGTCTTTCTTCAGCGCCAGATCAACGATCTGCCCCAAATCGCGTGCATCAATATAGCAAAAGATATTGCGCCGCCGCACCGCAGGATCGACAAAATAGCCGGGGAAGTTTTGCTTATATTCATGCGGCTCGACCACATTGCCGATCCGCAGCGCGTAGATATCAATGCCAGAGCGACGCTGAAACGCGCGCGCGGTGTCTTCATTGACCTTTTTTGACATGCCATAGCTGTCCATCGGGTCAATGTCGTAATCTTCCTCCAGCGGCAAAACGCTGGGATCAATCGTGCCATTGGCAAAACAAACACCATAAGTGGTCTCGGAACTGGCGATAATAACTTTTTTGATGCCCAGTTTTACCGCAGCCTCCAGCACGTTATAGGTGCCGATGGTATTGACGCGAAAGGTCTCATTTTCAGGCTGCAAAAACATCGACGGCACGGCGGCAAAATGCACCACGGCGTCAAACTTGGGCGCAGGCCCCGCCTCCATTTCTTCCATATCAATATGGGTGGTCATGGCGTTAAACATCTGGCCACTTTCGGTGATATCCGCCACCAGATCGCCGACACCGGGGTGACGCAAGCGCACCAGATCGACGTTCAGAACCTTATGCCCCTGTGCCGCCAGATAGGCCACCACATGCCGCCCCGCCTTGCCCGAACCGCCCGTAAACAAAATCCGCATCTGACTCTCCTTGCTTTGGCGCAAACCTACCCCCAGCCCCCAGACCTTACAACACCCCAAGATCTTGCGTTGGCCTGCCCCATCGGGTCTAATACCGGCTTAAAGCCGTATAACAAGAATCGAGCGTGCCATGGCCTCTGACCTGCTGTCCTCTGCGCAAGACACCTATGACGCCTCCTCGATCGAGGTGCTTGAACCGCTTGAGGCGGTGCGTCTGCGGCCCGGCATGTATATCGGCGGCATCGACGAGCGCGCCTATCACCACCTTGCCGCCGAGATCATCGACAACTCGATGGACGAGGCCGTCGCAGGCCATGCCAACCGCATCGAGATCGAACTGCACGCCGACGGCAGCCTGACGGTGCGCGACAATGGCCGTGGCATTCCGGTTGATCCGCATCCGAAATTTCCCGACAAATCCGCGCTGGAAGTGATCCTTTGCACGCTGCATTCGGGCGGCAAATTCAACGGCAAAGCCTATGAGACCAGCGGCGGTCTGCATGGTGTCGGATCGTCGGTGGTCAACGCGCTCTCGGACCGGATGTATGTCGAGGTTGCCAAGAACAAAGAGCTTTACGCGCAGGAATTTTCGCGCGGCAAACCCTTGGGCCCGATCCAGAAAATCGGCGCCGCCCCCAATCGGCGCGGCACCTCTGTCACCTTTCACCCTGACGCGCAGATCTTTGGCAGCCATGTGTTTCGCCCCTCGCGGCTGCTGCGGATGGTGCGTTCCAAGGCCTATCTGTTCTCTGGCGTTGAAATCCGCTGGAAATCGGCGATCCCGGACGGCGACATGCCGCTGGAGGCGACCTTTCGCTTTCCGGGCGGTCTTGCCGATTACCTGTCAGATACGCTTGAGAAAACAACCACCTATGCCGACCGCCCCTTTGCGGGCAAAGTCTCGTTCCAAGAGAAATTCAACGTGCCTGGATCGGTGGAATGGGCGATCAACTGGAGCCCGGTGCGCGACGGCTTTATCCAATCTTACACCAACACCGTGCCCACCCCCGAAGGTGGCACCCATGAATTCGGCTTCTGGTCGGCGATTTTAAAGGGCATCAAGGCTTACGGCGAACTGACGAAAAACCGCAAAGCCGAGATGATCACCCGCGACGATATGCTGACCGGCGGCTGCGCGCTGATTTCGGTCTTTATCCGCGAGCCGCAATTTGTTGGCCAAACCAAAGACCGTTTGGCCACCGAAGAAGCCGCGCGCTATGTCGAAAACGCGGTGCGCGATCACTTTGACAATTGGCTGGTGTCAGATTCCAAATCCGCCGGCGCGATTCTGGAT
The DNA here is from genome assembly GCA_913062925.1 of uncultured Pseudorhodobacter sp. GTDB lineage: Bacteria > Pseudomonadota > Alphaproteobacteria > Rhodobacterales > Rhodobacteraceae > Cypionkella. Next base: position 88,628 of record CAJXWJ010000001.1, on the reverse strand, counting down.
TTTCTGGTGCTGCGCGCCGAAGAGCGGTTGAAGCGCAAACAGGAAAAAGAAACCCAGCGTAAAACCGCGACCAAAAAGCTGCGACTGCCGGGTAAACTGACCGATTGCTCGTCTAAAACCCGCGACAATACCGAATTGTTTATCGTCGAGGGTGATTCCGCGGGCGGCTCGGCAAAAGGCGCGCGCAATCGCGAAAATCAGGCGCTCTTGCCGCTAAAGGGTAAAATCCTGAACGTTTTGGGCGCGGCTTCGGCCAAGCTGAATGACAACTCGGAAATCCGCGATATCTGCGAGGCTTTGGGCGTGCAAATGGGCACGCGGTTTAAAGTCGATGATCTGCGCTATGATAAAATCATCATTATGACCGACGCCGATGTTGACGGTGCCCATATTGCCAGCCTGCTGATGACGTTTTTCTTCACCCAAATGCGTCCGCTGATCGACAAGGGCCATCTTTATTTGGCCTGCCCACCGCTTTACCGGCTGACCCAAGGGCCAAAGCGGCTTTACGTTGCCGATGATGTCGAAAAAGAGCAATGGCTGGCCAAGGGCTTGGGCGGACGCGGAAAAATCGACGTGCAGCGGTTTAAAGGCTTGGGCGAGATGGACGCAAAAGACCTGAAAGACACCACGATGAACCCCGCAACCCGCAAACTGATCCGGGTGACCATCGACGAAGACGCCCCCGGCGAAACCGGCGATCTGGTCGAGCGTTTGATGGGCAAAAAGCCGGAATTGCGGTTCCAATATATTCAGGAAAACGCGCGGTTTGTAGAAGAGTTGGATGTTTAAAGCCAAGGTTTCAATGGCGCTTTAATCGGTGAAGCCAATCGTTTCACGGCTGCCATAAAAGCTTCGCAAGAGTTTTACAAAGCCCCCGTAAAGCGGGATTCGAGTATGGTCGAGGTGTTGTCACATTCAGCGACCTAGCTTTGCTTTAACTCTGGAGAATGAGATGACACCGTTTAAACTTGCAGCCACCGTCGCGGCGATTTCGCTGTCGATCGCCACTGTTGCAACCGCCCGCGACCGCGTTCAGCTGGCTGGCTCGACCACCGTGCTGCCCTATGCCACTATTATCGCTGAAGCTTTTGGCGAAAACACCAAATTCAAAACCCCAATCGTCGAAGGCGGCGGGTCGGGTGCTGGCCGCGCGAAGCTCTGCGAAGGCAATGACGAAAACACCATCGACATTGCAAATTCTTCGTCGCGCATTTCGTCCTCCGACAAAGCGACCTGCAAAAAGAACGGCGTAGAGTATCTTGAAGTTGTGATCGGCTATGATGGCGTTTTGTTCGCCTCGGACGTAAAGGGCCCAAGCTTTAAATTCACCCCATCGACTGTTTGGAAAGCCATCTCGAAAGACGTCGTTGTCAACGGCAAGTCGGTTCCAAACCCCTATACCAACTGGAAAGAAATCGACCCTTCCTTCCCAGACCAAAAGATCGCTCTGTTGATCCCCGGCACCAAGCACGGCACCCGTGAAGTTTTCGATAAAAACGTGCTCGAGCGCGGCTGCAAAATGTTTAAAGACAACAAAGTTGTTGAAAAATGCACCGACATTCGCACCGATGGCGTTGTTGTTGAAATCGACGGCGATTATAACGAAACCATCGCGCGTATTGGTGCAAACCCAGAAGCCATTGGCGTGTTTGGTATGTCTTATTACCTGAACAACATGGACCGCATCAAAGCGAACCAATATCAGGGCAAAATGCCAACGCTTGAAGGCATCGCAAAAGGCACCTACGGCATTGCGCGCCCGCTTTATATCTACATCAAAAAGTCGCATGTTGGGATCATCCCAGGCATGAAAGACTTCATCAACTTCTTCGTCTCGGATGAGCAAATCGGTCCAGACAGCCCATCGGCTTTGTTCGGTCTGGTGCCAAATCCAAACCTGGCCAAAGAGCAAGCCGCTGTTGCAGCGCTGAACTAAGCCAAAGCTTTAAAACGGATATAAGGCGAGAGAGCAATCTCTCGCCTTTTTCATATTTGCGCCTCGATCCGCTTAAAATCGCAGCCTCTGGCCCGCCACCGCGTAGGGTGGGGTTCCACCCCACCACCCAAACCGCCCCCGTGTCACCGACCCAATCGCTAAAATACGGCAACCCCGCGCAGCTAACCCCTTGATTTCACACCGACCAAAAAAGTCTCACAGTGCGACATTCAAAAAACTACCCCCGCCGCAGCAAATAAATATCCATAATCCAGCCATGCGCCGCCCGCGCGGCTGCCCGCATCTGCACAATCTGCGGCCCTACCTCGGCCAAGTCGCCCCCAAGGATAATCTGCTCGGCCATCCCCACATAGCCGCCCCACCAGATCGACACCCCCGTCGGATCAAGCGCCTGAAACGAACATTCGCCGTCCAGCATCACAACGGCCGTATCGACGCCCAAGGGAAAGCCCTCATCGCGCAGCCGTCGTCCGGTGGTGACCACAAAGGGCGCGCCGATCTCGTTCAGCGCGATGCCATGCGCCGCCGTCAGCGCCTGAACCGAGGTGATGCCGGCAATCACCTGCACCCGCTCTGGCGGCACCAGCCGTGCCGCAATCCGCAAGGTGCTGTCGTAAAGCGACGGATCGCCCCAGACCAGCAGCGCCACCTTGCCCGCCGCACCAATCGCCTTGGCCCAAACCGCGGCAATGCGGTCGTGCCAATCCTCGACCCGCGCCAGATAATCGGCAATCGCCTCGTCGCGCACCGGCAGGTCAAATTCAATAACCTTGGTGGCGGGATTGGTCAGAACCTCGGCCAAGATCGCGCGGCGCAGCTCTGCCAGATCGGCCTTGCCAGCCCCTTTGCGGGGGATCAGGATCACTTCGGCCGCATTGATCGCCTTGATCGCTTGCAAGGTCAGATGGTCGGGATTGCCGGTGCCAATGCCGATCAGGGTCAGATCAAACATCAGAGCCGCCAAACTCTGCCAAGGGGCCATAGAAGATCAGCGCCGGATGCGGGCTGCTGGCGGTTTGCAAAAGCTCGGCCAGACTGGCGACGCTGTGGCGGCTGATCTTTTGATGCGGGGTCGAGACCGCCTCGGCCAAAAGCGCAGGCGTCTCGGGCGGCAGGCCGTGCGCGATCAGCCGCGCCGCCAGATCGGCAAAGGTGCGCCGCCCCATATAGACCACGGTCGTCGCCATCGGGTCGGCAAGGGCTGGCATATTCACCGCCTCGGGCAGACCACCGGTGACATCGGCGCCGGTGATAAACTGCACCCGCCGTGCGGAAAGCCTGCGCGTCAGCGGAATGCCCGCCGCCGCCGCCGCCGCCGAAGCCGAGGTCACGCCCGGCACGATCTCATAGCCGATCCCCGCCGCTTGCAGCGCCACGATCTCTTCTTCCAAGCGGCCAAACATGCCGCAATCGCCCGATTTCAGCCGCACCACCCGCAGCCCTGTCGCCGCATGATCCACCAGCAATTGGCTAACGTGATCTTGTTTGGGCGAGGGTCTGCCCGCGCGTTTGCCAACCGCAATCAGATCGGCGCCCTTGGCCGCAAGCGCCAAAATCGGGCCCGCAGACAGATCGTCAAACAGCACCACTTCGGCATTGGCCAAGCGCTGCACGGCCTTGACCGTCAACAGATCAGGGTCACCCGGCCCCGACGACACGAAAGAGACAAAACCGGTCATTGCGCCTCTGCGATCAAATGGAAAAAGGTTCCGGTGGCCAGCGCGCCGCTTGGCTGGCGGCGGTAGGATCCGGTCTCGGCCACCTCGGCCCCCGTGGCATCGGTGACACGCGCAAGCGCTGCGTCGGGTTGCGACAGGATGGTGGCATAGTGAAATTCATGGCCGCGCAGCGCAGCTTGCCCGCCGCCGCAATAGTCAACCAAGGGGGCTGCATGGCGGTAACCCAAATGCATCCGCCGCTTGGCAAACGAGGTTTCAAGCCCCAAAAGCCCCAACATCTGATGCCGCACACCGCCCGCATCCACCAGCCCCGCGCCCATCGCCATATAGCCGCCGCATTCGCCATGAACCGGCTTTGTCGCGGCAAAGGCGCGGGTGCCTGCTAGAAACTGGCTGTTGGCCGCAAGTTTGCCCGCGTGCAACTCGGGGTAGCCACCGGGCAGCCAGCAACAGTCGGCACTGGGGTCGGGGGCCTCGTCTGCAAGCGGCGAAAACGGCAAGATCGTCGCCCCCGCCGCGCGCCAGCCTTGAATAAGATGCGGATAGACAAAGGAAAACGCCTGATCGCGCGCCAAAGCAATGCGGTCTGCTGGCGGGCGCAAACCCAAGGGTTCCGCCGCAGGCATCGCCCCACCCGCAGCGGCCGCCATCAGCGCGTCAAGATCCATATGCTGGGCAACAAAGCGCCCGGCTTCGGCCAAAAGTGCGGCTAGTTCAGGCTGCTCTTCGGCCTGCACCAAGCCCAAATGGCGTTCCGGCATCGCAATCGCGGGGTTGCGCGGCAGCGCCGCCAGCACCGGAATGCCCACCGCCGCCATGCCAACCCGCACCAAAGCCTCGTGACGCGGCGAGGCGACACGGTTCAACACCACTCCGGCGATTTTCACATCGGGCCGCATCGTGGCAAAGCCAAGCGCCACCGCCGCCGCCGATTGCGCCTGCCCCGAGACATCAATCACCAGAACCACCGGCCAGCCCATCATCGCCGCGACATCGGCACTGGCCCCGGTGCCGGTCTCGCCCGCCAAGGCCACGCCATCAAACAGCCCCATCGAGCCTTCGGCCAAGATCAGATCGGCGCCCTCGGCTGCCGCGACCAGCCCGCGAAGCCGATCAGGCCCCATCGCCCAGCTGTCCAGATTGACCGAGGCCCGCCCCGAGGCCGCCGCGTGAAAGGCGGGGTCGATGTAATCGGGCCCCGATTTGAACGGCTGCACCACCACGCCGCGCGCGCGCAGCGCCGCAAGCAGGCCCAGCATCAGCGTGGTCTTGCCAGTGCCCGAGGCCGGGGCCGAGATCAACAAGCCGCGGGGGGTCATTCTGCCTCCGGAAAGCGCGGCTCGGTGCCGACGGGGCGAAAGCGGCGGTCATAGTCGCCGGCGTAAAGCCGGCTTTCCTCAAAGCCTTCGGCGGCCAAAGCTGGCCCCACAAGGATCAGCGCCGTGCGCTCCATCTCGGCACCAATCGCGGTTTGCAAGGTCGACAGCGTGGCGCGCACGATGCGCTCGTCAGGCCATGTCACCCGCCAGACCACGGCCACAGGGCAATCGGGCCCGTAATGCGGCAACAGATCGGCCACGACCTTTTCCAGCACATGCACCGAAAGATGCAGCGCCAGTGTCGCCCCCGTGGCTGCAAAGGCGGCAAGGTTTTCGCGCGCAGGCATCGCTGTCGCCCGCCCCGAGGTGCGGGTCAAAACCACCGATTGCGTCAGACCGGGCAGCGTCAACTCGGCCCCCAAAGCGGCGGCAGCGGCGGCAAAAGACGGCACCCCCGGGGTGACATCATAGGCAATCCCCAGCGCACGCAGGCGGCGCAACTGCTCGCCCATCGCCGACCAGACCGACAGATCACCCGAATGCAGCCGCGCCACATCCTGCCCTGCGGCATCGGCGGCGGCGATTTCGGCCATGATCTCATCCAGCGACAAAGGCGCTGTGTTGACGATACGCGCCCCCGCTGGGCAATGCGCAAGCAGGGCTTGCGGCACCAAAGACCCCGCATAAAGGCAAACCGGACTTTCCGCGATAAGCCTTTGACCGCGCAGCGTAATCAGATCAGCAGCCCCCGGCCCTGCGCCAATAAAGTGAACCGTCATCGCACGCTCCTTTCGGCAAGGGCCGCTGTGGCCATGCCGTCTTGTGATTGCACCCGCGCGCGCAAAAGCCGCGCGCCTGCCCCCGCGGCGGCAAGCGCCGCAGCCTCTGCCAGCGATCCGGTGCCGTAAAGCGCTGCCACCCGCGCCGATTGGGTCGGTGTCGCCTGTGCGGCCAGATCGGCTGCGCAAATCGCATGGACCGGCAGGCCGCAAAGCGCTGCAAATTGCACGAAAACCGCCGCCTGCGCCTTATCCTCGGCAGTGGCAAGCGCCACGGCCCGCGCGCCGCCTGCCGCCATAAAGGCCGCCTGCAAGGCCGCCAGATCCGCGCCTTTGCGAAATCCCATGCCGGCCACGATCATCGCAGAACGCTCCATTGCACCACAGGGCGCGAGGCCGCCCAGCCGCGCATCCGGCCCAAGGCTGCCGCCTGCGCCAGATCAATCCGCAGCAAATCACCACCGCGCAGGGCCTGTTGCTGGGCAAGCAGGCTCTCGGTTTCCAAGGTCACCCCATTGGCCACCAGCCGCGTGCCCTGCGGCAGCATCGCCCACAGCTGATCAAACAGCGCAGCCGATCCGCCCCCCCCGACAAAAACCGCATCGGGCAGCGGGTGATCGGCCAAGGCCGCCGCCGCAGGGCCTGTCACCACCGCCATGCGCTGCGCCATGCCAAAGCGCGCGGCATTGTCGCGGATGTTGACCGCACGGTCTTCGCGCAGCTCAAAGCAGATCGCGCGCCCACCCGCCAAACACCACTCGACCGAAACCGAGCCCGACCCCGCGCCAATATCCCAAAGCAGCTCGCCCCTGCGCGGGGCCAGCGCCGACAGCGTCAGCGCCCGCACCGGGCGTTTGGTGATCTGCCCGTCCGAGGCAAACAGGCTGTCCTCTAACCCCGCAGCGCGCGACAGCCCCTTGCCCGCCGTCACCTCGATGGCCATCGCGACCAAGGGCGTGATGTCTTGCAGATCAAAGCCCGCAGCGGTGGTTTTGCGCAGGCGTTCCGAGGGGCCGCCCAAAGCCTCAAGCAGGGTCAGGTCGGCGGCAAAGCCCTGCTGCGTCAGCCATGCTGCCAAGGCCGCAGGGGCCTCGGCGTCGCGCAGCAGACAAATCGCGCGCGCGCCTTTGCTCAGCACCGCGCGCAGCTGCGCGAAGGGGGCCGCGTGCAAGCCGTGGCAGGTGATCTCTTCGATCCGCCAGCCCAGCCGTGCAGCCGCCAGCGAAAAGGTCGAAGCGGCAGGATAGGCCACCCACTCGGCAGGCGAGAGATGCAGCGCAAGACTGCCCCCCGCGCCGTGCCAGAACGGATCGCCCGAGGCCAAAATCGCCACCTTTTGCCCGCGACAGGCCAGCACAGGCGCCAGTGAAAACGGCACAGGCCAATCGCGCCCCCGCGCCCCCGCCGCCACAAGCGCCAAATGCCTTGGCCCGCCAAAGACGATTTCCGCCGCGCCAAGCGCCTTGCGGCTTGCATCTGTCAGCCCCGCCAGTCCATCTTCGCCCAGACCGATGATTGCAACCCAAGGATCAGACATGACACGCAGCCTTATCCTTGGCGGCACCACCGAGGCCAGCGCCTTGGCCCGCGCTTTGGCATCCGCTGGTGCGGATGCGGTGTTTTCCTATGCCGGGCGCACCGAAGCCCCCGTCGCCCAGCCGCTGCCCACCCGCATTGGCGGCTTTGGCGGCGTTGACGGGCTGATATCCTATCTGCGCGCCGAAAAGATTGACGCGGTGGTCGATGCCACCCACCCCTTTGCCGCCCAAATGAGCCGCAACGCGATCGAGGCCTGCGCCCGCGCCGGCGTGCCCCTGATCGGCCTGCAACGTCCGGCTTGGCGCGCGGGTGAAGGTGATCTGTGGACCCATGTCGACGATATAGACAGCGCCATCGCCGCCCTGCCCGATCAGCCCGCACGGGTGTTCTTGGCGATTGGCAAGCAAAACCTTGCAGGCTTTGCCGCCCGCCCGCATCACTATCTGCTGCGCTTGGTCGATGCGCCCAGCGCGCCGCCGCTGCCCGATTGCACGGTTGTGCTGGCGCGTGGCCCCTTTGACGCGGCCCAAGACCTTGCCCTGCTGCAAGCCCACCGCATCAGCCATATCGTTGCCAAAAACGCAGGCGGCGCGGGGGCCGAGGCCAAGCTGATCGCCGCGCGCAGCCTTAGCCTGCCGGTCATTCTGATCGACCGGCCAAAGCTGCCCGCGCGGCGCGTGCTGGCAGAGGTGGCTGAAGTGATGGCCTGGCTTGATCATCCCGCAGACCTTGGCGTGTAAACAAAGCGCCCAACGCGGCGGGTGGCAGAATTGCCGACCAAAACCACGGTGCGCATATCGGCCATCTCGGGCGTGGCTTCGGCCAGGGTTACGGTGCTGATCCGCTCGTCAGGGGTCGAGACCGCGCGGGCAAAGATGATCAACCGATCCGGCCCGCATTCTTGGCGCAAAATCTCCAGCACGCGGGCAAATTGATGCGGGCGGCTGGCCGAGCGTGGGTTATAAAACCCCATAGCAAAATCGGCCTGTGCCGCCAGCCGCAGCCGATGTTCCACCAGATCCCAAGGTTTCAGATTGTCGCTGAGGTTGATGGCGCAAAAATCATGGCCCAAGGGCGCACCAGCACTTGCCGCCGCCGCCAGCATCGCGGTGATGCCGGGCAGAATGCGAATATCAAGCCCGTGATGCGCGGGCTGCGCCTCTAGCGCCTCGAACAGGGCCGAAGCCATGGCAAAGACCCCCGGATCGCCAGATGAGACAATAACCACCCGCGCGCCCTGCGAGGCCAGCCGCAAAGCATGATCGGCGCGGTCAATCTCGACCCGATTGTCCGAACCGTGCAGCGTCAAGCCTTCCCGTGGTGCGACCCGCGCGACATAGGGGAAATAGCCGATCACATCCGTCGCCTCGGCCAGCACCGCGCGCACCTGCGGCGTCACCATATCCTCTTGCCCCGGCCCAAGGCCTACGACCGCCAGCCAGCCTGTCATTCGATGCCCCCCAATTCAGGACGCCGGCCCTGACCATGCACCAGCACGATCGCGAAATAGGGGCAGTCTTCGGGGTTCACATCGGCCAGCTTGGCGATGCGCTGGGTCGGCATGGTGCCGCGTTCGACCAGCCAAGCATCCTGCAACCGGCCAACCGCTTGCAAAGCCCGCCGCACCTTGGGCAGGTTGCGACCGGTTTTCATCACCACCATGGCGTCAGAGCGGCTCATATGCGCCACCAGATCGGCCTCGGGCAGCGTCGCCATCAGCACACACAGCACATCATCGCCCCAAGTAAAGGGCGCGCCAATCGCGTTCCAGCAGCCGGTCATGCCGGTGATGCCTGCAATCACCTCGACCTCGGCGCGGCCCTGCAGGCGGGTGTGCAGATGCATGAACGAGCCATAAAACAGCGGATCGCCTTCACACAGCACGATCACCTCGGCGCTTTGCGACAACAGTGCAAGCCGGTCGGCCCAATCATCATAGAACTGCGCAAGCGCTTGATTATAGGCGGGGCTGTCAAAGGGCAGCTCGGTCGTGACCGGATATTCCATCGCATATTCGGTGACATCGGCGGCCAGCATGCCTTCGACGATGCGGCGGGCTTGGCCTGCGCGGCCTGCCTTGCGGAAATAGGCGACATGGCGCGCGCTGCGGATCAGACGATCTGATTTCACCGAAATCAGATCAGGGTCGCCGGGGCCAAGGCCGGTGCAAATGATCTTGCCCATCATTCAATCCGGCTTGCCAAAGCGTTGATCGCAGCCACCGTGATCGCAGAGCCACCCAAGCGCCCCTGCACCACCACCGATGGCACCGGCAGATCCGCCATCAGTGCCGCCTTGGATTCCGCAGCCCCGATAAAGCCGACCGGGCAGCCAATGATCGCCGCAGGGCGCGGGCAGGTTGGATCCTCCAGCATATTCAGCAGATGAAACAGCGCGGTCGGCGCATTGCCAATCGCCACCACCGCCCCCGCCAGATGCGGACGCCACAGCTCGAGTGCGGCGGCCGAGCGGGTGTTGCCCATCGCCTTGGCCATGCCGATCACCGCAGGATCATGCAGCGTGCAGATCACCTGATTGCCCGCAGGCAGGCGGCCACGGGTTACCCCTTCCGACACCATGCGCGCATCACACAGGATCGGCGCGCCAGCTTCCAGTGCCGCCCGCGCCGCAATCGCCATGCCTGCCGAAAACTGCACATGCTGTTCCAGCCCCACCATGCCAGCGGCATGGATCATCCGCACCACCACGATCTCTTCCTCGGGGGTAAAGCGCGCCAGATCGGCCTCGGCGCGGATGGTGGCAAAGGACTGGCGGTAAATCTCGGCGCCATCGGTGATGTAGGTATGCGGCATCAGGGGGCCTTTGAGATAAGAGAGGGGTCGCAGATAAGCTCGGACGCGGATAGCGCGATGCGGTCGGGAATGCCAGATGCAGGACCGTCACAGATCAGGTCGAAACCGACAGGGGTCGCGGTTAGGGTGCGCGCGGGCCCCGGGTGCGCGCAGCCCTTGGCGCAGCCCGAGACATGCAAAAGCCCCGTCACATGCGGGGCAAGCGCGCGGGCAAGGCCGCGGGTGTCGCCAAGCGCCTGCGGGCAGGCGGGCGCGCCCGAACAGGCAACCACCCGCAGCATCGGATCCTCGGCGCGGGTGATCACGCCTGCCAGATCAGGCGCCTGCGCCAAGCCTTCGATCAACAGCATCCGCCAAGGTGTCAGCCGCAGCGCCCCCAGATCGGCCAAGGCGGCCAGCGTTTGCGCCTGCATCTGGCCAAAGTCAAAGCCCAGCAGCTGCCCCTGCGCCTGCGCGCCAAGCGTCGCGCGCAAGGGCGGCAAGCGCGGCGCCTCAAAGCCAGCAGGCAGGCCGATCCGCGCCAAAAGCTGCGCCATCCGGCCCCGCCCGCCTGTCACCCCGCCCGCATCCAAGAACCAGCGCGCCAAGGCCAAGGCCTGCGCCACAGCGTCTTTGGCGCTGACCGCTTTCGCGCCGCCCTGCACGGCCAGCAACAGACCCTCGGGGCCGGTCTCGATCCAGATATCGGCGCTGACATCGCGCAACACCGGACGCGCGGCGGTATCCAGCACAAAGCCAAACTTTGCGGGCAATGCGGGCGCATCCGCTGCGGCCAAGGCCGCCGTCAGCTCTGCCGCAAGCTGTTGTGTCGGATCAGCGCTGTGCCAAAACGGCGTCACGATGATATTGCGCCGCGCCTCGGCCTCGGCGCTGTCGTCGATCAGCCCCAGCTGCCGCAGCCCCGCGATCAGCGCAGGATAGCTTGCCTCGGTGACGCCGCGCAGTTGCAGATTTGCGCGGTTCGACAGATCAATCAAGCCGTTGCCATGCCGCAGCGCCAGATCCGCGATGCCGCGCGCTTGGGCTTGGGACAGCCGCCCGCCATGCGGGCGCACCCGCACCACCAGCCCGTCACCCGAGGCCATCGGCCGCAGCGCACCCGGGCACCAGCCTTGGATAATTGGGCCTTGGATAATCGGGCCCTGAATGTTTGCGCCCTGAATGACCACTTCAGCCATCCATGCCCCCGATCTGCGCCGCAATCGAATTGCGCCGCGTCACCCATAGCCCTGCGTCAAACAAAGCCTGAAACCGCGCCTGCATCGCGGCCAAGGCTGCGGGGTTTTCGGCCTCAAGAAAGGCCACCAGATCCTCGCGGCCCAAGGTGGCTTCGTGATACAAATCGAACAATTGCGCCGGAACATTGCGGGTCAGATGCGCATAGGCGGCAAGGTTGTCCAAGGTTGCCGCGATCTCGGCGCCGCCGCGAAAGCCGTGGCGCATCATACCGCTGGCCCAATCGGGGTTGGCCGCGCGCGCGCGCACCACCCGCCCCACCTCTTCCGAGACCGAGCGCGCACGCGGCGCGTCAGCCCGGCTGGCGTCGATGTGATAAAGTGCCGGTTCCGCCGCGCCAACCGCAGCCATGGCGGCGGCAAATCCGCCTTCATGGGCGGCGTAATCTGGCGCCATCAGGATGTCGGTTTCCACCAGATCTTGCACATGCGCATAGCCATCTGCTGCCTGCAACCGCTGGGCAAGGCCGGCGCGATCTTGCGAAATCTCGCCCTTGGCATCAATCGCCCATTCCGAACTGCTTAACCAAGCCTCGCCCGCAGCCATGCGGCCCGCGTCGGAATAATCCTCCAGCGCGGGCTCCATCCCCATGCCGTAAAGCCCGGGCTTGGGGCCAAAAACCCGTGCAGCCCGCGCAAGATAGGGGTTCATATCTGCCGCCTCGTCGCGCTGCGACAAGGCCGTGGCCCCGGCTTCGAACAATTGCGCCAGCCCGCCAAAGACATCGCGGAACAGACCCGAGACCCGCAGCGTGACATCAATGCGCGGCCGGTCCAGCAAGGCCAGCGGCAGGATTTCAAAGCCCGAAACCCGCTCTGACCCCTCGTCCCATTTCGGCGCAAGCCCTGCCAAATGCAGCGCCATCGCCAATTCTTCGCCCGCCGTGCGCATGGTGGCAGACCCCCAGAGGTCAATCACCAAGCCGCGCGGCCAATCGCCCTTGTCTTGCAAATGCCGCCGCAACAGCTCTTCGGCAAGCTTGACACCCTGGGCATAGGCCGCCCGCGATGGCACCGCGCGCGGATCGACCGTGTACAGATTGCGCCCCGTTGGCAGCACATCCGACCGCCCCCGCCACGGGCTGCCAGAAGGCCCCGCAGGCACCCGCGCGCCTGCAAGCGCGGTCATCAGCCCCTCGGCCTCGCCCGCAGCCGCACCGTAGATATGCAGCCCGTCGCCAAACTGGCTTTCCTTAATATCGCAGACAAAGCGGTCGATCCGCGTGATCGCCTCGGCAGCCGATGCCCCCGCAGGTAAGCCCAGATCGGCCTCGACGCCCGAGGCCTGCGCCTCGGCGCGGATGCTGCCGATCAACCGATCGCGGCGCGACGGGTCCAGCCCATCGGCGGTCGAGTATTCGTCCAGCAGCCGTTCCAGCCGCAACAGACCTTCGGGCACCGCCGATTGCGCCAAGGGCGGCGGCAAATGGCCCAAGGTCACAGCGCCAATCCGCCGCTTGGCCTGTGCAGCCTCGCCCGGATCATTGACGATAAAGGGATAGATCACCGGCAGATCGGCCAGCAAAACCTCGGGCCAGCAATCGGCCGACAGCGCCACCGATTTGCCCGGCAGCCATTCCAGCGTGCCATGCGCACCGATATGCAACAGCGCATGAAGCCCCTGCGCGCGCAGCCACAGATAAAACGCCACATAGCCGTGGCGCGGAACCCGCGACAGATCATGGTAATCGCCATCGCGGGCGGCGACATGGCCGCGCTCGGGTTGCAGCGCGATCAGGGCGCGGCCCGCCCGCAAGGCCGCAAAGTGAAACGCCCCCGCATCGCAAGCCGCATCCTGCTCTGGCGCGCCCCAAGCCTGCGCCAACTGGTCACGCAAAGCCTGCGGCAGCTGCGACAGGGCGGCATGATAGTCCTGAAGCGGCCAAGACAGCCGCTCGGCAATCAGGCGCGGCCCAAGCGCATCGGGGGCCGAGACATCATGCCCCTGCGCCGCCATCTGCTGCAAAATCGCTCGGGTCGAGGCCAGAGCATCCAAGCCCACCGCATGCGCAATCTGGTCAGGCCGTCCGGGGTAGGTCGACAGCACAATCGCCACAGATTTTTCCGCCACAGGCACCGCAGCCAGCCGCAGCCAGCCCAGCACCCGCGCCACAACCTGATTGATCCGCCCCAGATCCGCGCGATGCGCAAACCGCGAGAATTGCAGATCAGGATCGCGCTTGCCGGGGGATTTAAAGCTGATCAGACCGGCGAAAATCCGGCCATCCACCTCGGGCAGCACCACATGCATTGCCAGATCCGCAGGGGCCAGCCCGCGCTCTGATCCGGCCCAATCGCGCCTGCGCGCGGTGGAAAGGGCGACCTGAAACACCGGACATTGCGGCGCATCAAGCGGGGTGGTGCCATCAGCCCCGCGCCCTGAAAACGCCGTTGCATTGATGATCGCCACCGGGGGCACCGCTGCAAAAGCGTCTGCCAGAAACGCGGCAGCGCCGCTGGCCTTAAGCGAGGGCACAAACACGCCATAAGCCGCCACACCCTTGGCGCGCAGCGCGGCAATCAGCGCATCAATCGGCGCGGTATCGGCCGCCGTCAGATAGCTGCGATAAAAGCTGACCAAAACCGCAGGCCCCTGCACCACGGGCGCCGCAATCACGCCCTGCGCGGGGTCGTACCAGCCGCAGCTTGGCACGGTTTTATCACCCACGACCGGCCCGGCATAAAGCCCCGCCGCAAGCGCCAATTGCGCCAAAGCCGCCTGCGCTGCCACCGCACCACCCGCATCACACAGCGCCGAAAGCCGGCGCAGCGTCGAGACCGGCAGCGTCGAATAGCCATCAAGAGCTGCATCTTCGCGCCCATCCGCCGGCAGCACCGCCAAGGCCACGCCATGCCTGCGCGCATAATCTTGCAGCTGCATCAGGCCATAGGGCCAGTAATTTTCGCCGCCAATCACCCGCACCAAGATGCCTTTGACGCCCACCAAAGTGCGTTCGACATAGGCATCGACCGACATCGGATGCTTGAGCGCAATCAGATTGGCCAAACGCAGGCTGGGCAATTTCTCGCGCCCGCGCTGCCAGCCCGCCGCGAAAGCCCCAAGGTCACTGTCAGAAAACGACAGCACCACCAGATCCGCAGGCGTCTGCCCCAGATCAAACGGTGCCTCGGTATCCTCCAGCCCATGGCTTTCGCGAAAGACGACATGCATGGCGAATTAGGCCCCCAGCACGGCGCGAATGGCCGCCAGATCAATGTGATCATGCTCGGCAATCACCACCAATTGCCCCTTGCGCGGCAGAGCGCCCCAAGGCCGGTCAAACTGGTGCCGCACCCGCGCGCCCACCGCCTGCACCAGCAGACGCATCGGCTTGCCGGTCACCGCGACATAGCCCTTGACCCGCAAGATGTTCTGCTCGGCGGCCAGCCGCTGAATGGCTGCGACCAAAACCTCGATCTCGGCGATTTCGGGCAGATCAATCACCACGGTGTCAAAATCATCATGCTCATGGTCGTCGTGGCCATCGTGATGCGAGGGGCGCGCGGCCAGATCGTCTTCGGCCTTAGCGTTCAGCCCCAAGATCAGCGCCGGATCAATAATGCCTTCCGACATCGCCAAAATCGGCGTCGGGCGGGGCTGCTCGGCGATGATGATAGCGCGGGCTGCGGCCAAACCGGCCTCGCCAGCCAAATCAGCCTTGGACATCAGCACGATATCGGCGCAGGCGATCTGATCTTCAAACACCTCGGACAAGGGGGTTTCGTGGTCAATGCTGTCATCGGCCAAGCGCTGCGCATCTACCGCCGCCACATCCGGCGCAAAGCGCCCTGCCGCCACCGCTTCGGCATCGGCCAAAGCGATCACGCCATCGACCGTGATCTTTGAGCGGATCGCCGGCCAGTCAAAGGCCTTGAGCAGCGGCTTTGGCAGCGCCAGCCCCGAGGTCTCGATGATGATATGATCCGGGCGCACCGGCAGCGCCATCAGCGCCTCGATGGTCGGAATGAAATCATCGGCAACCGTGCAGCAGATGCAGCCATTGGCCAGCTCGACGATATTCTCGACCGGGCAATTGTCATCGGCGCAAGATTTCAGAATGTCGCCATCGACGCCGACGGTGCCAAACTCATTGACCAAAATTGCCAAGCGCTTGCCCTGCGGGTTTTGCATCAAATGCCGGATCAAGGTGGTCTTGCCCGCGCCCAAAAAGCCGGTGATCACGGTTACAGGGATTTTTGCCAGATCGGTCATGTCAGCTCTCCAATGGGGGGATGCGCGCAAGGCTTTGCTTGCGAAAGATTACAGGACGGGCGCGCCAAGGCACAAGGCCATCGGCCGCCTCGGCATAGGCCGCAGCGCCCAAAAGGATATCGGGCGCATCGGCTTCGGTCAGACGACCGTAAACATAAGACCAACGCCCCGGTGCCGACAGGGCAATCGCCGCCCCCTGCGCGCAGGCCGACAGACATTCCACCCCAACAATGCGCACACCCTGCGGCGCCTCGCCCGCGATCAGCGCCGCGTGCAACCGCGCACCCAAAGGCTGCTCGCCCTCGGCCAGTGGCAGGTTCGCTTTGCAGGTGGTGCAAACATGAAGTGTAACGCTCATCAACCCTCGCCCAATCTGGGGATGACGGGGAATGCCAGAGCGCTCGCCAAAAGGCGCAAGTGCCTGCTGGTCGCGGAACACCCCGTCCGCCCGTTCAGTCTCAGCGCTGGCAGGTCTCCCGGCTTGCGGATCCAAAGCGGCCAGATCAGGCCACTTAACGGTCGCCCGCCTTCCCGAACCTTGCGGCCAGTGGCATGGGCGACCTCTCCGGTCACGGTCGCGGGGGCGGCAGCTTCGGGGGTCGCCCCCTTTTGCATTCCCTCTTCGCCTGTCATAGACAGGAACCAGCGCTGCCTCACCTGTGGCAGAATACACGCCCTTGTCAAGCAAAGCAGAGGTATCATGGCCCCGACACAGACGCCCCCCCAAGATGCAATCGCAAAAGCCGACACATCAGGCGATGAAAACGCCCGCCACGCCCGCAAGATGGCCAAGAAGAAAGCGGCGCGCGACAAGATCATGGCCGGCAAAGCGGGCG
This sequence comes from uncultured Pseudorhodobacter sp., assembly GCA_913062925.1. Taxonomy (GTDB): domain Bacteria; phylum Pseudomonadota; class Alphaproteobacteria; order Rhodobacterales; family Rhodobacteraceae; genus Cypionkella. The sequence goes on along the minus strand of CAJXWJ010000001.1, from coordinate 72,255 downwards.
ATAAGGGCCTGCTGATCGTGCATACGGGTGCCGGAAAAGGCAAATCGTCTAGCGGTTTTGGCATGATTCTGCGCTGCATCGCGCATGAGATGCCCTGCGCGGTGGTGCAATTCATCAAAGGCGCTTGGGATACGGGCGAGCGGCGGATCATCGAGGAAAACTTCGCCGACCTGTGCGAATTTCACGCCATGGGCGAAGGCTTCACCTGGGAAACCCAAGACCGCGCCCGCGACATCGCCATGGCCGCCAAAGGCTGGGAAAAAGCCAAAGAGCTGATCCGCGACCCCGACAATCGCCTTGTCTTGCTGGATGAGATCAATATCGCCCTGCGCTATGATTATCTTGATATCAATGAGGTTCTAACCTTTCTTGCAACCGAAAAGCCCCCGCTGACCCATGTGGTGATGACAGGCCGCAATGCAAAACCCGAATTGATCGAAGCCGCCGATCTGGTCACCGAAATGACCTTGATCAAACACCCCTTCCGTGCAGGCATAAAAGCGCAGGCAGGCGTCGAGTTTTAAGAGAGGGGCCAGCCCCTCGCGCCTGCGGCGCTCACCCCGGGATATTTAGGCCAAGATGAAAGCAACGAAATGTTAACCTTGATCGGGCAAACTGAAATGGCGGAACAGGGGGGGACCCCGATGGCCGCCCAAGGTGAAAGTGCCGCATCTCCCCCGCCCGCGCGGCCCGAGATGCGGTGCCGCCTTTCGGCTTTCATCTTGGCAAAAAATATCCCCGCCGGAGGCTTCCGAACACGCCGGCATAACCGCGGGGGATTGTGATGAAATCCCTGATGATCCAAGGGGCTGGTTCTAACGTCGGCAAGTCGATGTTGGTGGCGGGTCTCTGCCGGGCGGCGCGGTTGCGCGGTTATTCGGTGGCGCCGTTCAAGCCGCAGAATATGTCCAACAACGCCGCCGTTAGTGCCGATGGCGGCGAGATCGGGCGGGCGCAGGCTTTGCAGGCCTTGGCCTGTGGGATCGAGCCGCACACCGATATGAATCCGGTTCTTCTCAAACCCGAAAGCGAGACAGGCTCGCAAGTTGTGGTGCAGGGCAAGCGGATTGCCACGGTTAAAGCGCGCGATTATGCGGCGCTCAAGCCGTCTTTGATGGCACCGGTGTTGCAAAGCTTTCAGCGCTTGAAAGCGCAGTATGATCTGGTGATCGTCGAGGGTGCGGGCTCGCCTGCCGAGGTGAATTTGCGCAGGGGCGATATTGCCAATATGGGCTTTGCGCGCGCCGCAGATTGCCCAGTGATCCTGACCGGCGATATTGATCGCGGCGGGGTGATTGCGCAGATTGTCGGCACGCAGGCGGTGCTTGAGGCCGGTGACAACGCAATGATTGCCGGCTTTATCATCAACAAGTTTCGCGGCGACCCGCGGCTGTTTGACGATGGCTATCGCCTGATCGAGGCGCGCACCGCCTGGCGCGGCTTTGGCGTGGTCCCCTTCTTTGCCGATGCGCATAAGCTGCCCGCCGAGGATGCGTTGGATCTGCCCAGCGCGCGGGGTCTGGGCGGGTTCAAGATTGCGGCTTTGGCCCTGTCGCGCATTGCCAATTTCGATGATCTGGATCCTTTGGCGCAAGAACCGGGCGTGCATCTGACCATGGTGCGGGCGGGCGAGGTTATTCCTGCCGACACCGATTTGGTGATCATTCCGGGGTCAAAATCGACGCGGGGGGATCTGGCCTTTTTGCGTGCGCAGGGCTGGGATGTTGATTTGGCAGCGCATCTGCGGCGTGGCGGTTGGGTTTTGGGGATTTGTGGCGGCTATCAGATGCTTGGCAGCCTTGTGTGCGACCCCTTGGGGCTTGAGGGGCCCGCGGGCGAGACCGCAGGTTTGGGGCATTTGGCGGTGCAGACCGAGATGACGCCCGACAAGCGGCTTACCCGCACGCGGGCGGTTCATGCTGCAAGCGGGTTGGCGATGCAGGGCTATGAGATTCACATCGGCCGCACAGATGGCGCTGATCGGGCGCGCGCCTTTGCCTTTATCGAGGGCGCGCCAGAGGGGGCGGTTTCGGCCAATGGTCGGGTGATGGGCAGCTATTTGCACGGCATGTTTGCCGATGACGGCTTTCGCGCGGCGTTTTTGCGCCAGATCGGCGCGCAGGCCTCTGATCTGGCCTATGGCGCCGGGGTCGAGGCGGTTTTGGACGCTTTGGCGGCGCATTTGGAGCAATGTTTGGATGTCGAGGGCTTGCTGGCTTTGGCGCGTTAGCGGATCGGCCAATCTGTGGCAGCGTTTTCTTGCCAGCCCGCGCGGTGCAGCAGGGGGGTGTCATCCATAAATTCGGGATGACCGATGCAGAGATAGGCCGAAAACTCCCAGCCTGTGGGCACGGCAAACAGCGCCTCGATCTGGGCGGGGTCTAGGATCGAGACCATGCCCAGCCCCAAATTCTGCGCGCGCGCCGCCAGCCACAGGGTAAAGATCGCCATGGCGGTGGATTGGCGCAGCGCCTCGGGCAGGGTTTGACGGCCAAGGCCGTGGCCTGCGGCGGGGTCCATCTCGGTGAAGACCGCAAGCTGCACGGGCGCCGCGTCAAGGCCCGCTAGCTTCAGCGCAAGATATTCCGCGTGTTTATCGCCGGTATAAAGCTTGGCCGCCTGATCGTTGCAGCGTTGAAAATTGGCCCGCACCTCGGCGCGAAGGCTGGGCGATTGCACCCGCAGCACCCGCCATGGCCGCGCATTGCCGACCGAAGGCGCGCGGTCCATGGTGGCGCGCAGCTGGTCCAGCAGCGCCTCGTCGACCGGATCGCGGCGAAAGTGGCGCACATCGCGGCGCCATTGCAGGATCGACAGCAGGGTTTCAGATTCGGCGGGGGTGAATTCCATCAGGCGGCCAGGGCTTGGGCCAGCCGCGCCCATTCAGCCACCCCTGCGGGCAGACCAAGGCGCAGCCAGCGCTGCGAATAGGGGAAGATCCGCGACCAGATCTGATGGCGCGCCAGACGGTCTTGGGCAGATTGCGCATCGGGGGTATCGTAAAGGCGAAACAGCTCGGTGCCACCCAGCGGCTGCCAACCGACGGCGGCGGCCAAGGCGTCGGCCTGCACGGCCTCGGCGCGCAACCGCGCGGTGGTGGCCTGCGCCCAAGCGGTATCGGCCAGCGCCAGCGCGCCTATATGCAGCGCAGCACCGCTGACCGGCCAAGGCCCTGCCATCGCGTCAAGCGCCTGAATTGCCGCCGTATCGCCCAGCACAAAGCCAAGCCGCAGCCCTGCAAGCCCGTAGAATTTGCCAAATGACCGCAGCACCAGCAGATTGCCCCCCGCTTGGGCTGCAAGCGACAGCGGCGCTTGCGCATCGGCAAAGCTTTCATCCACCACCAACTGGCCCACCTGCGCGCCAAGCGCCAGCAGATCAGCGGGGCTATAGCTTGCGCCATCGGGGTTGTTGGGGTTGACCACCACCGCCAGATCCGCACCGGCCAGATGCGCCAGCCGGCTGACCTCTTGCACCTGCCAGCCCGCCGCGCGCAGACAGGCTGCGTGTTCGTTATAGGTTGGGCCAAGCACGCGGGCGGTTTTGGGCGCAAAAAGCCGTGGGATCATCTGGATCGCGGCCTGCGCACCGGCAAGCGCAAGGATGGGCGCCTGCGTTCCATAGGCGGTCTGCGCCGCCCGCAGCAGCGCATGTTTCGCGCTTTGGGTGGGCAGCATGGTCCAGACCTCGGGCGGAAGATCGGGCAGCGGATAGGGCGCGCGGTTGATGCCAGTAGACAGATCAATCCAATCGCTGCCGCCAAAGCGGGCGATAGCGCTGTCGATATTGCCGCCGTGATCGCGGGTCATGTCAGGCTCCAGATCAGGGCAAGGCCGGTCAGGCCTGCCGCCAGAGTTGCCATGGCGCGGGCATAAAGCGCAAGGCCTAAGCGCAGATCGGCGGCGCTGGGATCGGGGGCTTCGGCGTTGACCCAAGGCTCCTGCGCGATGTGGTCGGCATAGACGCGCGGGCCCGACAGGCGCACGCCCAGACCTGCGGCCATAGCAGCCTCGGGCCAGCCTGCATTGGGCGAGCGGTGCAGCGAGGCATCGCGCCACATCACCCGCAGCCCCAAAATGGGGCGGCTGGAAACCAAGGCAAACAGCAGCCCCGTGGCGCGCGCAGGGATCAGGTTCACCAGATCGTCAAACCGCGCCGAGGCCCAGCCAAAGCATTCAAAGCGCGGGCTGCGGTGGCCGATCATCGAATCAAGCGTGTTGACGGCCTTATAGGCGGCAATCCCCGGCAGCCCCAGCACGGCCCCCCAAAACAGCGGTGCGACAATGCCATCCGAGGTGTTTTCGGCCAAGGATTCCAGCGCAGCACGGGCAACACCCGCGGGATCAAGGCGGGTGGTGTCGCGCCCCACGATCATCGAGACCGCAAAGCGCGCGGCCGCCAGATCGCCCGCCGTCAGCGGCTTGGCCACAGCCGCCACATGCGCATGCATCGAGCGCAGCGCCACCAAGGGCCAAGCCAGCACGCCACCGATCAGAATGCCCAGCCAGCCTTGCGGCAAAAGGCTTTGCAGCGCCCACATCGGCAGCGCGGCGGCGGCGACGGTCACGATCAGCGTCGCAACCCCTGCCAGCCTGCGGCGGGCATCGCTGGCATGGTCGTGGTTCAGCGCCAGATCCAGCGCGCGGATCAGCGCGCCCAGCCATGTGACAGGATGACCGATGCGGCGATACAGCCAATCGGGCCAGCCAAAGCTTAGATCAATCGCCATCGCCGTCAGCATCATCAGCGCGTAACTCATAGGCCTCCTCCTGCGGGGAACTGCACGACCTGCCGTGCGCCTGCCCCGATCAGGGCGGCGCGGGCGTGGGCGGGGATTTGGCCGCGCGCAAAGATCAACCCCCGCGCCGCCCCGGTATGGGCAATGACATGGCCCAGCGCGCCCAGATCGGCCGCAAGCGACGCAAGCGCTGCAATTTGCGCCCCGCCCCGCAGCCCCCCATTGCGGTTGGCCGAAAGGCTCGCCAATGCGGCCAAGCGCGGCAGATCGCCTTGGGCTGCGGCAGCGGTCCAATCGGGGATCAGATCGGCGATATCGGCAAAGCGGTTGTCGCGGGCATCGGTGCGCTGGCAGGGGCCGAAAAAGCCGCCGATCACCTCGAACCTTGGCAAGGGCGGCAGGCGGGCAAGGGTTTGCGCCGCGCGCGAGGCCCAAAGCCTTTGGCTGGGATCGGCAAACATCAAAGGATCGCTCGCGCCCTCGGCCGCAAGGCAGGCGCGCGCAAGCCTCTCGGGCGCGCCCTGCCAGCCTGCTTGCAGCGCCAGCGCCACCAATGCCGCCGTCGAGGCCCCTGCCCCGCCGCCCGCTGGCATCTGCGCGCGCAAGACATGGCGGTTGCGCACAGGCAGGCCAAGGCTGGCCAAAAACCCGCGCGCGCGGGCGGGGGACAGCAGGCGCTGGCCCGCGTTGTGCAGGCTGAACTGCGCGCAGGGGCTTTGCCGCGCTGTCACCCCAAGCGCGGGGCAAGGCAGCGTCACCAGCACCACCGGGCCAGAGCCGCCCAAGCGGCCCTGCAACAGCTCGCCAAAATGCCCCGCCACGCGGATCATTGTGCAGGCTCGTTGACGCAGGCAATCGACCACGCCCCCGCCACCGCGATCAGACGCGTCTGCGACAGCGGGGCTATTTGAAAGGCAAGGCCCAGATGCGGCTGCCCCAAAGCCATGCCAAGCGCTGCGCGGATCAACCCGGCATGAGCGATAATGACCGTTTTGCGATAGCCGCGCGCCACCACCTCGGCCAGGGCTGGCTGGGCGCGGGCATAAAGATCAGCAAAGCTTTCGCCCTGCGGGGGGCGGTGCGCGGCCAGATCGGGCAAATCAAGCGCGCCCAGATCGGGCAGCTGGTCAAACGGCATCCCCTCCCAAGCGCCAAAGTCCTGCTCCCACAGCCGCGCGTCGCTGTCGGGCGCGGGCAGATCGGGCCAAAGGCTGCTTGCGGTTTGGCGGCAGCGCAGCGCAGGGCTGATCAGCCGCGCGGCATCAGGGTCAAGCCGCGCGCGCAGGGCTGCAAAGGCGGCGCTATTGCTGCAATCGGCGTCAACATCGCGTTTGCCCGCCATCCGCCCCTCTGTCACAGCGGGGGCATGGCGGATCAGGATCAGCTCTGTCGGGGCAAAGACGGGCACAGTCGCATTTCTCCTTTCGCGCATCCGTTGTTTCTGCTTTGACAAGCGACAAGGAGCAAGGGCCGATATGCAGAAATTTCTTCTTGTCACTGGCGGTGCGCGCTCGGGCAAAAGCCTGATCGCCGAGACGCGGTGTTTGGACATGGGGCGGCCTGCGGGCTATATCGCCACGGCGCAGGCTTGGGATGACGAAATGCGCGCGCGCATTGCCGAACACCAAGCGCGGCGCGGGCCGGAATGGGTGACCTATACCGAGCCGATGGATCTTTTGGGCGCGCTGCGGGCCTCGGATGGCAAGGGGCCGCGGCTTGTGGATTGCCTGACGCTGTGGCTGACCAATATGATGCTGGCCGAAGCCGATTGGCGCAGTGCGGCACAAGCGATGCTGGCAGAGCTGCCGCAGCACAAAAGCCCGGTTGTGTTTGTAACAAATGAAGTCGGATTGGGCATCGTGCCCGACAATGCCTTGGCGCGCGCCTTTCGGGACGCCGCCGGAACCCTGAACCAATGGGTCGCAGCGGCGGCGGATGAGGTCATCCTTGCTGTCTCGGGCCTGCCGTTGAAAGTGAAGTAAGATGAAGTTTACCTCTTTGGCCGAAATCGCCGGACTTGCCGAAACCCTGCCCATGGTCAACGCCGAGGCCGTCGCCGCCGCAGCCGCGCGGCAAAACAGCCTGACCAAACCGCCGGGATCTTTGGGGCGGCTGGAGGAATTGGCCGGGTTTATGGCAGGCTGGCGCGGCACGGCGCGGCCAACGATTTCCCTTGCCCAAGCGGTGATCTTTGCCGGAAATCACGGCATTTGCGCGCAGGGGGTCAACCCGTTCCCACAAGAAGTCACCGCGCAGATGGTCGGCAATTTCATGGCAGGCGGGGCTGCGATCAACCAGCTGTGTCGCGCCAATGGTGCCGAGCTTTCGGTCATAGCCCTTGAGCTTGACCGCCCCACCGCCGATTTCACCACCGCCCCTGCGATGACCGAGGCCGACTGTATGGCCGCGCTGCAAATCGGCTGGGATGCGGTGGACACGCGCGCCGATGTGCTGATCTTGGGCGAGATGGGCATCGGCAATTCGACGGTTGCAGCCGCGATGGCGGCCGCGCTGTTTGGTGGCGCGGTTGCGGCTTGGGTCGGCGCAGGCACGGGGTCGGATGCGGAGGGCATCAAGCGCAAGATCGCGGCGATTGAAGCAGGGCTTGCGCGGCATCAGGGGCTTTCGGCGATGGGCGTGCTGGCGGCCTTGGGCGGGCGCGAACAGGCGGCGATCTGCGGCGCGGTTCTGGCGGCACGGGCGGCACGGATTCCGGTGATTTTGGACGGGTTTATCTGCACTGCTGCGGCCTCGGCGCTTTATGGCGCGGATGCGCGGCTGCTGGATCACTGTTTGGTCGGCCATTGCTCGGCTGAACCCGGGCACCGCAAGCTGTTGGCCGAATTGAACAAACGCGCGGTCTTGGACTTTGACATGCGCTTGGGCGAAGGATCGGGGGCAGCCTTGGCCTTGGGGATTTTGCGCAGTGCGCTGGCGGTGCACAACGGCATGGCAACCTTTGGCGAGGCCGGAGTGTCTGAGGCATGAGGCTTGCGCGCGCGCGTCTGAGCGAGGTGCAACTGGCGCTGATGATGCTGACGCGGCTGCCTGCGGGGCAGATCGCGGTACTGCCTGCGATGGGCGCTGCGGCTTGGGCCTTTCCGCTGGTCGGTGGCTTGGTGGGGGCGCTGTCGGCGGCGGTTTTGCTGGCAGGATTGGCGCTGGGCGTGGCCCCGACAATGGCCGCAGGGCTTGCGCTGCTGGCGGGGGTTTTGGCGACGGGGGGGCTGCATGAAGACGGGCTGGCCGATGTCGCCGATGGCTTTGGCGGCGGGCGCGACCGGGCGCGCAAGTTAGAGATCATGCGCGACAGCCGCATCGGCAGCTATGGCGCGTTGGCCTTGGTGTTAAGCCTTGGGCTGCGCTGGCAGGGTCTGACGATTTTGGCAGAGCAAAGCGGCGCGGCTGCCGCAATGGCGCTGCTGGCGCTTGGTGCGGCCAGCCGTGCCGGGGTGGTGCTGGCGCTGGCACTGATGCCAGCGGCGCGCAGTGATGGTTTGGGCAAGGCTGCGGCAGAGGTCGACGGGCTGCGCGCGGGCTTTGCCTTGGCGGTTGGGATTGGCGCATTGCTTGCGATTGGCGCACCGTTTGCGGTTTTGGCGATGGCGGTGGCAGGTTTGGCGCTGGGACTGCTGGCGCTGCGCCAGATTGGTGGGCAGAGCGGTGATGTTTTGGGTGCGCTGCAACAGGTGAGCGAGATTGCGGGCTGGGTTGTGCTTTCAGCCTTGGTTTAGCCGCTGCGGCCGGGGGCTTTGCCCCCGGACCCCCAGGATATTTTTACCAAGATGAAAGCCGGCCTTAGAGGCTTGGGCGTTTTTGCAATAGCGGCAGCACATCGGCCATTTCTGGGCCGGCATCAAGGCCGGTGACAGCAAGGCGGAGCGGGCGGAACAGGGTTTTGCCCTTGCGGCCGGTGGCCTCTTTCACTGCTTGGGTCCATTCGGACCAAGTGGTTTGGGTGAAGCGGCCTTCGGGCAGCAGCGCGAAGGCTTCTTTGATGAAGTCGCGGTCTTCTTCGGCCACAACCGGGGTTGCACCATCGCGGAACAGCGCCCACCAGCCTTCAAGATCGGCGAGCACGGTGATGTTTGCTTTGGCAACACCCCAGAAGGCTTCGGCAAGATCGGCGGGCACACCCAGGGCTGCGATGCGGTCGGCGACAGCCGGCAGTGGCAGGCTTTGCACATGCGCGCGGGTCAGCGGGAACAGGTCTTCGGCGTCGAATTTGGTGGGGGCAGACCCGAAAGCGCCGATGTCAAAGCCGTCGATCAGGTCTTGCATCGAGCTTGCCAGTTCGACCGGTTTCGAGGAGCCGAGCCGCGCCATCAGCGACAACAGCGCCATAGGTTCCACACCTTGGGCGCGCAGGTCGCGCAGGCTGAGGGTGCCCAGACGTTTGGACAGCTCTTCGCCCTTGGCACCGGTGAGCAGCGAGTGATGCGCGAAATTCGGCGGGGTGCCGCCCATCGCCTGCATGATCTGGATTTGCGTTGCGGTATTGGTGACATGGTCGGCACCGCGCACGATAAAGCTGACGCCCATGTCGATGTCATCGACCGAAGAGGCGAAGGTGTAAAGGATCTGACCATCGGCGCGGATCAGCACCGGATCCGAGACCGAGGCGGCGTCGATTGAAATCGGGCCGACAATGCCATCGGGCCATTCGATACGCTGCAAATCCAGCTGAAAGCGCCAATAGCCGGCACGGCCTTCGGCGCGGGCTTGGGCTTTTTCATCCTCGGTCAGGCGCAGCGAGGCGCGGTCATAGACCGGCGGCTTGTGCATGTTGAGTTGCTTTTTGCGCTTGAGGTCCAGCTCGACCGGGGTCTCGAAGCATTCATAAAACCGGCCTGCTGCGCGCAGCTGATCTGCGGCCTCGTAATAGCGGTCAAAGCGCAGCGATTGGCGTTCGACCCGATCCCATGTCAGGCCCAGCCATTCCAGATCTTGCATGATGCCATCGGAATATTCCTGCTTGGAGCGTTCCTGATCGGTATCATCCAGTCGCAGGATGAAGGTGCCGTTGTTTTTACGGGCGATCAGGTAGTTCATCAGCGCCGTTCGCAGATTGCCGACATGGATATATCCGGTCGGCGAGGGGGCGAAACGGGTGATGGTGGGTCTGGCGGTCATGAAATGGCTCTCCTGCAACGAGGGATCGATGTCACATGGGCAGGGATTTGTCCAGTTGGTGCGATGCGCTTTCAAACTTGGACAGTTGCAGCATTTGCCCCTAGTATGGCGTCGAAACCGGCGCGACTGGCGCTTTGGGAACGGATAGACGTAACAATGACCTTCTGTGCGGCGCGTGTTTTATCAGGGCTTTTGCTGGCTGTTGGCCTTGGCGGGGCGGCAGCGGCTGGGCCCTTGGGTGATCTTGCCGCGCGGGCCGAGCAGCGGCTGGCCCTAGGCGATACCGCAGGGGCCTTGGCGGTGGCGGCCGATTTGCAGGGCCAAATCTGGGATGCCAGCCCCGAGATCGGGTTGCACGACGCTTTGCTGGTGGCCGAGCCTGCGCCGGGCTTTGGGCTTTATAATCCGCGCGCGGACAATAAGTTCAAGTCGGGCGCGCCGGTCTATATCTATGCCGAGCCCTATGGCTTTGGCTACGGATCGGGCGGAGACGGGCTTTATACGATTGATTTCGCAGTAGATTTACGCGTCACCACCCCGATGGGCGAGATGATCGCCGAAGTCGCCGATGTCGCCAATCTGGCGCTGACCTCGCGCTATAAGAACCGCGAGTTTCAGGCCAATCTGACCTATACGCTGACCGGCATTACCCCCGGCACCTATGTGTTGGAAACCACCCTACGCGACAAAAATTCGGGCAAAACTGGCCGGTTCGAGACCGAGGTCGAATTTACCGAATAGCCGCGCACGACGCGGGTTTTTCGTATCATCGTACTATGCCAAGGGCTGGCTTTCCCGCCCTGCCTTTGCGCGCGCCTAGCCCTGATCACGCCAGCGGTTGGCGATGGGATAGCGGCGATCCATCCAAAAGGCTCGGCGGGTCAGGCGGGTGCCGGGCGCAGATTGAAAGCGTTTGTATTCGCTGATGTAGAGCAGATGCTGCACTTGCATCACAGTCGCGTGATCAAAGCCATCGGCCACCAGATCGGCGACCGAGGCTTCGCGGTCAACCAGCCCGTCAAGGATGGCATCCAGCACCGGATAGGGCGGCAGCGAGTCTTCGTCTTTTTGATCGGGGCGCAGCTCGGCGCTGGGGGGTTTGTCGATGATGCGCGGCGTGATCACCTCGCCCGCAGGGGCAAGCATCCAAGGCCGGTGTGCGGCATTGCGCCAGCGGCAGGTCTCGAAGACGCGGGTTTTATAAAGGTCTTTCAGCGGGTTATAACCGCCGTTCATATCGCCGTAGATGGTGCAATAGCCCACCGCCATTTCGGATTTATTGCCCGTGGTCAGCAGCATTTCGCCAAATTTGTTCGACATCGCCATCAGCAAAAGGCCGCGCAGCCGCGATTGCAGGTTTTCTTCGGTGACATCGGCGGGGCGGTCTTGGAACAGATGCGCCAGCGCCGCCGTGGCCGCGTCTTGCGGCGCCGAGATTTGCACGGTGTCAAGCTGACAGCCCAGCGCGCGGGCGCAAGCCGCGGCGTCATCAAGACTGGCCTGCGAGGTATAGCGCGACGGCAGCATCACGCAGCGCACATTCTGCGGGCCAAGCGCATCGGCGGCAATCGCCGCGACAAGCGCGCTGTCGATGCCGCCAGACAGACCCAGCAGCACCTTTTTAAAGCCGGTTTTGCCCAGATAATCGCGCAAAGACAGCACCATCGCGTGATAGTCTGCCTCGTAAGCCTCTGGCAACAGGGCCTTTTCGGCGGGCAGCGCGCGCCAGCCGTCATCGGTTTCAACAAAGTCGATATGGGCAATGGCGGGCAGAAACTGCGGCAGCTGTGCCATCAGCGCGCCGCCGGGGTTCAGCACAAAAGACCCGCCGTCAAAGACCTGATCGTCTTGGCCGCCAATCATGTTCAGATAGACCAGCGGCAGCCCAGTCTCGACCACCCGCGCCACCATCAGCGCCGATCGCACATCCGCCTTGTCGCGGTGATAGGGCGAGCCATTTGGCACCAGCAGAATCTGCGCCCCAGATTCGGCCAAAGTCTCGGCCACTTCGGGGTGCCAAGCGTCTTCACAGATCGGCGAGCCAATCCGCAGCGGGCCAATGCGGTAGGGGCCCTGCGGTGGCGAGGCTGCAAAGATGCGCTTTTCGTCGAACACCCCCTCGTTGGGCAGATCGTGTTTCAGCACGGTGGCGGCGATTTTGCCCTCAGCCAGAATGTAGTAGGCGTTGTAAAGCTGACCGTTTTGCAGGCAAGGCCCCCCGATGCCCAGCGCGGGGCCATCGACAATGCGCAGCGCAAGCGCGCTGATCGCCGCCATCGCCGCGGTGTAAAACGCAGGCTTCATGACCATATCTTGGGTTTGATAGCCGGTGATAAACATCTCGGTCAGCGCAACCATCTGTGCGCCTGCCGCCTGACCCTTGGTCCAAGCGTCATAGGCAAGCGCTGCATTGGCCTCGATCGCACCGACAGAGGGGTTCAGCTGCGCCAAGGTCAGGCGAAAGGTGGCGGACATGGGCGGCTCCGTCAAAGGGTTCGCAAGCGTTCTAGCAGGTTCGCGCGTGAGGGAAAGGGTGACGGCGCGCCACAATCGGCTTGGGATGGCGCGTTTGGGTCTGCGCGCTTGTCAGCTGGCCTGCGCCGCGCATACTATGGCCACGACACGAAGGAATACAGAATGCGCAAGACCCTTGGATTTACCGTTGCCCTCTCGCTTGCCTGCGGCTCGGCGCTGTTTGCGCAAGACAGCGCAGCGCCGCTCGATGCGACTGCGCCGCGCTCGGCGCTTGATCCTGCCCGCGATTATGGGCCGGTGCAGACCAAGCAATATGACGACGGCTCGGTTTATGTCGGCACCTTCGTCGACGGGGTGCAAGAGGGCACTGGCACCTACACCCTACCCAGCGGCTATGAATACAGCGGCGAATGGGTCAAGGGCGAGATCAAGGGATTGGGGCGCGCGCGCTATCCAAACGGCTCGATCTATGTGGGCGCGTTTTCCGAAGGCAAGCCTCAGGGCCGCGGCAAGATCACCTTTGGCGATGGCGGCAGCTATGAGGGCATCTGGCAGAACGGCAAGATGACCGGCGAAGGCGAGGCACGCTATGCCAATGGTGCGGTCTATCGCGGCGGCTTCAAAGACGGCGTACATGACGGCAAAGGCGTGATGACAGATGCCTCGGGCTATCGCTTCGAGGGCGACTGGGTCTTGGGGGCCAAGCAGGGCTTGGGCAAGATCACCTATCCCGATGGCACCACCTATGATGGCACTTTGGTCGACAACGCGCGAGAAGGCAAAGGCAGTCTGACCATGCCCAATGGCCTGACCTATGTGGGGGCATGGAAAGCCGGCCAGATCAACGGCTTGGGCAAGTTGACCCAGCCCAATGGCGATGTCTACGAAGGTGATTTCATCGAAGGCCTCCGCGCGGGGAAGGGCACACTCAGCTATGCCAATGGCGATCTCTACAAGGGGGGCTTCAAGGCAGATAAGCGCGACGGTCAGGGCAAGTTTACCGCCAAAGATGGCACGACCTACGACGGCGCTTGGGTCGCGGGGCAGATGCAGGGTGAAGGCGTGATGCGCTACCCCGACGGCGCGATCTATGCTGGCGGTTTTCGGGCCGACCAACCCGATGGCATAGGCAAGATCACCTATGCCGATGGCAGCTTCTACGAAGGCACATGGCAAGGTGGGGCGATCACGGGCTCTGGTAAGGCCGCCTATCCCAATGGCACCGCCTATGAGGGCAGCTTTGTCTCGGCCAGACCCGAAGGCATTGGCACGATGACCTATCCCGACGGCTTTCGCTATGAAGGCGCCTGGAAGGCGGGCCTGCGCGAGGGCCAGGGCCTAGGCATTTGGGCCGATGGCAGCCGCTATAGCGGCAGCTTTGTCGCCGGCAAGCGCGAGGGTAAGGGCCTGTTAGAACAGCCCGACGGCTTTCGCTACGAGGGTGATTGGCTTGGCGGAGAGATCTCGGGCCAAGGCCGTGCGGTCTATCCCAATGGCGATATTTATGAGGGCGGCTTTGTCAGCGGCAAGCGCGAGGGTCTAGGCAAGCTGACCTATAAGGCCAAGGGCGATGTCTCGGAAGGGATCTGGAAAGCGGGGGTTCTGGTCGGACCAGCCCCTACACCCGCGCCAGACCCTGCCCCTACGCCCGCGCCTGCGACAGTGCCAGCACCAGAGCCGCAAAGCCCTGACGCGCCCGCCGCTGAGGCTGGCACTGGTACTGGTACTGGCACGCCTTAGCCCAAACCTACCAAACGATCACCCGCCCGGCCCAATCGTAAAACCCGCCGCTTTGGCTCGGCGTCAGTCCTGCTAACACCCTCAGCAGTCGATCGGCGGCAACGGCAGGGGTGACTTTTTCAGCGGCATAATCGGCGGTGAAATTGGTGGCGACCGTGCCCGGATGCAGGCAGGCAACCACCGCCAGCGGATGGCTGCGCGCGATTTCAATCGAGGCGGTGTGGATCATCTGGTTCAGCGCCGCCTTTGACGCGCGATAGGAATACCACCCCCCCAAAGCATTGTCGCCAATCGACCCCACTCGCGCTGACAACACCCCAAGCTGCGCAGGGCGGTCGCGCGGCAACAGCCGCAGCGCGTGTTTCACCACAAGAGCAGGCCCCATCGCATTCAGCGCAAACTGCGCCGCGATCTGCCCCGCATTCAACGCGCGCAGCGATTTCTCGGGCGCCTGCCCCGGCCCCGCCAGCGCGCCGGTGGCGATGACAATGCGCTCAAAACTCGGCTCCAGCGCGCCCATCAGCCGGGCCACCGAGGCCTCATCGGTGATGTCCAAACCGTCAGCGCTGCGCGACAGCGCCACCACCTCGCCCTGAGCGGAGAGCGCCTGCACCAGCGCCGCCCCAATGCCACCAGACGCCCCAATCACCAAAGACCGCATGCCTTACGCCTCCCCTATCCTTGCGCCTTACCTAGCCCGCCCACGCCCCCGTGCAAGGCTGTTGCGCGGCAGCAGCCGGACGCGGGGGCTCGATGCCCCCAAGTCCGGCCCTTGGTCGTTAGGTTTTTTACAAAACCCCCTTCCCTTGGCAGAAATCCTGCTTATAGTCGCCACCATGAACAGCAAAGCCATCAGCCTGACTGCCCCGAACGCCGCTTTGGCGCTTGGCGTTTTCATGCCTTTGGCGCTTGGGCTGCTGCTGCTTCTTACGCGCTTCTGAGCGTGCCTTGGGGCGCGACCGCTCGGAAGGGAACAGCGCCCAAACCCCAAGCAAAACTTTCCAAGGATTTCCCAGATGACCACTTCCTCGCAACCCCGCGTGATGATTTTTGACACCACCCTGCGCGACGGCGAACAATCGCCCGGCGCAACCATGACCCATGATGAAAAGCTTGAAATCGCGGGCCTGCTGGATGAAATGGGCGTCGATGTGATCGAAGCGGGCTTTCCGATTGCCTCGGAAGGCGATTTCGCCGCCGTGGCCGAAATTGCCAAGCGCGCCAAGAACTCGACGATCTGCGGCCTTGCCCGCGCCAATTACAAAGACATTGACCGCTGCTGGGAGGCCGTGAAACACGCGCCCTCGCCGCGCATACATACTTTTATCGGCACCTCGCCGCTGCACCGCGCCATTCCCAATCTGGATATGGATCAGATGGCCCAGCGCATCCATGACACCGTGACCCATGCGCGCAATCTGTGTGACAACGTGCAATGGTCGCCAATGGATGCCACCCGCACCGAACACGATTATCTGTGCCGCGTCGTCGAAATTGCGATCAAGGCCGGCGCCACCACCATCAACATTCCCGACACTGTCGGCTATACCGCCCCGCGCGAAAGTGCGGCGCTGATCCGGATGTTGCTGGAACGGGTGCCGGGGGCCGATAAGATCATCTTTGCCACCCATTGCCACAACGATCTGGGCATGGCGACCGCCAACGCGCTTGCCGCAGTGGATGCAGGCGCGCGCCAAATTGAATGCACCATCAACGGTTTGGGCGAGCGTGCCGGCAACACCGCGCTGGAAGAGGTGGTGATGGCGATGAAGGTGCGCAATGACATCATGCCCTACCGCACTGGCATCGACACCACCAAGATCATGAACCTGTCGCGCCGCGTCGCCACAGTTTCGGGTTTTGCGGTGCAGTTCAACAAGGCCATCGTCGGCAAGAACGCGTTTTTGCACGAAAGCGGCATTCACCAAGACGGCGTGCTGAAGAATGTCGAAACCTTCGAGATCATGCGGCCAGAAGACATCGGCTTGCATCAGAAAAACATCGCGATGGGCAAGCATTCGGGCCGCGCGGCGCTGCGCTCCAAGCTGCACGAATTGGGCTACGAGCTGGCCGACAACCAGCTGAACGACGTCTTCGTGCGCTTTAAGGCTTTGGCCGACCGCAAGAAAGAGGTCTATGACGACGATCTGGTCGCACTGATTGCCGATGAGGCCACGATGGAGGCACATGACACCCTACAGGTCAAACGCCTGCGGGTGGTCTGCGGCACCGATGGCCCACAAGAGGCCGAGCTGACCTTGACCATCGATGGCGTCGATCATGCGATTGATGCCACCGGCGACGGCCCCGTGGATGCGGCCTTCAACTGCGTCAAGATGCTGTTCCCGCATGAAGCGCGCTTGCAGCTTTATCAGGTCAGCGCTGTCACCGAAGGCACCGACGCCCAAGCCACGGTTTCGGTGCGGATGGAGGAAGACGGCCGCATCGTCACCGGACAATCGGCCGATACCGACACCATCGTCGCCAGCGTCAAAGCCTATGTCAACGCACTGAACAAGCTGATCGTGCGGCGCCAAAAAACCGCGCCGGACAGTGACAAAAAGTCGGTAAACTACAAAGACCAATAAATCATTGGGGGGCCTGAGGGCCCCCTATTTATTGGCAAAACAGGGTTTGGGCCTGCCGAATTTTACATCACGGCAGAGGCCGAGTTCTGCTGAAACAGACCACCCTAAACGAAACAGAGCGGGCGTTCCTGAGAACGACCCGCTCTTTTTAATAAGCGCATAGGCACTTAGTCCGACATCCAAAAACCCGTCTTTTTTCGCAAAAACGGGCTTCTGATGTCAGACGTCACCCTGAAGCCGAAAGCTCTACCGCCTTAGCCGCATTTCGAATGGCCGCAAGAGCCGCAGGTCATGCAGCCTTCGACCATGCGCAACCCGAACTCGCCGCAGCTTGGGCAGGCTTTGCCGCGCGGCGCGCTGCCAAGCGCGATGACTTCGGCCTGTGGATCCGATTTCAGGCCCATGCCCTCGCCTTCGATAAAGCCAATCGCGACCAGATGCTGTTCGATCACGCCGCCAATGGCGGCCAGAATCGAGGGGATGTATTTCCCGTTCATCCAAGCGCCGCCGCGTGGGTCGAACACGGCTTTCAGCTCTTCCACCACAAAGGAGATATCACCGCCGCGCCGGAACACTGCCGAGATCATCCGCGTCAGCGCCACGGTCCAAGCGAAATGCTCCATGTTCTTCGAGTTGATGAACACTTCAAACGGGCGACGGTGCCCCGAGATGATGATGTCGTTGATGGTGATGTAAAGCGCATGCTCGGAGCCTGGCCATTTCACCTTATAGGTATTGCCTTCAAGCGACGCGGGGCGGTCCAAAGGTTCGGTCAGGTAAACGACTTCCCCGCCCTCCAACGACGCATGCGCCTCGGCAGGCGATTTGTCTTCGGCCTCTGACACGGTCAGAACCGACCCCGTCACTGCATTCGGGCGATAGGTGGTGCAGCCTTTGCAGCCCTGATCCCAAGCGGCCATATAGACCTCTTTGAACTCGTCAAAGCTGATGTCTTCCGGGCAGTTGATGGTTTTCGAGATCGAGCTATCGATCCATTTTTGCGCGGCAGCCTGCATCCGCACATGGTCCAGCGGTGGCAGGGTCTGGGCGTTGACAAAGTAATCGGGCAATGCGGTGTCGCCCTTCAGCTCGCGCCACAGCCGCACGGCGTAATCGACGACCTCTTCTTCGGTGCGCGAGCCGTCTTTTTGCAGAACCTTGCGCTTATAGGCATAGGCAAACACTGGCTCGATACCGCTCGAGACATTGCCCGCGTAAAGGCTGATGGTGCCGGTTGGCGCGATCGAGGTCAAAAGCGCGTTGCGAATGCCGTGGGTGCGGATTTCTGCGCGCACATCCTCGTCCATATTCATCATATTGCCCGCGGCAAGATAGGCATCTGCCTCGAACAGCGGGAAGGCGCCTTTTTCTTTCGCCAGATCGACCGAGGCCAGATACGAGGCGCGCGCGATGGCATGCATCCAAGCCTCGGTCTGTGCGGCAGCCTCGACCGAACCATAGCGCTGGCCCAGCATCAGCAGGGCATCGGCAAGACCGGTGACCCCCAGACCAATGCGGCGCTTGGCGCGGGCTTCGGCCTGCTGTTCGGGCAGCGGAAAGCGGCTGGCGTCAACCACATTGTCCATCATCCGCACCGCAACGCGCACCAGATCATCCAGCGCGTCAAGGTCAAGCTTGGCATCCGGCCCAAAGGCGCCCGTCACCAAGGTTGGCATATTAATCGAACCCAGCAAGCAAGCGCCATAGGGTGGCAATGGCTGCTCGCCGCAAGGGTTGGTCGCGGCGATGGTTTCGCAGTAGCTGAGGTTGTTGGCAGTGTTGATCCGGTCAATGAAGATCACGCCCGGTTCAGCAAAATCATAGGTGTTGCGCATGATCTTATTCCACAGATCGCGCGCTTGCAGGGTCTTGTAGACGCGGCCGCCAAACACCAGCTCCCATGGGCCATCAGCCTTGACCGCTGCCATGAAGGGGTCGGTGATCAGCACAGACAGGTTGAACATGCGCAGGCGGGCTGCGTCTTTCTTGGCCTCGATAAAGGCTTCAACATCGGGGTGATCGCAGCGCATCGTCGCCATCATCGCACCGCGGCGCGAGCCTGCCGACATGATGGTGCGGCACATCGCATCCCAAACATCCATGAACGACAAGGGACCAGAGGCGTCTGCGGCCACGCCCTTCACCTCGGCGCCGCGCGGGCGGATGGTGCTGAAGTCATAGCCGATGCCGCCGCCTTGCTGCATGGTCAGCGCGGCCTCTTTCAGCCCGTCAAAGATCCCGCCCATATTGTCGGGAACCGTGCCCATCACAAAGCAGTTGAACAGCGTGACATTACGCCCGGTGCCAGCACCCGCTGCAATCCGGCCTGCTGGCAGGTATTTGAAACCTTCCAGCGCTTTGTAAAACCGCTCTTCCCAAACCGCTGGCTCTTTTTCCACCACAGCCAAAGCCCGTGCCACGCGCCGCCAGCTGTCTTCAACACTGGCGTCAATCGCCGTCCCATCTTGTGCTTTCAGACGGTACTTCATATCCCAAATCTGTTCGGCGATGGGGGCGGAAAAGCGCGACATAGGACGTTCCTTCAGGTGGCAGGGCATGAAAAGACAGCGGCGAAAACAGCAGACTATCTCAGGAAGAGTGACTACATAGCCCCAACACCCTGCGTCGGCAAGTCTTGAGCCTACCAGATTTAGGCCTATTCTACCATTTCTAACCCGAGGGGAATCATGGGCGATCTGAATATACTAAAACTATGCGTTGGAGCAGATAGCGTCGAAGATCTGACCGATTGGCACCGCGCGCATGCCCATGTCTGGACACCGGGCACCACTGAACATATCACGCGTATGTGGCCGAAACGAAGCGAAGAATTGCTGGACGGCGGCTCGCTTTACTGGGTGATCAAAGGCAGCATTCAGGCGCGTCAGCGCATTTTGGGGCTGGCCGAGCGGCGCGGCTCTGATGGGATTGCGCGCTGCGCCTTGGTGCTGGAGGCAGCCGTGATCCGCACGGAACCTGCCGCCCGCCGCCCGTTTCAGGGCTGGCGCTATCTTACGGCGGCCGAATCACCGCGCGATCTGCCCAAGACCCGCGCGCAAGACGACGCCCTGCCCGCAGCCCTTGCCCAAGCCTTGGCCGAGATCGGGCTACACTAAAGCATGGCCGCGCGGGCATCTTGGCGCTTTCCTTTTGCAGCATGGCGAGCCACAACTCGGCGATGACAAAACGCCCGCTCTGGCTTGCCGCCGCCCCCGTGATCTTTCTGCTGCTGTGGTCGGCAGGCTTTGGCATTGCCAAGCTTGGCCTGCAACATGCCGAACCCTTAACGCTTTTGGCGCTGCGCTATGTCTGTGTGCTGGCGCTTTTGATCCCCTTGGCGCTGATCCTGCGCCCGCCGATGCCGAAAACCCTGCGCGGGGTGATCGACATCGCGGTGGTCGGATTTCTGATCCAAGTCGCCTATTTCGGCCTGTGCTACGTCGCCTTTAAATCTGGCGTCTCGGCGGGGACGGTGTCGATCATCGTCTGTTTGCAGCCGATCCTTGTGGCGCTGTCGGCGCCAAAGCTGGTGGGCGAAAAGATCACGCGCACGGGCTGGATCGGCCTTGCGCTGGGGCTTGCGGGGGCGCTGACGGTGATCCTTGCGCGCTCGGGGCTAAGTGCGGAAAATCTGACCGGCATTCTGTGCACGGTGCTGGCGCTTTTTGGCATCACGGCGGGCACGCTTTATGAAAAACGCTTTGGCGTGAACCATCACCCTGTGAGCGCCAATCTTATTCAATACGCCGTTGGCGCGGCCTTTACCCTGCCAGCGGCTTGGGCGACCGAGGGCATGGCGGTGGATTGGACCCCGACCTTTGTCGCCGTGCTGGCCTATCTGGTGATCGGCAATTCGCTGCTGGCGATGTCGCTGCTGCTGGCGATGATCCGCGCGGGGGCGGTGTCAAAGGTCTCGTCGCTGTTCTACCTTGTGCCAGCGCTTTCGGCGGTTTTTGCCTGGCCCCTGCTGGGCGAAGCGGTGCCGCCCTTGGCTTGGGCAGGCATGGCGCTGGCAGGTCTGGGCGTGGCCTTGGTCAGCCGCAAACCTAAAGCGCAGGCGGTGTAAGCCCCAGCTTTTCACACAGCGCCGCAAGCCCAGCCCCCGCCTGCGACCAATCCGCAGCCCGCGCCGCAAACAGCGTGGCTTGCGAGCGGTGAATCACCGAATCTGACAAGATCTTCAGATGGTTCGCCCGCAGGGTTTCCCCTGTCGAGGTGATATCGGCCACGGCCTCGGCGGTCAGGTTCTTGACCGTGCCTTCGGTCGCGCCTTGGCTATCGACCAGCTGATAATCGGCGACGCCGTTGGCGGTCAGAAACTCGCGCACCAAGCGGTGGTATTTGGTGGCAATGCGCAGCCGAAAGCCGTGACGGGCGCGAAAGGCCGCCGCCGCGGCATCCAGATCATCCAGCGTATCGACATCAATCCAAACGCTGGGCACCGCCAGAATCAGATCGGCATGGCCAAAGCCCAGCTTTGCCAGCTCGGCCACCTGCATGTCCCAATCGGCCAGCTTGTCGCGCACAAGATCACTGCCGGTCACCCCCAGATGGATCCGCCCTGCCGCCAATTCGCGCGGAATCTCGCCGGCAGACAGCAGCACCAGCTCGACCCCTTCAACGCCGTCAACCGCGCCGGAATATTCCCGCTCGGCCCCGGTTTGGCGCATGGTCACACCGCGCGCGCCGAACCAGTCAAAGGTCTTTTCCATCAACCGCCCCTTCGAGGGCACACCGATTTTCAGCATCACATCGCCCCCCGCAAAGCCGCGACCAAATGCGGGCGAATGATCCCCCCCACCGCCGGAATAGAGCGCCCCTGCCCCAGCACCGCCGTCAGCGCGTCATAGCGCCCACCGCTGGCAATCGGCGGCTCGGCATTAGGGCCGTGAAAGGAAAACACAAAACCGTCGTAATATTCCATCGAGGTGCGGCCAAGGCTGGCTTCAAAGGCCAAGCCTTCAACCGCGATGCCACGCGCAGCCAGCGCCTCAAGTCGGGTTTCAAAGCGGTCCACCGCAGGCAGAATCGCGGGCAGCATCGGGGTGATGCCGCGCAGATGCGCGAGGGCTGCGCGTGCCGGCGCTTGCAGGCCCAAAAGATCATAAAGCAAGGCCGCCTCTGGGGCCTTGATCGGCGCGGCCTCGGCATCCTCGATCAGCGCTTGCGCGCGTGCGGCAATCTCATCCGCGCCGCGCAGGCCAACAAAGCCGCCGGCTTGGGCGATCAAATCCTCGGGCGAGCCTTGCGCCAGACGCGCAAGCAACCCCGCCCGCGCCGCAGGCAAGGCCTCGCGTCCGGCAAAGCGGTCCAGCAGGGCGCGAAACCGCTTGGGCCGCCAGATGTGGCGCAACAGCGCCGCCTTGCGCCGCGCGGTGGTGTCCAATCCGCGCACCGCCGCCATCAAAATGCCGATATCGCCGGTGACTGCGCGCAAGCCCAAACCGGCCAACATCCCGGAAAACAGGGCAAAAACTTCGGCATCCGCTGCTTCTGGCGCGCTGCGGTCAAAGACCTCGAAGCCAACCTGCAAATATTCGCTGGCCCGATTGCCCAGATGCGCCTGCTTGCGAAACACCTCGCCCATATAGCAATAGCGCGCGGGGTCAGCGCCATGCGCCATATGCGCTTGCACCACCGGCACCGTGAAATCGGGGCGCAGCATCATCTCGCCCTGCAACGGGTCCGAGGTGACATAGGCGCGCGCGCGGATGTCTTCGCCGTAAAGGTCCAGCAAGGTCTCGGCGGGCAGCAGCAAATCGGCCTCGACCGCGACGGCCCCTGCGGCTTGAAAGGCTGCGAACAGCCGCTCGGCTTCGGCACGGATCGCGGGCTTGGTCATTGCGCCAGCATCCGCTGCACCGCAGCCACCAGATCGGCGCGCGCCACTTCCACCTGCGCGGGGCGGTCTTTCCATTCTTCCAGCGTCGCCGATTGCGCGATTTTGGCGCCAAGGATCAGGTCTTTCAAGATAACCACCCCCGCCTCGGCCTCGGTGCCGCCTTGGATCACCGCGATCGGCGCGCCGCGTTTGTCGGCGTATTTCAACTGGTTGCCAAAGTTTTTCGGGTTGCCCAGATACATCTCGGCGCGGATGCCTGCGGCGCGCAGCTCGCCCACCATCGCCATGTAATCGGCCATGCGGTCGCGGTCCATCACGGTGACAACCACCGGACCCGCAGCCTCGGCCCCCGCCCGCCCCTTGGCGCGCAGCGCGGCCAGCAGGCGGTCAACGCCAATGGAAACCCCCGTGGCAGGCACGGCCTGACCGGTAAAGCGCTTGACCAGATCGTCATAGCGCCCGCCGCCCGCGACCGAGCCAAACTGCCGCTTACGGCCCTTTTCATCCAAGATTTCAAAGGTCAACTCGGCCTCGTAGACGGGGCCGGTGTAATAGCCGAGCCCGCGCACCACGCCCGGATCGATCACAATGCGATCAGAACCGTAGCCCTGTGCCGCCAGCAAAGCTGCGATGGTTTCCAACTCGTCTACGCCCTCAAGCCCAATTGCCGAGGCCGCCACCAGCTCGCGCAGCCGCGCCACCGTTTGCGCGCCGCTGTCGCGCTTGGCAGAAACAAAGCCCATCACCACATCGGCCTGCGCCTCGGTCAGGCCTGCGCCTGCGGTGACATCGCCGCTTTCGTCGCGCCGCCCTTCGCCCAGCAGGGCGCGCACGCCGGCCTCGCCCAGACGGTCCATCTTATCAATCGCGCGCAACACGATGCCGCGTTCGTCTTCAAACCGGCTGAGGTCGGAGGGGTCAAGAACCCCCGCCACTTCCATCACGCCGTTCAGCACCTTGCGGTTGTTGATCTTGACCACATAATCGCCGCGCGGAATGCCAACGACTTCAAGGGCATCCGACAGCATGGCGCAGATTTCGGCATCAGCGGCGACAGAGCTTGCGCCAACCGTATCAGCATCGCATTGATAAAACTGGCGAAACCGGCCAGGACCGGGCTTTTCATTGCGCCAGACCGGGCCCATGGCATAGCGCCGGTAGGGGCTGGGCAGATCGTTGCGATATTGCGCGGCCACCCGCGCCAAGGGGGCGGTCAGATCATAGCGCAGCGCCAGCCAATCGGCATCTTCCTCCTGCCAGCCAAAGACGCCAGCATTGGGGCGGTCGACATCGGGCAGAAATTTGCCCAAAGCCTCGACGGTTTCCACGGCCGAGGTTTCCAAAGGGTCAAAGCCATAGCGGTGATAGACGCCGGTGATGGCATCAAGCATCGCCTTGCGCTCGGTCACCTCGGCGCCGAAATAGTCGCGAAAGCCTTTTGGCGTCTCGGCGCGCGGGCGGCGGGCGGGTTTATCATTGGCCATGGTCTGGACCCCTTCGCTTTTGGTCGAGGTCCGTGTATCGGATGGGGGGCGGGGCAGCAAGCATTAGGCGCAGGCCCAAGCAGAAGAGGCAAGATGACTCAGCAGTTAGAAGAACGCATCGCGCATCTGACCCGTGCGGTGGAGGATTTGTCGGATGTGGTGGCGCGCCATGCCAGCGAAATTGACCGGCTGACCCGCGTCGCCCAAGTGCTGGCCCAGCGCGAGGCAGAGCGCGAAAGTGACGGCACAGGCACAATCCCGCTGGCAGACCAGCGGCCGCCGCATTGGTGAGGCCGGCTTGAGGCAGAGGCAGGGGGCGCTCGCGCCCCCTCGCGCTGGCGCGCTCACCCCCCGAGGATATTTGCGCCAAGATGAAAGCGGTTTGGGGTGGGGTTAGACTTCTTCGACCATGACGACGCCTTGCATGGCTTTGAGAGCGCCTTTGATCTGGGCGGTGACGGGATAGGGGGTTGGCAGGGCAAGGTCGATCTCGCGGCCCTGATCGTCGGCGATGCAGAGCGTGATTTGCGCGCGGTTGCGGCCCTGAACTGTGGCGAGCAGGCTTGCGATTGAGGTTGCGGCAGAGGCTTGGTTGAGGTGGATGCGCAGGGCCTGCGCACCTGCGGCATCGGCGACCTGGTCGATGGGTTGCACGGCATTGGCCAGCAGTTTCAGCGTATCGCCTTCGAGTTCGGCCTTGACGGTGAGCACGACATTCTTGCCGGGTTCCAGCAGATCGCGGGCGGCCTCAAGTGTGTCTGAGAACACCGTCACCTCATAAAGCCCTGTTGGATCAGAGAGTTGCACGAAGGCAAAGCGGTTACCCTTGGCCGATTTGCGTTCTTGCTTTGACGAGACGGCGCCGGCCAGTTTCGCAATCAGCGGGCCGCGTTCGGCCAGTTGCGTCAGTTCGGTCAGGGTTTTGACATCGCGGCGTTTCAGCGGGCCCATATAGTCGTCGAGCGGGTGGCCCGAGAGGTAAAAGCCGATGGCCAGATGTTCTTGGGTCAGCCGTTCGACGGGCTGCCAATCGTCGCGGAACGGCAGGCGGGGTTCGGGGATATCAGCGCCAGCCTCGCCAAAGAGGCTGACTTGGTTGGAGGATTTCGCCTCGTGGATGGCGGCGGAATAGGCGACCAGACTGTCGAGCGCCTCGAAGACCCGGGCGCGGTTGGGGTCAAGCTGATCGAAGGCGCCGGCGCGCGCCAGCATTTCCAGCGGGCGTTTGCCGACGCGTTTCATATCGACGCGGCGGGCGAAATCGAACAGGGTGGCGAAGGCCTTGTCGCCGCGCGCCGAGACGATCAGCCCCATCGCCTCGACCCCGACGCCTTTGAGTGCGCCCAGCGCATAGACCACGGCGCCCTCGCGCACGGTAAAGCTGGCAAGGCTGGCATTGACGCAAGGTGCTATGGTCTTGATGCCCAGCTTGCCGATCTCGCGCTTATAGACCGCCAGTTTGTCGGTCAGATGCATATCGCAATTCATCACGCCGGCCATGAATTCGACCGGATAATTCGCCTTGAGATAGCCGGTTTGATAGCTGACCACGGCATAGGCGGCGGCGTGGGATTTGTTAAAGCCGTAGTTGGCGAATTTTTCCAGCAGATCGAAGACTTCGCCTGCCTTTTTCGCATCGACATTATGGGTGGCCTTGGCGCCTTCGACGAATTTCGGGCGTTCCTTGGCCATTTCCTCGGCGATCTTTTTGCCCATCGCGCGGCGCAAAAGATCGGCGCCGCCAAGGCTATAGCCCGCCATGACCTGGGCGATCTGCATCACCTGTTCTTGGTAAACGATAATGCCTTGGGTTTCGGCCAGGATATGGTCAATCGTCGGATGGATCGATTCCAGATCCTTCAGCCCGTTTTTCACCTCGCAATAGGTGGGGATATTCTCCATCGGGCCGGGACGATACAGGGCGACCAGCGCCACGATATCTTCGATACAGGTCGGCTTCATCCGCCGCAGTGCATCCATCATGCCGCTGGATTCCACCTGAAACACCGCCACGGTTTTTGCCGCCGCATAAAGCTCGTAGGTGGGTTTGTCGTCCAGCGGGATCAGGCTGATATCAAGATCAACGCCGCGCAGTTTCAACAGATCAATCGCGTTTTGGATGACCGTCAGCGTCTTCAGACCCAAAAAGTCGAACTTGACCAGACCGGCCTGTTCGACCCATTTCATATTGAACTGCGTCGCGGGCATATCCGAGCGCGGGTCTTGATACAAAGGCACCAGCTCGTCCAGCGGGCGGTCGCCAATCACCACGCCCGCGGCATGGGTCGAGGCGTTGCGGTAAAGTCCTTCGATCTGCGCGCCATAGTCCAAAAGCCGGGCCACGACCTCTTCCTTGGCGGCCTCTCGCAGGCGCGGCTCATCGGCCAAGGCCTTGGTGATGCTGACAGGTTTCACACCTTCAACCGGAATCATCTTGGACAGACGATCGACCTGCCCATAAGACATTTGCAACACCCGCCCGACATCGCGCACCGCCGCCTTGGACAACAGCGCGCCAAAGGTGATGATCTGGCCAACTTTGTCACGGCCGTATTTCTCTTGCACATAGCGGATCACCTCTTCGCGGCGGTCCATGCAAAAGTCGATGTCAAAGTCGGGCATCGAGACCCGTTCGGGGTTCAAGAACCGCTCGAACAGCAGGGCATAGCGCAAGGGGTCAAGGTCGGTGATCGTCAGCGCATAGGCCACCAAACTGCCCGCCCCCGAGCCCCGCCCCGGGCCGACCGGAATGCCGTGATCCTTGGCCCATTTGATAAAATCGGCCACGATCAGGAAATAGCCCGGAAAGCCCATCTTTTCGATGATCCCAAGCTCGAAATCCAGCCGCGCTTGGTACTCTTGAGGTGTCACCGCATGCGGGATGATTTTAAGCCGGTTTTGCAGCCCTTCATTGGCCTGACGGCGCAGCTCGTTGACCTCGTCGTCGGCAAATTTCGGCAAGATCGGCTTGCGCTTAAAGGCGGCAAAGGCGCAGCGCTGCGCGATTTCCACGGTGTTCTCAATCGCCTCGGGCAGATCGGCGAACAGCGTCACCATCTCGGCTTCGGTCTTGAAATAATGCTGCGGCGTCAGACGCCTGCGCGGTTGTTGTTGGTCAACATAGGCGCCTTCGGCAATGCAGATCAGCGCGTCATGGGCCTGATACATCTTGGGGTCAGGGAAATAGACGTCATTGGTGGCAACCAAAGGCAGACCCAGCGCATAGGCCTGCTCGACAAACCAGCGCTCGGTGCCTGCCTCGCCATCGGTCAGCCGGCCGCCCTCGCCGGGGTGGCGCTGCAATTCGACATAAAGCCGGTCGCCGTAACAGGCGGCCAACCGCTCTAACAGCACCTGCGCCTTTGGCACCTGCCCGCCTTGGATCAGCCGCCCCAAAGGCCCCTCGGCCCCGCCGGTCAAACAGATAAGACCGCCCGCATATTGCTCTAACTCAGCCAGCGTCACCTGCGGCAAAGCCCCGCCCTTGTCGATGTAAAGACAAGAGTTCAGCTTCATCAGGTTCATATAGCCCGCCTCGTTCTGCGCCAGCAGCACGATGGGCGCAGGCGCGCGCGGCTTCTCGCCGGGGGCAGGCGGATCATAGGCAACCGAGACCTGACAGCCGACAATCGGCTGCACGCCCGCGTCTTTGGCATAGACCGAAAACTCCAAGGCCGCGAACATGTTGTTGGTGTCGGTCACCGCCACCGCAGGCATCGCATGCTTGCCGCAAAGCTTGATCAGCGCCTTTACAGGCACAGCCCCCTCCAACAAGGAATGCTCGGTATGGGTGCGCAGATGGATGAATCGGGTCTGGGTCATCCCGCCAACCTATCGAAGCCGCGCGGCAGGGGAAAGGCCTTGCCAAAGCCCCAGACCTCGGCTTTGATACCTTGCAAGGGCAGATCTGCCCGAAAGGCCGCGCGACCCGCTTTACGCCGCATCGGGCGGGCGCGCAAAAGGCCACCCGAAAAGACCGCGGCAGGATATACCATGACCGAAGTCGCGTTTCTCCTGAATGGAACGCCGCTCCGCCTTGAGGGTCAGCCCCCAACGCGGACGCTTCTTGATTTCCTGCGCGAAACCAAGGCTCTCAACGGCACCAAAGAGGGCTGCAATGAGGGCGACTGCGGCGCCTGCACCGTCATGGTCACCGACGAAAACGGCCCCCGTGCCCTTAACGCCTGCATCTTGTTCCTGCCGCAACTGCACGGCAAAGCCGTGCGCACCGTCGAAGGCCTCGCCGCCCCCAACGGCACCCCACATCCGGTGCAATCGGCCATGGTCGACCACCACGGCAGCCAATGCGGTTTTTGCACCCCCGGCTTCATCGTCTCGATGGCCGTGGCCCATGCCACAGGGCGCACAGATCACGACACCGTGCTTGCAGGCAACCTCTGCCGCTGCACCGGCTACGCCCCGATCATCCGCGCCGCCCAAGCCGCCGAAACCCGCCCAATCCCCGCCCAAATGACCCAAGACGCTTTCATCTTGGCCCAAATATCCTCGGAGGGGTCCGGGGAGGCAGACAGCCTCCCCGCGCCGCAGGTCACGGGCGCCTATTGCCCCGACAACAGCGACGACTTCGCCAGCTGGTATCTGCAAAACCCCGATGCCACCCTGATTGCCGGCGCAACCGATGTCGGGCTCTGGGTCACCAAAGGCCTGCGCGATCTGCCAAAGCCGGTGTTTCTGGGCCAGATGCGCGATCTGCAACAGATCGAACGCGGCGGCGGCCAAATCCACATCGGCGCGGGCGTCACCATCGCGACGTTGCGCAGCACCTTACAACACAGCCACCCCAGCTTTGCCGAATTGCTGCGCCGCTATGCCAGCGAACAGGTGCGCAATGCTGCCACCATTGGCGGCAATATCGCCAATGGCTCGCCGATTGGCGACGCGCCGCCTGCGCTGATCGCGATGGGTGCGACCTTGCATCTGCGCTGCGGCGACGATCTGCGCACGCTGCCGCTCGAGGATTTCTTCCTCGCCTACCGCAAACAAGACCGCAAAGCTTCGGAATTCGTCGCAGGGATTTCGATCCCAGAGGCCGTGCCTGCGCTGCGCTGCTACAAACTCAGCAAACGCTTTGACCAAGATATCTCGGCGGTGCTGGGGGCGTTCAATCTGACCTGCGCCGAAGGTCAGATCACCGCCGCTCGCGTGGCCTTTGGTGGCATGGCAGGCACGCCCAAACGCGCCAGCGGCTTTGAGGCCGCCCTGATCGGCCAAAGCTGGAGCCTTGAGAGTATCACTGCCGCCCTGCCCGCGCTTGCCGACGATTTCCAGCCGCTGTCAGACATGCGCGCCTCGGCCGGCTACCGGCTGCAAGCGGCGCAAAATCTGGCGCTGCGCTATTTCCACGACCTAAACGGCACCCCCGTTTCGGTTTTGGAGGTGGCACCATGAGCCTTGGCAAATCGCTTCCCCATGATTCGGCGCCCCTGCATGTCACCGGGGCTGCGCGCTATCTGGATGACATCCCCTTGCCCGCAGGCGCGCTGCATCTGGCCTTTGGCCTGTCAAGCTGCGCCCATGGCCGTATCACCGCGCTGGATCTGGAGGCCGTGCGCGCGGCCCCCGGTGTGGTTGCGGTGTTCAGCGCCGAAGACTGGCCCGATATGCCCGATTGCAGCCCGGCCTCGCAGGACGAACCGCTTTTGGCGGTGGAAACCGTGCATTACAGCGGCCAGCCGGTGTTTTTGGTGGTGGCCGAAACCCATCTGCAGGCCCGCCGCGCCGCGCGTCTGGGCAAGATCAGCTACGCCGAACTGCCCGCGCTTTTGACGATAGATCAAGCATTGGCGGCCAATTCCCGCTTTGAATCCGGCCCGGTGATCTGGGCCAAGGGCGACGCCGCCCGTGCGATCGCGGCAGCCCCCCATCAGATTGAGGGCAGCTTTGAGGTTGGCGGCCAAGAGCATTTTTATCTTGAAGGCCAGATCGCGGCGGCGATCCCGCTGGAAGACGGCATGCATGTGCTGTCTTCAACCCAGCATCCGAGTGAAATTCAGCACAAGGTCGCGCATGCTTTGCATCTGAACATGGCCGATGTTCGCGTCGAGACCCGCCGCATGGGCGGCGGCTTTGGCGGCAAGGAAAGCCAAGGCAATGCGCTGGCCATCGCTTGCGCCATGGCGGCCAAGGCCACCGGGCGAGCCTGCAAAATGCGATACGACCGCGATGATGATATGATCATCACCGGCAAGCGCCACGATTTGCGCATAGGCTATCGCGCCGGAGTTGATGCCTCGGGGCGGATTTTGGGGGTTGCCTTCACCCATCTGATCCGCTGCGGCTGGGCGCAGGATCTAAGCCTTGCGGTGGCGGACCGTGCGATGCTGCATGCCGACAATTGCTATCATCTGCCCGATATCCGCATTGAAAGCCACCGGCTGAAAACCAATACCCAAAGCGCCACCGCCTATCGCGGCTTTGGCGGCCCGCAGGGGCTGATCGGGATTGAGCGGGTGATGGATCACGCGGCCTTTGTGCTGGGGATCGAGCCCTTGGCGCTGCGGCGACAGAATTTTTACCGCGAGAGGGAGGCGGCGGTGGAAGCCTCCGGCGGGGATATTTTGGCCAAGATGAAAGCCGAGACCACGCCCTATTTCATGGAGGTGGAGGATTTTATCGGCCATGATCTGACGGCAAAGCTGGAGGCCCTGTCGGGGTATCAGGCACGGCGGCAGGCGGTGGCGGATTGGAATGCCGCAAGCCCGATTTTGAAGCGCGGTTTGGCCTTGGTGCCGGTGAAGTTTGGGATTTCGTTTACTCTGACCTGGCTGAACCAGGCCGGGGCTTTGGTGCACGTCTATCAAGACGGCTCGATCCATCTGAACCATGGCGGCACCGAGATGGGTCAGGGTTTGAACCAAAAGATCGCGCAGGTGGCGGCTTCGGTTTTTGGGGTGGGAATGGAGGCGGTGAAGATCACGGCCACAGATACCGGCAAAGTGCCCAATACCTCGGCCACGGCGGCCTCGTCCGGGTCGGATATGAACGGGATGGCGGCGCAGCAGGCTTGTGAGACCATCCGCGACCGCATGGCGGCGTTTCTGGCCGGAAAGCATGGGGTGGAACCTGCGAGCGTGCGCTTTGCGGATGGCGTGGTGCGGGTGGCGGGCGAGGTCTTTGGCTTTGCGCAGGTTGCGGCTTGGGCCTATCAGGCGCGGATTTCGCTGTCATCGACCGGGTTTTACGCCACGCCCAAGATCACTTGGGACCGTTTGCGCGGGCGGGGGCGGCCGTTTTTGTATTTCGCCTATGGTGCGGCGGTGGCCGAGGTGGTGATCGACACGCTGACCGGCGAGAACCGGATTTTGCGGGCGGATATTTTGCATGACACCGGCAGTTCGATGAACCCTGCGCTGGATATTGGCCAGATCGAGGGGGCTTTTGTGCAGGGGGCGGGCTGGCTGACCACTGAGGAATTGGTCTGGGATGCCAAGGGCGGGCTTTTGACCCATGCGCCCAGCAC
Organism: uncultured Pseudorhodobacter sp.; assembly: GCA_913062925.1. Lineage (GTDB taxonomy): Bacteria > Pseudomonadota > Alphaproteobacteria > Rhodobacterales > Rhodobacteraceae > Cypionkella. The sequence continues at coordinate 40,775 of CAJXWJ010000001.1, read as the reverse complement.
CTATAAGATCCCCGCCTGTTCGGACCGGCCTGCGGTGTTCAATGTGAGCCTTTACGATCAGCCCAACCGCGAGGATACCGTCGGCAAATCAAAAGCCGTGGGCGAGCCGCCCTTTAACCTTGGCATCGCGGTGTTTTATGCGCTGTCGGATGCGATTGCCGCCTGTGGCGACGCCAGCCGCTATCCCGATCTGGATGCCCCCGCCACGCCCGAGCGCATTTTAGCCGCCGTGCAAAAGCAGCGCCATGTTTGATCTGGCGGCCCTGCGTGCGGCCACCGCGCGTGGCCCTGTGGCGCGGATTGTGATCGCAGGGTTTAAGGGCTCGTCGCCGCGCGAGCTTGGGGCTGCGATGCTGGTCTGGGCCGATGGGCAATCGGGCAGCATCGGCGGCGGTGCGCTGGAATGGCAGGCGATGCAGCGCGCGCGTGTGATGCTGGCCAAGGGCGGCGGGCGGCATTTTGAAACCACGGCGCTTGGGCCCAATATTGGCCAGTGCTGCGGCGGCGCGGTCTCGCTTTTGACCGAAGTTTACAGCGCAGACAGCCTGCCACAGGGCCCGCTTGTCGCCCGCGCTCTGGAGGGCGCGCCGATGCCGCTTGGCGTCAAGCGCTTGCTGGCAAAGGCCCGCAACAGCGGCAGCCTGCCCGCCACACAGGTGCTGCAAGGCTGGCTGATCGAGCCGATCACCACGCCGCAGCGCCAGATCTGGATCTGGGGGGCCGGCCATGTTGGCCGCGCACTGGCCGAGGTTTTGTCCCCGCTGCCGCAGCTTGCGCTGACATGGGTTGATGTTGCGGCCGAGCGCTTTCCGGATGCGCCGCCGCCAAGCCGCATCCTGCCCGTGCCCGCGCCTGAATGCGCGGTGACGCTTGCGCCGCAAACGGCCGAGCATCTGATCGTCACCTATTCGCACGCGCTGGATCTAGAGCTTTGCCACCGCCTGCTGCATCACGGCTTTGGCTTTTGCGGCCTGATCGGATCGGCAAGCAAAGCCGCGCGCTTTCGCAGCCGCTTGGCAGCGATTGGCCACAGCCCACAGGCGATATCCCGCATCCTCTGCCCCATCGGCGACCCCGCCTTGGGCAAAGCCCCCCAAGCCATCGCCATCGGCGTTGCAGCACAAATGCTGCGCAGCAATTTTCTCAGCCAGAGGTCCCAATGTTCGATCTAATCCTGCGCAACGCCAACCTGCCCGATGGTCGCCAAGGCCAAGATATCGCAGTGAAATCCGGAAAAATTGCTGCGGTTGCACCGAAGATTGCTGCGCAGGCCGGGCAAGAGATCGACGCCGCAGGCTATCTTGTCACCCCGCCCTTTGTGGACCCGCATTTTCACATGGATGCGACGCTCTCGCTGGGCCTGCCACGGATGAACCGCTCGGGCACCCTGCTTGAAGGCATCGCGCTCTGGGGCGAGCTGCGCCCGACCCTGACCATCGACGCGCTGGTCGAGCGTGCGCTGCGCTATTGCGATCTGGCGGTCAGCCAAGGCCTGCTTGCGATCCGCACCCATGTCGACACCTCGGACCCGCGCCTTGTCACCGTCGAGGCCATGCTCGAGGTCAAACGCCGCGTCGCGCCCTATCTGACCCTGCAACTCGTGGCCTTCCCGCAAGACGGCTATACCCGCGCCGAACACGGCGTGCAAAGCCTTGCCCGCGCGCTGGATATGGGCGTTGATATCGTCGGCGGCATCCCGCATTTCGAACGCACGATGGAGGAAGGCACGGCTTCGGTGCGCGCGCTCTGCCGCCTTGCCGCCGAGCGCGGCCTGCCCGTCGACATGCATTGCGACGAAACCGATGATCCGCTGTCGCGCCATGTCGAAACCCTGGCCGCCGAGACCATCCGCCACGGGCTGCAAACCCGCGTCGCAGGCTCGCATCTCACCTCGATGCATTCGATGGACAATTACTATGTCTCAAAGCTGATCCCACTGATCGCCGAGGCACAGATGCATGTGATCCCCAATCCGCTGATCAACATCATGCTGCAAGGCCGCCACGACAGCTATCCCAAACGCCGCGGCATGACGCGGGTGCGCGAGCTGATGGCGGCTGGCATCAATGTGGCTTTCGGCCATGATTGCGTGATGGACCCTTGGTATTCGATGGGCTCTGGCGATATGCTCGAGGTCGGCCATATGGCGATCCATGTCGCGCAAATGGCCGGTCTTGATGACAAAACCGCGATCTTCAACGCGCTGACCACCAACTCCGCCCGCGCCATGGGGCTTGAAAACTACGGGCTTGATGTCGGCTGCGCCGCCGATCTGGTGCTCTTGCAAGCCAGATCTCCCGCCGAGGCCCTGCGGCTTAAACCCGCGCGCCTTGCCGTGATCAAATCCGGCACAATCATCGCGCAAACCGCCCCCCGCATCAGCGCCCTGATGCTGGACAGCCGCCCCCAAACCGTAAACCCCGCCGATTATGCGCCCAAACTCTGACGCTTTCATCTTGGCATAAATATCCAGACTTATGCAGCAACCACGCTTAGAAATCTGAACCCTTATCACAGCGGACCAAGCCGTTGCAGAGATCATGCAAGATTGCGATTGGGTGGCCGGCAGCCTTGACATGGCCAACGGCCCAAAGCGCTAGAGCAGCCGCGTTCCAAAGCCGCTTATAGACATGACTGAAGGTCTCAGCACAGGGATTTGCCGGTCTTGGCACAGCCTGCCGATTGACTGAGGCCCGAGTAGAGTTTTGGGGCGCCAAGGCATCGCCACGCCTCTGCGCCGACTTGGGCGGAAACCCCGCGTCTTGGCGCTGCGGCATGGCTGTCACATTGACAAACCCGCGCGTGGATGCGAAGACGCGGCTCTGTATTTGCGACCTTTGTCGCGCCACATCGGCGGCGATATTCGGTCGGGGTGGCGAAAAGGAAGTACTTTGATCCCTTCAAGATTGGCCAAGTGGAGCGCCGCTTTCGCCAAGCGCAGCCTGTTGTGGCGTTTGCTTTCAGAAAGCCTGCTGGAGAACGGCGGCCGCTACTTTGCCGCTATCACAGCGATGGTGCTGGTGGCGGTTTCGACGGCGCTCTCGGCTTGGATCATGGGCGAAATCGTGCAAGCGATGACGCATCCCGAGGACCGTTTGCGGGTGTTTTTGGTCGCGGGTGCTGTGGTGGCGATCTTCATGATCAAGGGCTTGTCGTCATTTGCACAAACCGTTCTGATGGCGCGTGCAGGCAATCGCATCGTGGCCGAGAAACAAAGCGAGCTGTTTCGCCGCCTGCTGAAGCAAAGCATCGGTTTTTTCAACAACACCGAATCCTCGATGGTCTTGATGCAGGTGACGCAAAGCGCGCAGATGGCGCGCGGTGTGATTGATATTATCGTTACCGGCTTTGTCCGCGATCTGCTGACGTTGTTCGGCCTGATCTTTGTGATGTTCTACCAGCAGCCGGTGCTGTCGCTGATTTGTTTGGTGATTGGGCCTGCTGCGCTGTTTGGGGTGCGGCTTATTCTGGTGCAAGTGCGCGCAATCATGGCGCAAGAGATGATGGGCATGGCCGAGATCATCCGCGTGGTGCAAGAAGCTTCGGTTGGGGCGCGGGTGATCAAGGCCTTTGCGCTGGATCGCGTGATGGCCGACCGCATGGATGTCGCCGTGCGGCAAGTGGAATCGCGTGCGAATAAGATGATCCGCCTGGAAAGCGCCACCTCGCCCTTGATGGACACGCTGACAGGGGTGGCCATCGGAGCGGTGGTGGTTCTGAGCAGCAGCAATCTGTTCGGCCAAGAGGCAGGCACGCCTGGCCAGCTGATGTCTTTTGTCACAGCCTTCATCATGGCCTATGAGCCCGCCAAGCGCTTGTCGCGGATGCGGGTTTCGATCGAAAGCGGCATGGTCGGGGTGCAGATGATGTACACCCTGCTGGACGCGCCGCAAACCATGGTCGAAGCCGATGATGCCGTCGCTATCCCCGAGGGCAAGGGCCATCTGCGGCTGGACAAGGTGTCGTTTTCATATACGGGTGCCACCTCAGTGGTGAATGAGATCACCATCGACTGTCCTGCTGGCAAGACCACAGCGCTGGTTGGCCCCTCGGGCGGCGGCAAATCCACCCTGTTGAACCTGATGCTGCGGCTTTATGACCCCAGCAGCGGCTCTGTCAGCATCGACGGGCTGGATCTTCAAAAGGCCAGCTTTGACTCGCTGCGCCGCACGGTCGCCTATGTCGGGCAAGACACCTTCTTGTTTTCGGCCAATGTCATCGAAAACCTGCGAGTGGCGCGCCAAGACGCAACCGACGCCGAGGTGATCGAAGCGGCAAAGGTCGCCCATGCCGATGAATTCATTTGCCAATTGCCCAATGGCTACCAAACCCAAATCGGCGAGAATGGCGCGTTTTTGTCCGGTGGTCAGCGTCAACGCCTTGCGATTGCCCGCGCCGTGCTGCGCCGCGCGCCGATCTTGTTGCTGGATGAGGCCACAAGCGCGCTGGACAGCCATTCGGAAACCTTGGTCCGCGATGCGCTCGAACGCGTGACGACAGGGGTGACGACCATCGTGGTCGCGCATCGGCTTTCGACTGTGCTGCGCGCCGACCAGATCTGCTACATCGAGGCCGGTCGTGTCGAGGAATCGGGCAGTCTGGATGCGCTTTTGGCCAAAGGCGGCAAGTTCCGCGCGCTTTACGATCAACAATTTCAAGAGCGCAGCTAGCAGCAATGCCGGCGCGCGGGGCCCATGACGCTGCGTCAAATATCTCAAAGCATAGCAAGGATATGCCGCTGCATGGCACGCGCAGCCGGCTTTTCTGCTAGGCTTGTCGCAGTCGGCAGAAGCCGATCTTTGCCCGCATGGGGTGGCAGCTTGCTGCGCCCCGCCTAAGCTGAAAGCTTGAAGGCATGCGTTGACCCCCCGCTTTTCTTGCCGCAGAAGTAGGCTTTACTGCGTCAGGGTCACACCTCCTTAAAAGAAAGACGCTAGGATGCCAGTTTCAAATCAAACGATTTTTGCAAAGGTCCGTGGATAATGCAGATTGATCATAATCTTATCGCCGAGCTTGAAGACCTCTTGGGGGTCGACCGTCTGACGGTGCAATACCAACGCCTGCTTGCCGATCTTGACGAGGCGATTGCCCAGATCACCACGCTTCTGCCGCAGGGCCCCAGCGCCGAAATCGGGCAAAAGGCGCATAAGGTTGCAGGCGGGGCCGCGATCTTGGGGCTTGTCGATCTTGCGGCCAAGCTGCGCGCCTGCCAAGACGCTGTTCACGCCCAAGACGCGGGCAGTCTTGCGGCGCATGTCGCGGCCCTGACGCCGCTGCGCGCGGGCCTGACGGGTTTGCTGCGCCAGCGGCAGGCGGCAGCCTAGCTCCAGTCCAGCACCACCTTGCCCGAGGCTCCAGCCCGCATCACCTCGAACCCCTTCTGGTATTCGTCGACGCCAAAGCGGTGCGTGATCACCCCGCGCAGATCCAAGCCGTTTTCCAGCATCGCGATCATCTTATACCAGGTCTCGAAAATCTCGCGGCCGTAAACACCTTTGATGGTCAGCGCCTTAAAGACGATCCGGCTCCAATCCACCGCCGATTTGCCAGGGCCGATCCCCAGCATGGCAATGCGCCCGCCCATAACCAGCGCCTCGACCATCTGATCAAGTGCTGCCTGATTGCCTGACATCTCTAGGCCCACATCAAAGCCCTGCACAATCTTCAGCCGCGCCATCACATCGCGCAGATCCTCTTGCGCCACATTCACCGCCGTCACATCCGCGACCTTGACCGCCAAGGCCAACCGCGCGGGGTTGATATCGGTGATCACCACATGGCGCGCGCCGACATGCCGCGCCACCGCAGCCGCCATGATCCCGATCGGCCCAGCGCCCGTGATCAGCACATCCTCGCCCACCAGATCAAACGACAGCGCCGTATGCACCGCATTGCCCAACGGGTCCAAAATCGCGCCAATATCGTCATCGATGCTGTCGGGCAAAGCCACGACGTTAAAGGCCGGCAGGCGCAGATATTCGGCAAAAGCGCCGGGCTCATTGACACCAATACCGCGAGTGGCAGGGTCCAAATGAAACTTGCCCGCCCGCGATTGCCGACTTTGCTTGCCAATCAAATGCCCCTCGCCCGAACAGCGCTGCCCAATGGCAAGCCCGGTCACCTGCGCGCCGATCTCGACAATCTCGCCGGCAAACTCATGGCCGGTGATAAGCCCCAGTGGCACCGTGCGCGCCGCCCATTCATCCCAATTCCAGATGTGAATATCGGTGCCACAGATGCCGGTTTTCTTGATGCGGATCAGCACATCCTCGGCGCCGATCTCGGGAATGCTGCGCTCTTGCATCCATAAGCCTTGTTGGGGCCGCGCCTTGACCAAGGCTTTCATGCCAAAACCCCCAGTTCTTTGCCTGCCGCCGCAAAGGCTGCCAAGGCAAAATCCAGATCGGCACGGCTCAAACCCGCACTCATCTGCGTTCTGATCCGCGCCGCGCCCCGCGGCACCACCGGAAAGAAAAAGGCCGAGACCATAATCCCGCGCCGGTCCAGCGCCTGCGCAAACGCTTGCGCCAAAACGGCATCGCCAATCATAACCGGCACAATCGGATGGCTGCCCGGCAGCAGATCAAACCCCAAAGCCGTCAGCCCCGCCCGCCAATAGGCGGCATTCTTCGCCAGCTTGGCGCGCAGATCATCAGCGCCCTCCACAATATCGAAAGCCGCCAGCGCCGCCCCCACCACCGCAGGCGGCAGCGCATTGGAAAACAGATAGGGCCGCGCGCGCTGGCGCAAAAGATCAATTACCGGCTGCGGCCCAGCGATATAGCCGCCCAAGGCCCCACCCAGCGCTTTGCCAAAGGTGCCGGTCAAAATATCCACCCGCACGCCCGCCGCCGCCGCAGTACCCCGCCCCTGCGGCCCGACAAACCCCGTCGCATGACAATCATCCACCAATGTCACCGCGCCATAGCGCCCGGCCAGCTGGGTGATCCCCGCCAGATCGGCCGCTGTGCCATCCATCGAGAACACGCCATCCGTCGCAATCAAGATAAACCGCGCCCCCGCCTGCCGCGCCGCCTGCAATTGCGCCTCCAGATCGGCCATATTGTTATTGGCAAAGCGGTAGCGTGCCGCCTTGCACAAACGCACCCCGTCAATGATCGACGCATGGTTCAGACTATCGGACACAACCGCATCGGCTTCGGTCAACAAGGCCTCGAACACGCCGCCATTGGCGTCAAAGCACGCCGCAAACAGAATCGCATCCTGCATCCCCAAAAACCCGGCAATCCGCGCTTCCAAACTGCGGTGAATATCCTGCGTCCCGCAGATGAACCGTACCGAGGCCATGCCAAACCCATGGCTTTGCATCGCCGCCCCAGCCGCCGCGACCAACCGCGGATCATTCGCAAGGCCAAGGTAATTATTGGCACAAAGGTTCAGCATCTCGCGCCCGCCAATCCGCAGCCGCGCGCCTTGCGCCCCTTCAATCAGCCGCTCGCGCTTTGTAAGCCCCTCGGCCTCAAGCGCCGCCAACCGCCCGCCCACATCCGCCAGAAATCCCGCAACATCTGTCATAGCAGAAAACCCTCCAGTTTAGCGGAGCCTACGCCTGCCTGAAAAAATGTCAATATAGCGGAATAAATTCCAATCTTACGGATTTCATCTTGGTAAAAATATCCTGGGGGCGCGGGGGCCAGCCCCCGCCCTACGCCTCAGCTGTCCTGAACAATCAGCAAAGCCCGCGCAGCGCCGCCCTCGGCGGCAATCAAATGGCTACGATCGGCGCGGTAGCGCGCGGTATCGCCCACCGCCAAGACCTGCGTCTCCTCGCCCGAGACCACCCTTACCTGCCCCTCGATCACCGTCAGATGCTCGCGACAGCCAGCGGTATGGGGCTCACTGTCCAAGACCCCTTCGGCAGCAAAGCGCAGATCATAAACCTCGTAATCGCCCACCGCCTCGGCCGGCGATAAGATCCGAATGCTTACGCCCTTGCCACGCCCGCCAATCACCGGAGCAGCCCCTGCGCGCACCACCTCAATGCCGACATCGCCGCGCCCTTCCAAAAGCCCTGCGAAATCCACCTGCAAGGCCTGTGTCAGGTTCCAAAGTGTCGCCACCGTCGGCGAACTTTCCGCCCGCTCAATCTGGCTGACCATCGAGCGACTAACCCCCGAAAGTTTGGCCACAGCATCAAGACTCAGCCCGCGGGCTTTACGGGCCTCGCGCAGTGAAGCGGCGAGTCGGTCATGGATTTCGGAACGTGCATTCATTGCAGCAGTAAAGCCGCTCTGACCGGTCGCCGTCAATCTTAATCAAGTGCCGCAATAGGTTACATAGTCAGCAGCGCCCTTGGGGCTGGGCAGAACAAATCCCTCCCGCCCCGCCTCGGGCCCAAAGGGGTCGCGCACGGCGGCCAAAAGCGCGTTGAAATCGCTCAAATCACCCGCCTCTGCCGCCTGCAAGGCCGCCTCGACCAGATGATTGCGCACAATCACCGCCGGATTGACCGCAAGCAGTGCCTCTGCCGCATCCGCGCGCAGCCGCGCGCGCCAACGCGGCAGCCAAGCCGTGATCGCAGCCCTATTATCAAACAACGCCAGATACCCCGCCTCATCCGTCACAGCCGCCGCCAAACGCCGATGCGCCAGCGTCCAGTCCACGCCCTCGATTGCAGTCAGAAAATCGTCGATCAAACTGCCATCGCCCGCAGCCTCGCCGGCAAGGCCCAGCTTTTCGCGCATCACCGCCAGAAACGCGACGCGGTAAGTGCCTGCAATGCCCTCAAGCGCCGCATTCGCCAGATCCAGCGCGCGTTCGGGGTCGGCATCAATAAAGGGCAGCAGCGTTTCCAGCAGCCGCGCCAGATTCCATCCCAGAATCAGCGGCTGATTGGCATAGGCATAGCGCCCCTGCCGATCAATCGAGGAAAACACTGTGCCCGGCGCATAGGCCTCCATAAAGGCGCAGGGGCCGTAATCTATCGTCTCGCCCGAAAGCGCCATATTGTCGGTGTTCATCACCCCATGCACAAAGCCAACACCCATCCACTGCGCGATCAGCCGCGCTTGCGCTTGGGCAACGGCGGCGAAAAACGCCAAAGGATCTTCGGCCTGCGGATAATGCCGCGCCATTGTATAGTGCATCAAAGCCCGCAGCTTTTCGACCTCGCCGCGCGCCGAGAAGAACTGAAAGCTGCCAACGCGGATATGGCTTGCCGCAACCCGCGCCAGCACCGCCCCTGTCACCAGCCCCTGATCGCGCAAAATCCGCTCGCCCGTCGTCACCACTGCCAAACTGCGGGTGGTGGGAATGCGCAAAGCCGCCATCGCTTCCGAAATCAGATATTCGCGCAGCATCGGCCCCAAAGCCGCCTTGCCATCGCCACCGCGCGAAAACGGCGTGCGGCCCGAGCCTTTCAATTGCAGATCCCAGCGCCGCGCATCAGGCCCCAGAAATTCGCCCAAAAGATGCGCGCGCCCATCCCCCAACTGCGGCGAAAACCCGCCAAACTGATGCCCCGCATAGGCCAAAGCCGCAGGATCCGCGCCCTCGGGCAGGCGTGCCCCCGAAAACCACCCCGCCGCATCGCTGACCGAAAGCCCCAGCTCTGCCGCCAAATCCGCGTTCAGCACCAAGACTTTAGGATCAGGCGCCACATCCGGCGCCAGCCGAAGATAGCTGCCCGGAAGTTCGCGCAGATAGCTGTTGTCAAACGTGATCATAATGCTGCCCCCATAACGCAAATATGACCCGCCCCCCGGAGGGTGCAAGGTCATCATCACGATTTTTGAGATTTTGGTCGGGGCGGAGGGATTCGAACTCTCGACCTACTGCTCCCAAAGCAGCCGCGCTACCAGACTGCGCTACGCCCCGACTGCGGCTCTGATACTGCGTCATTTCGGAAATGAAAAGGGGCTACTCGACAGAACATGACCAAATTGCAGAAGTTTTTTCAATTTGATCTGACCGCATCTGTGCGCCTGCCGAAATTCCCAGCCGTTTCGCCAATCCAGCATTGATTTCCAACACAAATTTGACATCCCGACCACCATCAATCGGCGTCTCGTCTTCGACGATTGCATCCGAATGCACATGCGTGACCAGCCCCGAGGCATCAGCAAAGATCATATCAAGGGGAATCAGGGTGTTTTTCATCCAGAACACCGCATGTGTCGGATCGGGATAAACGAACAACATTCCGGATGAACTGGGCATGTGCTTGCGCAGCATCAAACCCTTAGAGCGTGTGGCCGCCGTGTCGGCGATCTCTACACTAAAGCGCTGCACACCACTTGGGCCGCGCAGCTCGACCGTATCAGGGGCGCAAGCCGCTTGGCCCGCCCCCGCACTTATCATCATCAGCCAAATCGCAGCTATTTGCGAACGGACGTTTCCCATGATACCACCTGCACCGCCATGCGGCCCCGCTTGCCCTCGACAATGCGCAGGCAAATCGCTTCGCCCGCATCGAGGTCGGCAAATCCAGAATGCCGCAGCACCTCAACATGCACGAAAACGTCTTCAGGTCGACCAAAAACATTGGCAAAGCCAAAGCCCTTGCCCTTGTCAAACCATTTGACGCGGGCAGGTTCCAGCGCCAAAGCGGCAATCTCTTCGGGTGTCGCAAGCTGGTCTTCCTCGCCAAGCGGCAGCACGCTGCCTTCTGGCGGGTCAATCCGCAGCACTTCTACCGCCTGCACACCGCGTTCTGTGTGTTGCACCTTAACCAAAATGCCCGCGCCATCGGCAACCGAGCCCTGTCCAAAATTGCGCAACACATTTGCGTGTAAAAGGATATCGCCAGAGTGTTCCTCCGAAACGATAAAGCCAAAACCCTTTGCAGGATCAAACCATTTTACACGGCCCTGCAATGTTTGCAGTTCCATTTCCCCATCAGTCATAAAAGGACCATTTCCCCAGATTAAGCCCCTAACAGCCATAGTCATGCAGGCAAATGGTTAATGGATGCAACCCCAAACGGCGCGCCAATTTTGGCGTGTTATTTCACGCTTCGTGAAAATCAGGGATTTAGCCTTTTAATATTCCATTCATTTTCAATAGCTTGCCGAGACCAGCGAAATCTATCGTGTAAGCGGTATGCTCCATCGGCCCAGAACTCTACCTCTAAAGGAGTAACGCGGTATCCGCCCCAGAATGGCGGCCGCGGTGGGTTCGTGCCAAATTTCACCCCAAGCGCCGCGACATCGGCCATCAATTTCCCCCGCGAGGCCAAAGGCCGCGATTGTTCCGACGCCCAAGCCCCCAAACGCGAGGTCAAACTGCGCGACTGATAGTAGAGATCCGCCGCCTCTCCATCTTCGCGCGTCACCAATCCGCGCACCCTGATCTGCCGCCGCAGGCTTTTCCAATGCAGCACAAAAGCCGCCTTGCCGCTTGCGTCCAGCTCCTGCCCTTTGGCAGAGCCATAATTGGTGTAAAATACAAAAGCCGCAGGTTCGATGTCTTTTAACAGCACCATGCGCACATTCGGCAAGCCATCGGCATCCACCGAAGCCAGCGCAATCGCATTGGGGTCGTTGACCTCGCTGACTTCCGCCTCGCCCAGCCAGCGCCGCGCAATCTCAAAGGGGCTATCGCCCGCAAAAATGCCCGTTCTGTCCATCGTTCCCTCTTCTGCGCCCACGGCGCGCCTTGATGCAGACAAATCTTTCGCCTACACAGCTATTCGATGAAATAGGGTGGGCGGGGAAGAGCGAATGTCAACCGGACTTATGGCAGGAAAACGCGGGCTGATCATGGGCCTTGCGAATGACAAATCCATCGCTTGGGGTATTGCCCAGGCCCTTGCTGCGCAAGGCGCGGAAATTGCCTTTTCATATCAAGGCGATGCGCTGAAGAAACGTGTGCTGCCGCTGATCCAGTCGATTGGCATGTCCGAAATGGTAGAATGCGATGTCGCCTCGGATGACAGCATCGACGCGCTGTTTGCACATTTGGCACAGACCTGGGGTAAGATCGACTTTCTGGTCCATGCCATCGGCTTTTCCGATAAAAACGAGCTGCGTGGCCGCTATGTCGATACCAGCCGCGCGAATTTCAGCATGACGATGGATATCTCGATCTATTCCTTCACCGCCGTCTGCCAACGTGCGGCAGCGATGATGCCCGAGGGGGGATCGATGCTGACGCTGACCTATTACGGCGCCGAAAAGGTGATGCCGCATTACAACGTCATGGGCATCGCCAAAGCCGGGCTCGAGGCAAGCGTGAAATATCTGGCCGAAGACCTTGGCAAAGACGGCATCCGCGTCAATGCGATCTCGGCAGGCCCAATCAAAACCCTTGCCGCCAGCGGCATCGGTGATTTCCGCTATATCATGAAGTGGAACGAGCTGAACTCGCCCCTGCGCCGCAATGTGACGCAAGAAGAGGTCGGCAAGGCCTCGCTTTACCTGCTCTCTGATCTCGGCTCGGGCACCACGGGCGAGAATTTGCACGTCGATGCAGGCTATCATGTCGTCGGTATGAAAGCCGTTGATGCGCCCGATATTGATGTGGTCACAGGCCGCAAAGAATGACCCTTGCCGCCTTCCTGACCGTCGCGCTGCTGCATTTGATGGCAGCCATCAGCCCCGGCCCCGCCGTGCTGATGTCGGCGCGCACCGGCGTTACGGAAGGCCTGCGCACCGGCGCATTTCTGGCAATCGGCATCGGCGCAGGCGCCGTGGTCTGGGCCGCAGCCGCGCTCTTTGGTCTCGCGGTTTTGTTCCAAGCCGCCCCTGCCCTGCTTTGGGCGCTGAAAATCGCAGGCGGGCTTTACCTGATGCATATGGCTTGGGGCATGTGGCGCACAGCCGACACCCCGCTCGATATGTCGGCCACCAGCCGCACCCCGCGCAGCGCGGCCTCGGCCTTCCGGCTTGGCCTTGTCACCCAACTCTCCAACCCCAAACCCGCCGTGCTGTTCTCGGCCATCTTCATCGGCACCGTACCCAAAGCCACCCCGCTCTGGGTGATCGCCGCCCTGCTGCTGGTGGTGTTTCTGAACGAGGCGATCTGGAACACCCTTGTCGCCCGCCTCTTCTCCTTCCACCGCTCCAAAGCCGCCTATATCGGCCTGAAATCCACCATCGACCGCAGCTTTGGCGGCCTGCTGGCGCTTTTGGGCGTCAAAATCGCCGTCACCTGACCTTCATCTGTCCCTAAATATCCCGGGGGTGCGGGGGCTGGCCCCCGCTGCGCCACCAAACAAAGGAACCCGCCATGACCGATCGCCTGCCGCACGAAAAAGGTTTCCATGTCTCTTGGGACCAAATGCACCGCGACAGCCGCGCGCTGGCTTGGCGGCTTGATGGCAAGGGTCCCGAGGAGGGCGGCGCTTGGCGCGCGGTGGTGGGCATCACCCGCGGCGGGCTGGTGCCTGCGATGATCGTGGCGCGCGAGCTTGATATCCGCACCGTCGATACCATTTCGATCAAAAGCTACAACCACCAGAACCAAGGCGCCGCCCAAGTGATCAAATCACCGCAGGCCGAGCTGATGGGCGACGGCAGCGGCATCTTGATCGTCGATGATCTGGTCGATTCGGGCAAAACTCTCGAAGTTGTGCGCAAACTTTACCCCCGCGCGCATTTTGCCACTGTATACGCAAAGCCATCGGGCAAACCGCAGGTCGACAGCTATATCACCGAGGTCAGCCAAGACACTTGGATCTTTTTCCCTTGGGATATGGCGCTGCAATATGTCCAACCTTTCCGCGGACAGGACTGAACCCAAGCTTATGAAAACCCTAGCACGTATCGGGCTTGCGCGCATTTTGCATTGGCTCTTCGAGATGAGCCTCGCGATCAAGGCCGTGCTAACCAGCGCCGAGGCCCTAACCGGCCTTGGCCTGTTGCTGACCCCCAATCCGCTGGTCGCACGCCTGCGCTATTTCATCACCCATTACGAGATTGCTGAAAACTCGACCGACACCATGGCGCAATGGACGCAGACCGCGATTTCGCAGTTTCCGCTCAGCACGCAGAATTTCTACGCCTATTATCTCATGTTCCACGGCGGGCTTAAGGTCTTGATGGTGGTGATGCTTTGGCTGCGGGTGCTTTGGGCCTATCCTGCCGCCATGGTGGTGCTGTCGGGCTTTGTCAGCTACCAGCTTTACGAATTTCACCTCACCGGCTCGCCTATGCTCTTGCTTTTGGCGTTTTTCGATCTGTTTATGATCGGATTGATCTGGCAGGAATACAAAGCCCTAAAAGCCCGGATCGCCCAAGCCTAAGGACCGCGCATGACCCAGCCGCTTAACCCGCATATGGCCGCCACCTTTCCGCCTCCGGTGATGGAGGCGCGGCGCTGGTTGGCAGGCGTCAGCTTTCCGCCCGAACGGCCGCTGATCAATATCTCGCAGGCCGCACCCGTGGATCTGCCGCCCTTGGCGCTGCGTCAAGCGATTGCCGAGGCCGCAGTGAACAATCCCGAGGCGCATCTTTACGGCCCCGTGCTGGGCCTGCCCGCGCTGCGCGCCGAGATTGCGGCGCAGTGGTCTGCGCAGTATCGCGGCCAAGTCACAGAGAGCCAAACCGCAATCACCCAAGGCTGCAACCAAGCCTTTTGCGCCGTGATGTCGACACTTGCTGCGGCGGGCGACGAGGTGATTTTGCCAACGCCATGGTATTTCAACCATAAAATGTGGCTTGATATGCAGGGCGTCAAAACCGTGCCACTGCCCGCAGGCGCTGGTCTGATCCCCGAGGCAGAGGCCGCAGCCCAGCTGATCACACCGCGCACGCGGGCGATTGTTCTGGTCTCGCCCAACAACCCCGGTGGGGCGGAATATCCTGCCCAGACCTTGGCCGCCTTCCGCGATCTGTGCCGCGCGCGCGGCCTTGCGCTGATCGTCGATGAAACCTACCGCGATTTTGACAGCCGCAGCGGCGCGCCGCATGATCTGTTCACCGATCCCGATTGGGACGACACGCTGATCCAGCTTTATTCCTTTTCCAAAGCCTACCGGCTGACCGGCCACCGCGTCGGCGCCGTTGTGGCCAGCCCCGCGCGGCTGTTTCAGATCGAGAAGTTTCTGGACAGCGTCGCGATCTGTCCCAACCAATTGGGCCAGATTGCAGCGCTTTGGGGCATGCAGAACCTTGGTCAATGGCTGGCGGGCGAGCGGGCCGAGATTTTGGCGCGTCGGGCTGCGATGGTGTCGGGCTTTGCCGCCCTGCCCGATTGGAAACTTTTGGGCTGTGGCGCCTATTTCGCCTATGTCGAGCATCCCTTTGCCGAAGCCTCGGACGCGCTGTGCAAGCGGCTGGTGCGCGAGGCCGGGCTGTTGATGCTGCCGGGCACGATGTTCCAGCCCGAAGGCTCTGCCGCTGGCGCGCGTCAGATCCGCATTGCCTTTGCCAATATCGACGCCGCAGGCATTGCAGAAACCTTCCGCAGACTGGCAGAGGTGCGCGCCTAACTTAGGCTGCGCATAGCTGCCCGCGCGGCAAGGGTCATCGGCGCGATGGTTTCGGACAACAGTTGATTGCGGTCAAAGCGTTCGGGGGTTTGCAAAACCGCCGCGCGCAGGGCTTGGCCAAAGGCCATGCGCAGCTCGGTGCCGATATTGACCTTGCAGACAGATGTTTGCCGCACGATCTGGCGGCGCAGATCAGGCGCAAGCCCCGATCCGCCATGCAGCACCAAGGCCAGATCGGGGGCCGCCGCCTGAATCGCGGCCAAGCGCGCCCAATCCACCTCTGCACCGCTTTGCGTCATCAGATGGCTGTTGCCAACCGAAACCGCCAGCGCATCGACCCCCGTCTCGGCCCAGAACTGCGCCACCTCCTCGGCTTTGGTGCCAACCGAGGCCGCGCCCTGATGATAGCCGACATAGCCAAGCTCTGCCTCGACCGAGACCCCCTGCGCCTGCGCGCGTTTGGCGATTTCGGCGGTTCGAGCGATGTTTTCCGCCAAAGGCAGGGCAGATCCGTCATACATCACCGAGGTAAAGCCCGCATCGATCGCGCGCAGGCAAACCGCCAAATCTTCGCCGTGATCCAGATGCGCCACCACCGGAACGCTTGCAGCCTGCCCCAGACTGCGAAACATCGCGCCCAAAACCTCAAGCGGCATATGCGCGCGACAGCCGGGGCCTGCTTGCAAGATCACCGGTCGCGCCTCGGCTTCGGCGGCGGCGACAAAGGCGCGCGCATCCTCCCAGCCCAGCACCACCAGCCCCGCCACCGCCGTGCCATCGCGCAGGCAGGGCCGCAACACCTCGCGCAGCGTGGCCAGCGTCATTTGAACTTGGCGATCATATCCTTGATCCCCGGAATGGTTTCGATCTGATCGGCGTGGCTTGGCTGGAAATATTGCACCAAGGACCGCTGGGTTTCTCCGGCCAGAATGGTGAAGTAATACATCTCATAGCCCGGCAGCACGCAGCAGGGATGATAGCCACGGTCAATCACCATGGTCGAGCCATCGACCAGATGATAGGCATCGCCCGACAGCCCATCTTCGCGCTGCAACATCTGCAAGCCCGAGCCATGCGGCGGGTTAAAGCGGAAGTTATAGACCTCGTCATGGCGCGATTCGAGCGGCAGGCGGTTGGTGTCATGCTTGTGGCTGGGAAACCCCGACCAGCCGCCAGCCCCCACGGTGTAAAGCTCTGACACCAGCAGACGGCTGACCCGCCCGTGGTATTTGGTGCCAAGGATATGCTTGATCTTGCGATGGGTCTTGGTGTCATCCGATCCGTATTGCACCGGATCAATCTCGCTTGCCACAATAGCAAAGGCGGGAAAGACCTCGTCGGTCAGCGCGCCTGCGACAAAAACCTCGGCCTGTTCGCTGTCGCAGATCAACACCGCCTCGGCGCCGGTGGGGACATAAACGCCCTCGGGATCGGCATCCCAAACGCTGGCCGTGCGATTGCCGATCGGGCCAAAGTCTTGGCCGCCCACCTGCACACGGATGCGCCCCGTGGCGGGCACGATGCAGGTCTCATATCCCGCCACCTGCGAGACAAAGCTTTGCCCGCGCGTCAGTTTGATGATGTTGAAATAGACCAGCGGCACCAGCGCATGGCCCGCCGCAATGATCGGCTGATTTTCGTTGTCATAGGGGGCAATATGCATCGGAACCTCTAGGAATAAGACTGTAAAAAGGCGTCAAGCGCCGCCGTGTCGGGCGAGGCAGGCGCGCAGCCCACCCCTGCCACAATGATCGCCGCAGTGGCCGCCCCGCGTGCGACCGCCGCTTCAAGCGCATGGCCGCGGGCAAGCCCCGCCAGAAACCCGCCCATAAAGCCATCGCCCGCGCCCATCGGCTTTTGCGCTGTGACCTTGAAAATGCCGGTCTCAAAGGTGCCCTCGGCGGTATAGCTGACCGCGCCTTCGCTGCCGCGCTTATAGATCGACACCAGCGCGCCATCTGTGGCCAAAGCCTGCGCCAGCGCTTGGCCCTTGGCGTAATCCCCCGCCATCAGGCCAAATTCGTCGTCATTGCCGATGACAATATCGGCACTTGCGGCGGCGTCGCGGTAAAGCGCGCCGGCTTCGGCATCCGAAGCCCAAGAATAGGCGCGATGGTCAATATCCAGCACCACAATCGCCCCCGCAGCCCGTGCCGCCGCGATTGCGGCAAAGCTGGCCGCGCGCGACGGCTCGCGCGCAAGTGCTGTGCCGGTGACAACCAAAGCCGCAACCGCGCTGAAATCCACCGCCGCCACATCCGCCTCGGTCAGCGCGAAATCGGCGGCATCATTGCGGTAAAGCACCGTCTGCGGGCCTTCGGCAATCGTCTCGACCACGGCAAGCGAGGTGCGGGCCTCGGCCCTTGCAAAGCCGACATGGCCCGTCGCCACGCCGTAACGACCCAGTTCGGCCAAGCAATACCGCCCCACCGCATCCTGCGACACCCGCGTCAGCAAAGCAGCCTTTGCGCCCTGTCGCGCCAAGGCCACCGCGATATTGCCCGCCGAGCCGCCAATCGCCGCCGTAAAGCGGCCTGCCGCCTCGATCTGCGTGCCCGGTGGGTCGGCGTAAAGATCCATCCCCACCCGCCCCAAGACCACAAAGCTGTTCAAAGCCATGCGCGCAGAAAGCCGTTGCAGGCTCATAAAGCCGCCGGTGACTGAGGGGTTTTCAAAGCGCGCATCGCATTCCTTTCCTGCCGGTGCTGAAATCGGATTGACCATATCTTGCGCCTTAGGTTACCTATTTTGCAACCGGTTGCAAACACAAACCAAGGAAGCCAGCCTATGCAAGATATCGGCATCGGACTTATCGGCGGCGGCTATATGGGCAAGGCCCATGCGGTGGCCATGGCGGCGGTGGGGGCGGTGTTTGACACAGCGCTGCGGCCAAGGCTCGAGATGATCTGCGCCAGCTCTGACGCCTCGGCCGAGGGCTATCGCGCCGCCTTTGGCTTTGCGCGCGCCACCGCAGATTGGCGGGTGCTGGTCGCGGACCCCAAGGTGCAGGCGGTGGTGATCGCCTCGCCGCAAGAAACCCACCGCGCGATTGCCGAGGCGGCCTTTGCGCTGGGCAAGCCGGTGTTTTGCGAAAAGCCGCTTGGGGCCAGCTATGAAGACAGCCTTGCGATGGTGGCGGCGGCGAAAGCTTCGGGCTGCGTCAATATGGTGGGGTTTAACTATATCCGCACGCCAGCCTCGCGCTTTGCTCGCGATCTGGTGGCGCGCGGCGAGATTGGCGAGATCACCTGGTTTCGCGGCGAACATACCGAAGATTTCGACGCCGATGCCAGCAAGCCTGCAACCTGGCGCAACTTTGGCGCGGCAAATGGCACAATGGGCGATCTGGCACCGCATATGATCAACGCAGCCCTTGCGCTGATCGGCCCGATTGCGCGGTTGAGTGCCGATATCACCACTGTCCACACCAACCGCCCCGGCACGCAGGGCCGCGCGGTGAATGACGACATCGGCCAATTCATCTGCCGCTTTGACAATGGCGCGATGGGGCATCTGTCGTTCAGCCGCATCGCCATGGGGCGCAAGATGGGCTATGCCTATGAAATCACGGGCACAAAAGGTGCCATCCGCTTTGACCAAGAAGACCAGAATGCGCTTTGGCTCTATCGTGCCGAAGACCCGCCCGCCCTGCGCGGGTTTCGCAAGATCCTGATGGGGCCAGAGCATCCCGATTACCTGCCCTTCTGCCAAGGCCCCGGCCACGGCACCGGCTATCAAGACCAAATCATCATCGAGGCCCGCGATTTCCTGCGCGCCATTGAAACCAACACCAGCCTTTGGCCCAGCTTTCACGACGGGATGGAGGTGAACCGCATCATCGCGGCCGCCCATAGCTCGGCGCAGGCCGGCGCTTGGGTCGATCTGTAAAGGACGCAAAAACATGATCAAGATCGGCAATGCCCCCTGCTCTTGGGGCGTCGAATTCGCCAGCGATCCGCGCAATCCTGCATGGCGGCGGGTGCTGTCTGATTGCGCGCAGGCAGGCTATAAGGGCATCGAGCTTGGCCCGATTGGCTTTATGCCCGAAGACCCCGCGATTTTGGCCGATGCGCTGGCCGAGCATGATCTGACGCTGATCGGCGGCGTGGTGTTTCGCCCCTTTCACGACCCAGCCGCTTGGGACGATGTCTGGGATGCCACCCAGCGCACTTGCACCGCGCTTGTCGCCCATGGCGCGCAGCATTTGGTGCTGATCGACAGCATCTCGCCGCGCCGCGCCCCCACCGCAGGGCGCGCCAGCGAGGCCGAGCAGATGCCGCCTGCCGAATGGGCCAGCTTTGTTGACCGCATTCGCCGCGCCGCCCAACTGGGCGCAGACCACGGGCTGACCGTGGGCATTCACGCCCATGCCGCAGGCTTTGTCGATTTCGAACCCGAGCTGGAGCGGCTGTTGTCCGAGATCGACCCCGATCTGTTGAAAATCTGCTTTGACACCGGCCATCATTCCTATGCGGGCTTTGATCCGATCAGCTTTATGCGCCGCCATATCGACCGCATCTCCTATATGCACTTCAAAGACATTGATCCCGTGGTCAAAGCCCGCGCCGTGGCCAATCGCACCGGGTTTTATGACGCCTGCGGCCAAGGTATTTTCTGCAATCTGGGCAAGGGCGATGTGGATTTCGTCAGCGTTCGTCAGCTGCTGCTTGACGCGGGCTTTGCCGGATGGTGCACAGTTGAACAAGATTGCGATCCGGCGGGGGGCACATCGCCCATAGATGACGCCCGCGCCAATCGCGACTATCTTTCCTCTATCGGTTTCTAAAAGGGGCCTAAGCATGAAAAAACTGAATTGGGGTATGATTGGCGGCGGCAAAGGCAGCCAGATCGGCCCAGCGCATCGGCTTGCAGCTGGCCTTGACGGGCTTTACAGCTTTGCCGCAGGCGCGCTGGACCACGACCCCGCTGCGGGCCGCGCCTTTGGCCAAGAGCTGGGCCTTGCGCCCGAGCGCGCCTATGGCGATTGGCGCGAGATGCTGGCAGGCGAAAGCAGCCGCGCCGACCGCGTTGATCTGGTCACGGTGGCGACGCCAAACGCCACCCATTACGAGATTTCCAAGGCTTTCTTGCAGGCGGGCTTTAACGTGCTGTGCGAAAAGCCGATGACCGTAACAGAGGCCGAGGCCGAAGATCTGGTGCTGACCGCGCGCAAGGCGGGGCGGATTTGTGCGGTGAATTACGGCTATACCGGCTATGCGCTGGTGCGCCACATGCGGGCCATGGTGGCGCGCGGCGATATTGGCGGCGTGCGGCTGGTGGTGGCGGAATTTGCCCATGGCCACCACGCCAATGCCGCCGATATGGACAATCCGCGCGTGCGCTGGCGCTATGATCCGGCACAGGCCGGAGTTTCGGCGCAATTTGCCGATTGCGGCATCCATGCGCTGCATATGGCCAGCTTTGTCACCGGCCAAGAGGTCAGCACGCTTTCGGCGGACTTCGCCTCGTGCCTGCCGGCGCGGGTGCTGGAAGACGACGCCATGGTGAATTTCCGCATGAGCGGCGGCACAGTCGGGCGGCTTTGGACCTCGTCTGTCGCGATCGGGCGGCAGCACGGTCTGACGATTCAGGTCTTTGGCGAAACCGGCGGGCTGCGCTGGTCGCAAGAGCAGCCGAACCAGCTTTTCTACATGCCGCTGGGCCAACGCTTGCAGGTGATCGAGCGCGGCGAGGGCAATCTTTCGCCCGAAGCCGACCGCGCCAGCCGCGTCACCGTCGGCCATGCCGAGGGCATGCCGCTGGCCTTTGGCAATATCTACCGCGATCTGGGCGAAACCATTCTGGCGCTACAGGCAGGCCGCACGCCAGACCCTGCCGCCGCGCTGTTTCCAACAGCCGAGGATGGGTTGCGCTCGATTGCCGCGATCCATTCGGCGGTGGCTTCGGCTGCGGGGCAAGGCACTTGGGTCGATGCCCGGCCGGGGCTGTTTCGCTAGCCGCGCAGCGTCGCCCGGCTGACAAGGTGGCAGGGATAAATCCGAACCTCGGGGGCAGCCTCGGGGTTCGCAAAGCGGGCGATCAGCAGATCGACCGCGCCGCGCACAATCGCCTCGAACGGCTGATGGATGGTCGAAAGGTTGACATTGGCCCAAGCCGCCATCGCCATATCGTTCAGCCCAAGAATGCCCAGATCCTGCGGCACCCGCACCGCGGCCGCTTGGGCGGCGGCAAGCGCGCCCAGTGCCAGCACATCATCGCCCAGAAAATACGCCTCGCAAGGCGATTGCGCCAAAAGCCGCGCCA
Source organism: uncultured Pseudorhodobacter sp. (assembly GCA_913062925.1). Classification (GTDB taxonomy): domain Bacteria; phylum Pseudomonadota; class Alphaproteobacteria; order Rhodobacterales; family Rhodobacteraceae; genus Cypionkella. The sequence continues at coordinate 19,120 of CAJXWJ010000001.1, read as the reverse complement.
TCTCGGCCCGCCCTGCCTCAAAGCTATAGGCAGCGGCAAAGCTGACACTGGCCTGCGCGCCGCAGCGTTTGGCCTCGGCCAAAAACCCCGCCATGCGGTCTTGGGTGGTCGAGGCCTGCTCTGGCCCGCCCAGAAATCCGATGCGGGCATAGCCGCGCGCGATCAGCGCCTGCGCCGCCATCCGCCCTGCGGCCACATTGTCAATCGCTGCGACCGAAACATCCGGCACCGCAGCCGCGCGGCCAAAGGCATGCACCACCGCGATGCCCGCCTGTTGGAACGCCCGCGCAAAGCCCTGCGGCAGATGCGACGAGGCCACGATCACCCCATCCACCGAATATTGCCGCAGCATCTGCAAACAGCGCTCGGGGTCGGTTTCATCTGACAGGTTCACCAACAGCGGGCGCAGACCCTGTTCTTGCAGCGCGCGGGTGAACAGATCAAAAATCTGCAAAAACACCGGATTTTGAAAGTTGTTCGACACCAGCCCCACCAGCTGCGTCTTGCGCGTGGTCAGGCTGCGCGCCAGCATATTCGGGCTATAGCCCAAGGCGGCGGCAGCTTGCTCGACCTTGGCGCGGGTCTTGGCCGAAACCGAAGCCCCCGGGGTAAAGCTGCGCGAGGCGGCCGCATGCGACACCCCTGCCCGCGCCGCCACATCCTTAAGGGTAATCGCCATCGGCCTCTTCCAGTTGTTGCCCGCAAAGCCTAGCCCAGCCCGCGCGCCTTGTCACCGCGCCTGCACAAAGTGCCGCAAGTCTGCCCGCAGCGCTAGGTTTACACCGCAGGTCGGATCGGCGATAAGTCGGATGAAAGCTTCGACCAGTCGCGCAGGGTTGCAGGGGTTTCTTGCCAAACAGCAGGCAACCAGCGGACCTTCAGACAAAGAAGCGAAACAAAACAAACGGTTGTGCCCGCCATGCTGCTTTTGATCGATAACTACGACAGCTTTACCTACAATCTTGTGCATTATCTGGGCGAGTTGGGGGCCGATGTTAAGGTGGTGCGCAACGACGCGATGTCGGTGCAAGAGGCGTTGGCGCTGCGCCCCGAGCTGATCGTGCTGTCGCCCGGGCCTTGTGATCCGGCACAGGCGGGCATCTGCGTGCCGCTGACACGCGCGGCGGCGGCGGCTGATGTGCCCTTGCTGGGCGTTTGTCTGGGGCATCAAACCATTGGCGAGGCTTTTGGCGGCCGCGTCATTCGCTGCCACGAGATTGTGCACGGCAAAATGGGCATGATGCACCACAAGGGCCAAGGCATGTTCCGCGATCTGCCCTCGCCCTTTGCCGCCACCCGCTATCATTCTTTGGTGGTGGAAAAAGACAGCCTGCCCGAGTGTCTTGAGGTCACCGCTTGGCTGGAAGACGGCACCATCATGGGCCTGCGCCACCGCGAAAAACTGATCGAAGGCGTGCAGTTTCACCCCGAATCCATTGCCTCGGAACATGGCCACCAGTTGTTGCGCAACTTCCTTGAGGCCGCGCGGGCAAAGGTGCCGGCATGAGCGACATTCTGCGCCCGCTGATCGGCATTGCCGCCACCCGCGCACTGACCCGCTCCGAGGCAGAGGCGGCGTTTTCGGCGCTATTTGAGGGGGCTGCGACGCCTGCGCAAATGGGCGGCTTTTTGATGGCGCTGCGCACGCGTGGCGAGACGGTGGACGAATACGCCGCAGCCGCCAGCGTGATGCGCGCCAAATGCAACCCCGTGCGCGCCCCCGAAGGCGCGATGGACATCGTCGGCACCGGCGGCGATGGCAAGGGCACGCTGAATATCTCGACCGCGACCGCCTTTGTGGTGGCCGGTGCGGGGGTGGTGGTCGCCAAACACGGCAACCGCAATCTGTCGTCAAAATCAGGCGCTGCCGATGCGCTGACCGAGATGGGCCTGAACGTCATGGTCGGCCCTGCGGTGGTTGAACGCTGTCTGGCCGAGGCGGGCATCGGCTTTATGATGGCGCCGATGCACCATCCGGCCACCCGCCATGTCATGCCGGTGCGCGCCGAACTTGGCACCCGCACGATCTTTAACATCCTTGGCCCGCTGACCAATCCCGCAGGCGTGAAACGCCAGCTGACCGGCGCGTTTTCGCCAGCCCTGATCCGGCCTATGGCCGAGATCTTGCAGCTGCTGGGGTCGGAAAAGGCCTGGCTTGTGCATGGGGGTGACGGCACGGATGAAATCTCGATTGCCGAGCCGACCGATGTTGCAGCGCTTGAAGCCGGCGCGATCCGCGAATTTCAGATCCATCCCGAAGACGCAGGCCTGCCCGCGCATCCCTTCAGCGCCATCATGGGCGGCACGCCTGCCGAAAACGCCGTGGCGTTTCGCGCGCTTCTGGGCGGGGCCAAGGGCGCGTTTCGCGATGCGGTTTTGCTGAATTCGGCGGCGGCGCTTTTGGTCGCAGACCATGCCACCAGCCTGCGCGAAGGCGTTGAAATTGCGGCGCATTCCTTGGATTCCGGCGCTGCCAAGGCGAAAATCGAGGCGCTTGCCCGTCTGACCCACCTTTAAGAAGGCTGCCGCTATGCCCACGATCCTAGACCGCATCAAAGCCTATAAGCTGGAAGAAATCGCCGCCCGCAAAGCCGCGCGCAGCCTGTCTGATCTGGCCGAGGCCGCAGCCCATGCCCCCGCCCCGCGCGGCTTTGCCAAGGCCTTGTCCGAAGCCGCCGCCGCAGGCTATGGCTTGATCGCCGAGATCAAAAAGGCCAGCCCCTCCAAAGGCTTGATCCGCGAAGACTTTCACCCTGCCGATCTGGCGCGGGCCTATCAGGCAGGTGGCGCGACCTGCCTTTCGGTGCTGACCGATGCGCCTTCGTTCCAAGGCGACGACAGCTTTTTGACCGCAGCACATGGCGCCACCAAACTGCCCTGCCTGCGCAAAGATTTCCTTTATGACACCTATCAGGTGGTCGAGGCCCGCGCGCTGCATGCCGATTGCATCTTGATCATCATGGCGTCTTTGTCCGATGCCCAAGCCGCCGAACTGGAAGCGGCCGCTTTCGAGCTGGGGATGGATGTGCTGATCGAAGTGCATGACCGCGCCGAATTGGACCGCGCCTGTGCGCTGAAATCGCCGCTGATGGGGATCAACAACCGCAATCTGCACAGCTTTGAGGTGACGCTGGATACCACCCGCGCGCTTGCCCGCCATGTGCCCGAAGACCGGCTGATCGTCTCGGAATCGGGTCTGTTCACCCCTGCCGATCTGGCCGATATCGCCGCCTATGGCGCGCGCTGCTTCCTGATTGGCGAGGCTTTGATGCGCCAAGACGATGTCGCCGCAGCCACCCGCGCGATTTTGGCCAATCCGCTGACCGCAGGGGGGCGGGCATGAGCCTGACGCATTTCGACGATCAGGGCCATGCGCATATGGTCGATGTCTCGGACAAACCGGTGACCGCGCGGATCGCAACCGCGGTGGGCGCTGTGCGCATGGGGGCCGAAACTTTGGCGCTGATCACCGAAGGCCGCGCGAAAAAGGGCGATGTTTTGGGGGTTGCGCGGCTTGCGGGCATCATGGCGGCCAAGAAAACCGCCGATCTGATCCCACTGTGCCATCCGCTGCCGATCACCAAGGTAACGCTTGATCTGACCCCCGATCCCAGCCTGCCCGGCATTCGCGTTGCGGCCACCGTCAAGACCGGCGGGCAAACGGGAGTCGAGATGGAGGCGCTGACGGCCGTCTCGGTCGCTTGTCTGACGATCTTTGACATGGTCAAGGCGGTCGAGAAATCCATGGTGATCGAGGCCATTCATGTGACCCTGAAAGACGGCGGCAAATCTGGTCGCTTTGAGGCCGCGCCATGATCTCGGTTGCCGAAGCGCTGGCGCGCTGCCTTGCCTTGGCCGCCCCGCTTGGGCTTGAAACCCTGCCGCTGCGCGCCGCAAATGGCCGTGTGATGGCAACGCCTGCGGTGGCAAAACTGACCCAGCCGCCCTTTGCGGCCTCGGCGATGGATGGCTATGCCTTGGGGGCCGAGGCCGCGATTGGCGACAGCTTTACCGTGATCGGCGAGGCGGGCGCGGGCCACGGCTTTGCAGGCGCGCTGACCGCCAAACAGGCCACCCGCATCTTTACCGGCGCGCCCTTGCCACAAGGGGCTGTGACGATTGCTATTCAAGAAGACATCAGCGCAACAGGCGATCAGATCACCCTGAACGCAGCCGCGCGGGCGGGCGACAATATCCGCCCGAAAGGCCAAGATTTCGCCCTTGGTGACAGCCTGCAGCCCAGGCTTTTGCGGCCCAATGACCTTGCTCTGCTGGCTGCGATGAATGTGGCCAAGGTGCAGGTGCGCAGGCGCCCCATCGTGGCGCTGATCGCTTCGGGCGATGAATTGGTGATGCCGGGCGAAGACCCCGGCCCGGATCAGATTATTGCCTCAAACACCTTCGCACTTGCCGCCATGGTCGAGGCCGCGGGCGGCGAGGCGCGGATGCTGCCGATCGCGCGCGACACCGAAGCCAGCCTGCGCGCGGTCTTTGCGCTGAGCGAAGGCGCGGATCTGATCGTCACCGTTGGCGGTGCTTCGGTTGGCGACCATGATCTGGTCGGAAAAGTCGCCGCCGATCTTGGGCTTGAGCGGGCGTTTTGGAAAATTGCCATGCGTCCGGGCAAGCCGCTGATGGCGGGCCGGGTGCTGGGCATTCCGATGCTGGGCCTGCCGGGCAATCCGGTCTCGGCCATCGTCTGCGGCCATCTGTTTATGGTGCCGATGCTGAAGGCGATGCTGGGTCTGCCCGACCCCGCGCCGCAAACCCTGCGCGCCACATTGGGCCGCGATCTGCCCGCCAATGGCCCGCGCAGCCATTACATGCGCGCGCGGATCTCGACGCCCAATGGCACGCCCACCGTTACCGCCTTTGAACGCCAAGACAGCGCTTTGCTGACGATTTTGACCGAAGCCGATGCGCTGATCATCCTGCCGCCCGACAGCGCGGCTCTGCCTGCGGGCAGTCTGGTGGATTATATCGCGATTTGAGGCGAAATTCGCAAAACAGTTGACACAAAGCAAGAACACGGGCAGAACATAGCGACAACAACCGCCACGGGGGCCCGCCATGTTGACGCGAAAGCAGTTGGAACTTCTGGATTTCATCAAGACGCGGATGGACATTGACGGCGTGCCCCCCTCGTTTGACGAGATGAAAGACGCGCTGGATCTGCGCTCGAAATCCGGCATCCACCGGCTGATCACCGCCTTGGAAGAACGCGGCTTTATCCGCCGGCTTGCTCACCGTGCCCGGGCGTTGGAAATCGTCAAACTGCCCGAATCGATGGAACGCGCGGGCTTTACGCCCAAGGTTATTCAGGGCGATAAGGTATCGCCCCCCGCCGCTGCGATCCCGATAGAAGCGGTCTATGCCACCGAACTGCCGGTGATGGGCCGCATCGCCGCCGGTGTGCCGATCGAGGCGATCAGCCATGTTTCGCATCATGTCGCGGTGCCTGGGTCCATGCTCTCGGCCAATGGGCAACACTATGCGCTTGAAGTTAAAGGCGATTCAATGATCGACGCTGGCATCAACGATGGCGATATCGTGATCATCCGCGAACAAAGCTCGGCCGAAAATGGTGAGATTGTCGTCGCCTTGGTCGAAGACGCCGAAGCGACGCTGAAACGCTTTCGCCGCAGGGGCAATATGATCGCGCTGGAGGCTGCGAACCCAGCCTATGAGACCCGCATGATCCCAGATCATATGGTCAAGGTGCAGGGCCGCTTAGTCGGGCTCATTCGCAGCTATTGATCGCTGCGGTTTGGCGATGCGCAGATCGCGCAGCGCGGGCCGTGGCGACATCCAGATCCGCGCGCCAAAGCGGGATGGGGTGATTTGCAGATACTCTGGGTGCAGCGTCAAGGCCAGCGCGCCGGTGGCATCAAGCATCTTGCGCCCGATTAAAACGCAGCCTTGCGGTGGTGCAGCAGGCGGCGGGATCGCTGCGGGTAAGATCACCAGATCAGCCTCGGCGCAGGCACTTTGCATCAAAGCCGCTGCCGTCTTACCTCGCAGCGCAATACCGCGCCAGCCTGCAATCTGAAAGCGGCGCGCGCTGGGTGGGCCGTCAAACCCCTGCCGCGCCGCAGCGCTCTGCTGATCAGCCAAATCGCCGTCGCCCTGTAGCCAGTTTTGCGCGACAAAGCCGCCGCCCTTGGCAACCGACAGCGCACGCCCCTGCCCGCCCATCAGCCCCACCAGTCCACCATCTGAAGCGATCAGCAGTTGCGGTCGCGCCGCCAAGCTCCAGCCGCCAAAGGCCAGAACCAGCGGCAAAACCGCCAGCCAGCGCCAAACCCCGCGCCAGACCAACAGCCAAATCCCCGCAAGCGCAATCACCGGCATCACCCAATCTTGCGGCTGAATCACCGGCGTGACAGCGCCCTGCAGCCCCGCAACCCAATGCGCCACAAACAAAATCCAGCGCGCGGCCAGCTCCATTACCCAAAGCGCAGGCCCCGCCACACCCAAAGGCGCCAGAAGCGCCGCCATCGCCCCCGCAGCCATCAGCACCGACATCGATGGCGCGGTCAAAACATTGGCGAGCAAGCCATAATCGGTAAAGCGGTTAAAGGTCGCCGCCGCAAAAGGCGCCGTAGCCGCCCCCGCCAGAACCGAGGTCAGCACCATCGTGAACACCGGAACAAGCCAGCGTGGCAGCTTTTCACGCAAAATCGCGCGATCCAGCGCCGCAAAGCCCGCAATCAGCACAATCGTTGCGGCGAAAGACAACTGAAACCCCGGCTCGCCCAAAGCCTCGGGTTCGCGCAGCAGCAAGATCACCGCCGAAAGCGCCACTGACCGCATCGTCAGCGCCCGCCTATCCAACAAAATAGCCCCCAACATGACGCAGACCATCAAGAACGCGCGCTCGGTCGCCACATTCGCGCCCGACAGCAGCAGATAGAAAAACGCCACGCCCAAAGCCACCCCTGCCGCCAGCTTTTTCGAATTCACCCGCAGTGCCAAAGCGGGCAGCAAAGCCACGCCATAGCGCAGCAGCATAAAGACAAATCCGGTCAGAAACGCCATATTCATCCCCGAAATCGCCAGCAAATGCGCAAGATTGCTGTCGCGCAGCGCCTGCACCGTCGAAAGGCCAATGCCCGAGCGATCTCCCGTCATCGCCCCTGTCGCAAAAGCACCCGCCTCGGAAGGGACCGCCGCCATCATTTTTGCGGCCAGAAAGCTGCGCAGCCGGTCAATCAGCTGCGTGCCGTCCTCGGGCTCCGACCAAAGCAGCACCGGCGCGCGGCTATAGCCAACCGCCCCCAATTGGCGGAAAAACGCCATGCGGCGAAAATCAAATCCCCCCGGCTCGGCAGGGCCATCGGGCGCCGACAGAAACCCGGTCAGCAAGATCACCTGCCCCGGAGTTGCGCTAAACTCCTGATCATGCAGGGAAACCCGAACCCGTAGCGGCGTGCGCGTCGGTGCCACATCTGACAGGACAACGCGGTCAAGCGTCAGACGCAGCGCGTCTGATTGCGAGCGGTCGATCTCGACAATCCGGCCCTGCACCGGCCCATAATAGCGAAAATCTAGCATCGGTGCGGCCACCTGATGCGCCCGCAGTCCCGCCGCACCGAAGCCCAAGGCGACACAGGCCACGGCCATCGCCAAAGGCCGCAACGCCCCCAGCGGCACCAGTGCTGCACAAATCCCAAGCCCCGCAACCGCCAGATAAAGCGGCAGCGCGGGCTCGAACGGCAGCGCAAACCACAGCGCGATGCCGATCGCGATAAAGACCGGAACCCAGACAAACAGCTGCCCCCGCGCAGCCTCCAGCGCATCCAAGATGGCCAATGGCCCCCGCACCTTGTTTTGCCCTCCGCATTTGCCTAAAGCTGCGCCCAGACTATCTCTGTCATGGTTTCCGAAAGGTTAACGTCAATGTCCCGTCCAGTCGTCACCCGCTTTGCGCCCTCGCCCACGGGCTATCTTCATATTGGCGGTGGCCGTACAGCGCTGTTTAACTGGCTTTACGCGCGCGGACGGGGCGGCAAATTCCTGCTGCGAATCGAAGACACTGACCGCGAGCGGTCCACCCCAGAGGCCACGGCCGCCATTTTGCGCGGCCTGACTTGGCTGGGTCTGGATTGGGACGGCGAGCCGATCAGCCAGTTTGAGCGCCGCGACCGCCATGCCGAGGTCGCCCACGAGATGCTGCGCCGCGGCACCGCCTATAAGTGCTTTTCCAGCCAAGAAGAAATCGCTGCGTTCCGCGAAGCCTCGAGCGCAAGCTATGCGGTGTTCCGCAGCCCTTGGCGCGATGTAGCAACCGAAGATCACCCCGATCTGCCCTATGTCATTCGGATGAAGGCGCCGCAAATCGGTCAAAGTTTCATAAAAGACGAAGTGCAAGGCAGCGTCACCATCCAGAATGACACTTTGGATGATATGATTTGTTTACGCTCTGATGGTACACCGACCTATATGCTCGCGGTTGTGGTCGATGATCATGACATGGGCGTCACTCATGTCATTCGGGGGGATGATCACCTGAACAATGCCGCGCGCCAGCAGATGATTTATGATGCCATGGGCTGGGAAGTTCCGGTTTGGGCACATATTCCGCTGATCCACGGCCCAGATGGCAAGAAATTGTCCAAACGCCATGGCGCGACGGGCGTCGAAGAATATCAGGCCATGGGCTATCCGGCTGCGGGTATGCGTAACTACCTGACCCGTCTGGGTTGGGCACATGGCGATGCCGAGATTTTCAGCACCACCGAAGCGCTTGCGATGTTTGATCTGGCGGGAATCGGGCGTGCGCCTGCGCGGCTTGATTTCAAAAAGCTGGAAAACACCTGCGGCCATCATATGGCAGCGATGCCGGATGCTGCACTGCTGCATGAATTGATCGCATTTATGCAAGCGGCGGGCCTGCCAGCTCTGACAGAGGCACAGAAAGACCTAATGGCGCGCGGGCTTTACTGTGTCAAAGATCGTGCGAAAACCTTTCATGAACTGCTTGAAAAAGCTCACTTTATGCTGGTTTCGCGCCCCATTTCTGCCGATGAGGCATCGGCAAAGTCGCTTGATTCGGTATCCCGTGGTATACTGAATTCATTGACGCCGCAGTTGCAAAATGCTAGCTGGACAAAGGCGGAATTGGAGACGATCCTAACCAATGCAGCTGCAGAAAACGGAATTGGCTTTGGCAAACTGGCCGCCCCGCTCCGCGCAGCACTGGCAGGGCGCAGCACGACGCCAAGCGTGTATGACATGATGCTTGTCATCGGTCAGACTGAGACGATCACACGGCTGAACGACGCAGGTCTTTGACCTGCATCTTTGGCCAATCCGGAAACGACCCTGCCCGCATTTGGCGGTGCAGCGCACCATACTGGGGATGTTAGATGGCCGACACGACCAAAACCGCGACGCTGAGCCTTGATGGAAAAACCTATGACCTGCCGGTGATGTCGCCGACGCTTGGTCCTGATGTGCTTGATATCCGCAAGCTTTATGCCCAAGCGGATGTCTTCACCTTTGATCCGGGCTTCACCTCTACAGCCGCCTGCGAAAGCGCGATCACCTTCATCGACGGCGACAAGGGCGAGTTGCTGTATCGCGGCTATCCGATCGAACAATTGGCCGAAGAGTCCAGCTTTATCGAGGTTTGCTATCTGCTGCTTTATGGTGAGCTGCCAAACGCCAGCCAGTTGCAGGATTTCGAGCATCGTGTGACGCGCCACACCATGGTGCACGAACAGATGCACAACTTCTTCCGCGGTTTCCGCCGCGATGCGCATCCGATGGCGACAATGGTCGGCGTCGTCGGCGCGATGTCGGCGTTTTATCACGACAGTCTGGATATCAACGACGAATGGCAGCGCGAGGTTGCAGCCATCCGCATGATCGCCAAGCTGCCAACGATTGCCGCGATGGCCTATAAATACTCGGTTGGACAACCCTTTGTTTATCCAAAGAATTCCCTGTCGTTCGCGGGCAACTTCCTGAATATGTGCTTTGCGGTTCCGGCCGAAGATTACGAGGTGAACCCGATTCTGTCCAAGGCGATGGACCGGATCATGCTGCTGCATGCCGACCACGAGCAAAACGCCTCGACCTCGACCGTGCGTCTGGCGGGCTCTTCGGGTGCGAATCCCTTTGCTTGTATTGCGGCCGGCATTGCCTGCCTTTGGGGCCCTGCCCATGGCGGCGCCAACCAAGCCTGCCTTGAAATGCTGCGCGAAATTGGCACCGTTGACCGGATTCCGGAATATATCGCCAAGGCCAAGGATAAAAACTCGGGCTTCCGCCTGATGGGCTTTGGCCACCGCGTCTATAAAAACTTTGACCCGCGCGCCAAAGTGATGAAAGAATCGGCAGACGAGGTGCTGGAGCTTTTGGGCATCCACAACAACCCAACCCTGCAAGTCGCCAAAGAGCTGGAGCGGATCGCTTTGGAAGACGATTATTTCGTCTCGAAAAAGCTTTATCCAAACGTCGATTTCTACTCGGGCATCATTCTGGATGCGATGGGCTTCCCGACCTCGATGTTCACGCCGATTTTCGCGATTTCGCGCACTGTCGGCTGGATCTCGCAGTGGAAAGAGATGATCGCCGAAAAGAACCAAAAGATCGGTCGTCCGCGTCAGCTTTATGTCGGCGAGACGCATCGCGATTATACGGACGTCACCAAGCGCTAAACTTTTACGGCGGCTCGAAAGGGCCGCCGTTTTCATCTCGCGCGGGTCGATCCCTGCGCAAAAGGCCAGCCGTGCAGCAAAGCCGTATTGATCTGCTTGACCTGATCCGCAGCCTTGCCCTGCTGGGCATGGCCAGCTTCCATTTTAGCTTTGATCTGGTGATGTTTGGCCTGATTGCACCCGAATATGCCTCTAGCGCCATGTTTTACTATCACGCGCGCCTTGTTGCCGGCTGCTTTTTGGTGCTGACGGGGATTGCGCTTTACCTGTCGCATGGGGCTGAGATCCGCTGGCCTGCCTTCTGGCGGCGTTTTGGCAAAATCGCGGCAGCGGCGGCGCTTGTCACCTTGGCGACGCGGGTCGCGATGCCCGAATATTACATCTATTTCGGCATCCTGCATGCCATTGCGCTTTACAGCCTGATGGGGCTGGTGGTGCTGCGCCTGCCCAGTGCTGTCACCGCACTGCTGGCGGTGGCGGTTGTGGCGGGGGCCTATCTGCTGCCCTCACCCGCCTTTGACGCCGCGGTGCTGCGCTTTATCGGCCTTTCCACCCTGCCCAGTTATACGCTTGATTTTGAACCGATTTTTCCATGGTTTGGCGCGGTTTTGGCGGGCATCAGTCTGGGGCAATTCGGCACCAGCCTTGGGCTTTGGCGCGGGCTGTCGCAAATCACTTTGCCCGCTTGGTCAACATGGGCGGGGCGCCACAGCCTGCCGATCTATCTGATCCATCAGCCAATTTTGCTTGGGCTTGTCTGGGCCTTCAGCCAAGTGTTTTAGACCCGTCAAGCCCGGCCAGCGCACCATAGGTTTCCGGGCGGCGGTCGCGAAACAGGCCCCAACTGCGGCGCAAATCGGCAATCGCTGCCAGATCGAATTGCGCCTGCACCACGCCTTCTTCGGCGCGCCCCAGTTCGGCAACAACGCCGCCCTGATGATCGGCGATAAAGCTTGATCCGTAAAACGTCACCTCGCGCCCATCAGGGGCCGTCTCGCGCCCAATGCGGTTTGCGGCCACCACCGGCAGGATATTGGCCGCCGCATGGCCGCGCATGCAGATCTGCCAATGCGGCTGGCTGTCATAGTCGGGTGCGGGGGGTTCCGAGCCGATGGCGGTGGGATAAAGCAAAATCTCGGCCCCCATCAGCGCCATGGCGCGGGCGCATTCGGGGAACCATTGATCCCAGCAAATCCCGACGCCGATGCGGCCAAAGGCGGTGTCCCAAACCCGATAGCCACTGTCGCCGGGCGAGAAGTAGTATTTCTCTTCATAGCCCGGACCCTGCGGAATATGGGTCTTGCGATAGCAGCCCAAGACCCGCCCATCGGCATCAATCATCGCCACCGAATTGAAATGCGCCTGACCTGCGCGTTCAAAAAACGACAGCGGCACAACCACGCCCAGCGCGCGCGCAAGGGCGGCAAAGCGGGCGATCAGCGGGTGATCTGCCATCGGCTGGGCCAGATCAAAATACTTTGGATGCTGTTCGATGCAAAAATAGGGCGTGGCAAAAAGCTCTTGGATCAGAACAACTTGCGCGCCGTCCGCCGCCGCGCGCCGCACCAAAGCCTCGGCCTTATCGGCATTGGCGGCCAGATCCCAACTGCAAGCAAATTGCGTCGCAGCCACAGTCACCTTACGCATCTGTCATCCCCTTTTTGTCAAAGCCGAAAGCCAACCGCCCGCCACGCGTGCCTGCTGCGCGCTTGGATGCACCGCCTCGGATCGGTCGCGCAGCATCCGCCGTTTGCGCCGAAGCAAGAACAGCGCGCCCCAGCCGCGCAGCGTGCCCACCATGGGCGCAGCCGGGTCACAAGGAAAGCGCGCGTGCCAATTTTCGGGCAGATCAAGCCCCAAGCCCTGCGCCTGATCCAGCATCCAAACCAAGGGGATATTGGCCAAAGGTCGGGCGGCGGCGTCATCGCCGATCATGCCGCCAATATCGCCATGCGCGCCGCGAAACCACATCTGCTGCACATGGGTCGCGCCTGTCTCGGGGCTGTCCCAGAGCACCGGTTCAAACACCGAGCGCGTCTCGTGGATCGCCAGCGCCTGAAAGCCGTGGCGAATGCTGTTGCCCAAGTGATGGCTGTGAAAGGCATGTTTGCGCAGGGTGCCAAAGCCAAACAGCGGCAGGCCCAGCGATTTGACCGTATCCCAAACCCCGATCATCTCGATCATGGGTTTGGCGTGACAAAAGCGGCGGGCAAAGGCGGCGGCGGCCACTGTGTCGGGGCCGTTTTGATAGTGGCGATAGGCCAGCTGCACGCCGCGCTCGGTGGCATGTTCGCGCCGCAGCAGGCCAACACGGTCGATCACGCCGGCCAGACTGCGCACAGCATAAGCGCCGCGCGAATAGCCAAACAGGAAAATCCGGTCGCCCTCGCGGTAGTGGCTGGCAAGCCAGCCATAGGCGCGGCGGATCTGCCGGTTCAGCCCGCGCCCCTCGACAATCGCCATCACCTGTTTCCAGCCCTGCCATTGCAGCCCCTGCTCGTAGTAGACCGTGCGATGGGTTTTCTGACCGTCTTCGATCAACAGCTTGTAAAGCAGGCCACAATTGCCTTCTTGGCCCGGCGTCAGGGTCGAGAGCGTGCCATCCAGAATGATGATATGATCCACAGCGCCGCGCGCCCGCCCCGGTTCGGGCGGTGCGGCAGGCGCAGTTTGGGCGCGGGCTTTGCCGCGCCACCACGCGCGAAGACGGTTAAGCAGAGACAGCCTGTGCCTCCTGCAACCACGCCCAGATCCGCGAGGGCGTGAAGGGCATATCCACCGATGTCACGCCGCGCGGCGCCAGCGCATCCAGCACCGCGTTGGAAATCGCGCCACAAGAGCCGACCGTGCCCGCCTCGCCGCAGCCCTTCATGCCCAAGGGGTTGGTCTGGGTGATGGTGGGGGCGTGGTGAATGTCGAAATAGGGCAGATCGGTGGCGCGTGGCAGGGCGTAATCCATAAAGCTGCCGGTCAAAAGCTGGCCCTGATCGTCATAGACCGCCAGCTCCATCACCGCTTGGCCAAAGCCTTGGGCAATGCCGCCATGCACCTGCCCTGCCACCAATTCGGGCGAGATCAGCGTGCCGAAATCATCCACAACCGTGTAGCGGTCCATCACCATCGCGCCGGTTTCTGGGTCAATCTCGACCTCGACCAGATGGCAGCCGTTGGGATAGGATCCGGCTTGCAGTTTAATGGTTTGGGCTACATCCAGCAGATCGTCGCGCCCCTTTTCGCGCGCCCATTCCGCAGCCTCGGCCATGGTCAGGCTCATGTTGGAATTGGGGGCCGAAAACGCTGTGCCGTCAAAACTGACCTCTTTCACCCCGACATCGCTTTGCAAAAAGTCGATCATGCCAGCCACAAGCGCGCCCACGGCCGCCTTTGTCGCCGTGCCCTGCACCGTGACCGAGCGCGAGCCCCCCGTGCCGCCGCCGGTTGGAATGGCATCGCTGTCGCCCTGCACAATGCGGATCAATGCGACATCAATGCCGGTTTGCTCGGACAGCATGCGGGCGTAAACCGTCTCGTGGCCCTGCCCGTTGGACTGGGTGCCGACATAAAGCGTCGCGCCGCCGTCAGGCTGCAACACCACCCGCGCGGTTTCAACCGGCGAGCCCAAGATCGCCTCGAGATAGCTTGCCACCCCCAGCCCGCGCAGCATGCCGCGCGCTTCACTGGCAGCCTTACGCGCGGCATAGCCCGCCACATCGCCCCGCGCGCGCGCAACCGCCAGCACATTGGCGAAATCGCCGCAATCGACCTGCGCGCCCGACAACAGCGGATAGGGGAAGTCCTTGATCACATTGCGCATTCGCAGATCAAAGCCGTCCACGCCCAGCACGCGGGCGGCGTGATCCATCACCCGCTCGATGGTCAAATTCGCCTCGGGCCGCCCCGCGCCGCGATAGGCATCAACCGGCGTGGTGTTGGTATAGACCCCCAGCACGCCCATATGGGCGGTTTTGATGTCATAGATGCCGGTCAGCACCTTGGAATAAAGCTCGGTCTGGATCATCTGCGCGAATTGCGAGTTATAGGCGCCAAGGTTCGAGACGATATGCACCCGCAGGCCGGTGATTTTCAGATCGGCGTCAAAGCCAAGCTCTGCCCGCGCCAGCAAATCGCGGCCAGCGTTATCGGTCAGCATCGCTTCGGATCGGTCCGACATCCAACGCACCGGACGCCCCAAGGCCCGCGCGGCTGCCGCGATGGCGATATATTCGGGATAGGCCATGCCCTTCATGCCAAAGCCGCCGCCGACATCGGGGTTGGTCACCCGCACCGCCGCAGGGTCCAGCCGCAATTGCCGCGCAAGCTCGCCCTTTTGCACCCAGACGCCCTGCCCGTTCACCGCCAGATGCAGCCGCCCGTCTTGCCATTCGGCAAAACAGCCGCGCGGCTCCATCGAGGCCACGATAATGCGGTTGTGCACCACATCCAAAGCCACCCGATGCGCCGCAGCGTCCAAGGCCGCAGCCACCGCCGCCTCGTCGCCAAGGCTGTAGTCAAACGCCAGATTGCCGGGGGCTTGCGGATGAATGGCCTCGCCGCCAGGCACCAAAGCGGTGATCACCGGGCGCTCTTCGACATCAAGCCCGATCAGCTCTGCCGCGTCGCGCGCTTGGCTCAGGCTATCGGCCACCACCAAGGCCACCGCCTCGCCGGCATAGCGCACCGCGTCGCGCGCCAGCACCGGACGTTCGGGGCCAGCACCCTTGCCGCCCTGACGCGTGCGCACCTGCGCGCCGGTCATGCCCAAGATCACGCCCATCGCCTCTAGATCGGCCGCCGCAAGCACCAGATGCACGCCATCAGCCGCACGCGCCGCCGCCAGATCCAGCGCCGTGATCCCCGCATGTGCCATCTGCGCGCGCAGGAAATAGCCGTGAAGGGCTGTTTTGGGGGTGATATCATCGACATAGCGCCCCTCGCCCGTCAGCAGCCGGATATCTTCCAGCCGCCCCACACCCTGCGCTGCGCCAAATTTCGACATGCCACCCTCCAAGATCGCCATCTCAAAATAACTACGCCCTTGGCTGATTTTGTCCAGCCAAGGGCGCATGAAGTTTTTGTTTCGGCGAAATTAAACCGTTTGGGTCAGCACCGTCACCATGCTCAGCTCGCCAAAGCCGTTAAAGCGGCTGTTGGTGACTGTGGAATAGGCACCCATGCCATGCCAGATCACGAAATCGCCCTCGGCGATGTCAGAGGGGAAAGGCACATCGCCGGGCAGACGGTCGACCGAATCGCAGGTCGGACCGAAACAGATCCGCGGCAGGCTTTCACCATGGCGCGGCACGCCTTCGGCCGAGATCACGTCGATGCGGTCGATGATGCCGATCTGGCCCATCTCGAACAGCGCGCCGTAAAGCCCGTCGTTCAAAAACACATGCATGTCGTCGCGCACGGCTTTGACGCGCGAGGCCAGCGTGAAGGCATCGCCGCACATGCCGCGACCGGGTTCGCAGACAAGCGCCGGGCGCGCGTCGCCAAAGGCCTCGGCCGTGACCGCGTCGATGATGTCAAAGGTGGCTTGCAACTGTGGCATCACCCCAACCGCGCGGTGGTTTGGAAAGCCGCCGCCGACGTTCAGACGCGCGATCTTGACGCCCGCTTTTTGCGCAATCACCGCAGCTTCGCGGATATAAGACGCCCAAGCGGCGGGATCGGTGCATTGCGTGCCCGGATGGAAGGTGATCGAGGGGATATAGCCCGCAGCAGCCACCGTGCGCAGCAAGTCCACTGCATCTTCTGCCGTGGCGCCAAATTTCGCCCCAAAGTTATAGGCAGCCCCCGCAACCGGCAGCTTGAAGCGCACCGAAATCTCGCAAGCCTCGGACGGCACCATTTCGATCAGCTTTGCCAATTCTGTTTTGGAATCAACAGAATAGCTTTTGACCGCATGTTTGACCGCAAAGGCGATTTCTGTGCGCGAGCGCACGGGGTTATGGTAATGGATTGCCGCATCGGGCGCCAAGCGCCGGATCAGGTCAATCTCGAAGGGCGAGGCGCAGTCAAAGCCTTTGACCCCTGCCGCGATCAGGTTTTCGATCACTTCTTCCGAAGGATTCGATTTGACCGCATAGGTCACCAAACCCGGAAACCCGTTCAGGAATGTGCGCGCCAAGGCCTGCACCGCTTGGGGTGCGAAAAACAGCACCGGATTTTCCGGCTGCTGTGTGCGCAAATACTCGGTCGGATTGGTCCAGATTGTCTTGGACAGTCCCATCGGCGTGATCCTTTCTGCCAACAAGATGCAAGTCCCTCCGCTGCCTTTTGGGGCTCGGCACCTGCATGGTTTTTCCAACCAGGCCAGGTGCGTATGAGCCGCCCTTTTCCTGCAACTTAGGATGCCGCATATGGGCTACAATTTCACCGAACAAAACTATATAAATGCCGGAATTCTTCGTTATAATAACCAAAAAAGGATACATTTTGTATGGATGAGCTGGATCGCAACATCTTGGCACTGCTGGGGGCGGATGCACGCATGTCTGTGGCGACTTTGGCGCGGCGTTTGAAGGTGGCGCGCTCGACCATTCAGGCGCGGCTGGAGCGGTTGGAGACCAGCGGCGTGATCGCGGGCTATACGCTGAAACTGGGCGAGGCCGCGCGGCAAGGCCGGCTGCGGGCCTCGGTTTTGTTGACCATCGAGCCACGGTCGCAAGCAGGGATCCTGAGCCGGCTGAAGGCGGTGGCCGAGGTTGAGCGGGTGTTTACCACCTCGGGGCGGTTTGATCTGTTGTTGCAGATTGCAGCGGCGGATACGCAGGTGCTGGACGGGGTGCTGGATCAGATCGGCGGGCTGACGGGGGTGAAATCGAGCGAAAGCCTGATCCATCTGTCGACGCGGCTGGACCGGGCGGTTTGATCCGGCACGCGCCGCGCGGGCTGAAAGCTGCGCCTCCGGCGGGGATATTTTTGCCAAGATGAAAGGGAAGTCGCGCTTGGCCTTTTGACGGCAATTGGGTATTGCAAGCCAACAGTTGCAAGGAAGCCCGCGATGCCGATGGAAAAGACCTTTAACGCTGCCGAAGCCGAAGCCCGGATTTCGGCGCAATGGATTGATCAAAAGGTGGGGCGCGCGGGGGCGAATGCGCGGGCGGGGGCCGAGGCGTTTTCGATCATGATCCCGCCGCCGAATGTCACCGGGTCTTTGCATATGGGGCATGCCTTTAACAACACGCTGCAGGATATTTTGATCCGCTGGCACCGGATGCGCGGGCATGATGTGCTGTGGCAGGTTGGCACCGATCACGCCGGCATTGCGACGCAGATGGTGGTCGAGCGTGAATTGGCCAAGGCCAAAGCGCCTTCGCGCCGCGAGATGGGCCGCGAGGCTTTTCTGGACAAGGTTTGGCAGTGGAAGGCGCAATCGGGCGGCACCATTATCAACCAGTTGCAGCGGCTTGGGGCGTCTTGTGATTGGGACCGCGAGGCTTTCACCATGTCGGGCAATTTCCCAGACGCGGTGGTCAAGGTTTTTGTGGATATGTACACCAAGGGGCTGATCTATCGCGGCAAGCGTTTGGTCAATTGGGACCCGCATTTTGAAACCGCCATTTCAGATCTTGAGGTCGAGAATGTCGAAGTGGCCGGCCACATGTGGCATTTCAAATACCGGCTCGCGAATGGTGAGACCTATGAATACATTGAGAAAGACGAAGACGGCGCGGTGATCTTGCGCGAGAAGCGCGATTATATCTCGATTGCCACCACCCGGCCCGAGACCATGCTGGGCGATGGCGCGGTTGCGGTGCATCCGTCTGATGCGCGCTATCAGGCGATTATCGGCAAGATGGTGCATCTGCCGCTTTGTGATCGCTTGATCCCGATTATTGCCGATGAATATCCTGATCCGACCTTTGGTTCGGGGGCGGTGAAGATCACCGGCGCGCATGATTTCAACGACTATCAGGTGGCCAAGCGCAACACTCTGCCCTGCTACCGTTTGATGGACACCCGCGCGCAGATGCGCAGCGATGGCGCGCCCTATGCTGATTGTGTTGCCCGCGCGCGCGAGATCGCGGCAGGGGCTGCCACCAGCGAGGCCGAGGTCGACAGCCTGAACCTGGTGCCCGAGAAATATCGCGGGCTCGACCGCTTTGAGGCTCGCAAGGCGGTAATCGCCGATATTAACGCGCTGGGGCTTTGCGTCTCGACGCTGATGAGTGAGATCGACCCCGAGACCGGCTCCGAGCATCTGACCCGCGAGCCTTTTGTCGAGGCGAAAAAGATCATGCAGCCGTTTGGCGACCGATCAAAGGTGGTGATCGAGCCGATGCTGACCGATCAGTGGTTTGTGGACACCGCCAAGATCGTCGAGCCTGCGCTGGAGGCCGTGCGTTCGGGCGCGACGAAGATCATGCCAGAGTCGGGCGAGAAGACCTATTTCCATTGGCTGGAGAATATCGAGCCTTGGTGCATCTCGCGCCAGCTGTGGTGGGGGCATC